>NZ_JAFCTW010000023.1:0-4456 GCF_049896225.1 Caulobacter sp. DWR3-1-2 | reverse complement strand
CCTTGCTTGGCCAGCGTGATCGTGATCGCGGCCGTCAGCGTCGTCTTGCCATGGTCAACGTGACCGATGGTGCCGATGTTGCAGTGCGGCTTGTTACGTTCGAACTTTTCCTTGGCCATGGTCTCTACCTTGCGCGCCGGCGGCTATGAATGTGGGTCGTCATATATAGGGAGCTGGAGCGGGTAGCGGGAATCGAACCCGCATCCTCAGCTTGGAAGGCTGCTGCACTACCACTGTGCTATACCCGCCCAATATACCCCATCGGGCTAGCGGGGTCGCGTCGGCTCCCGGTCTCTGGCTTTGGGGCCAAGCCTTGTTGGAGCTCTCGCCGCGCGTGGTGGGGGAAGTAGGACTCGAACCTACGAAGGCGTACGCCAGGGGATTTACAGTCCCCCCCCTTTGCCACTCGGGACATTCCCCCAGCGCGCGGCAGAGTTCTTTCAAAGCGGCCTTTCCAGTCTCGAACCCGCGGCGAGCCGCGCGTCACGAAAAAGGAACAAAAGCTTCCTCGAGACCGGTGAGACGGTGCTAAAGCAGCGCCGCCCTGGCTCGCGGAAACCCTCAGGGCCCCAAATCGGAGCGCGTCTTATAGTGTCCTCTCATTCCGAACGCAACGACCGGAAACCGCCTTCTGCGAAAGGTCGCGATTTTCGCTCCAACCCCAGGAAAACTAACGAGTTTTCCAAGGGCCAAGGTGACGCCAAGGACTGGATCTGGGGCACGCACGCTGTCGAGGCGGCGCTTTCCAACCCCGCCAGGCCCGCGCCAAAACGCCTGTTGGCGACCGCCGACCGCGCCAAGCGACTCAGCCCCGATCTGGCCAAGGCGTCCTTTCTGACGGTCATGGAAGGCGCCGAGATTGCTCGCCAGCTGCCGCCCGGCGCGGTGCACCAGGGCATCGCGCTGAAGATCGACGAGCCCGAGGCGCTGTCGGTCTATGACCTGGGCATGCCGGCTCAGGGCCTGTTGGTGATGTTCGACCAGATCACCGACCCCCAGAACATCGGCGCCATCTTCCGCTCGGCCGCCGCGTTCGGCGCGCGCGGCGTGATACTCCAGGACCGCCATGCCCCCGCCCTGTCAGGCGTGCTGGCCAAGACCGCCGTCGGGGCGATCGACAAGATACCCTATGCCCGCGTGGTCAATCTGTCCCGCGCCCTGGAAGAACTGAGCGACCTGGGCTGGCGGGCCGTGGGTCTGGCTGGCGAGGCCGAACAAACCCTGGACCAGGTTCTGGACGGCCGCCCGACGGTTCTGGTGCTGGGATCGGAAGGCGAAGGCGTCCGACGCTTGGTTGCCGAACATTGTGATGCGATGGGAAAAATTGCCATGCCGGGCGGGTTTGAGAGCTTGAACGTGTCTGCGGCGGCAGCGGTGGCGCTCTACGAAGCGTCAAAAGTTCGCCCGTAGGAAGAAACCAGTTCGTGAATCTCTCTTAACCGTTTTGATTTCGTCGCGATGACGTGGTTCTCTCAACGCTTGTTCCTACAGGCGACGCTTGCCGGGAGTTCGAACATGGGATCGGGGGACCCGATGTTGCATAACAAAGTCCGTTTGACGGCTCTGGCCGGATGCGCGGTTGGGGTTTTGGTGGTGGCCGGTTGCGGCGCGCGCGAACCTGTCGAGGCGCCGCCCGCCTCGGCCGCGCCGGGATATGGCGCGACCCAGACCCCCGAGCTGATGGGCGCCGCGCCGAGCGAGACCACGCCGGCCGACGGCCTGCTTGGCGGCCCCGCGGCTTCGACCCTGCCGGTCGCCGCGCCGGTCCCCGTGTCCAGCCACCCCGGTCTGAAAACCTGGCGGCGCGCCGACGGCACCCTGGTGACCGCCATGGCCCCGATCGCCAATCCCAAGCATAGGGTCGTGCATTATAAGCCGCGCGCCGTCGCGCATCACGCCGCCATCGCCGCGCCACGGCCCGTGGGCAAGTCGGCGCCCGCGCCGGTCGCTCATCCGGTGATCAAGCCCGCCGTCAGGCCCGTGGCCGTGGCGCCAACTCCGGCCCCGGTGAAGCCCGTCGCCGCCGTCAAACCCGGCGCCGCTGTGGCCAAGGCCCCGACCCCGACCCCGACCCCGGCCATCGTCGCGCCGGTCAAGGCCGCGCCGCCGAAGGTCCTCACCAAGCTACAGAAGCTGCAAGCGGCCGTGGCGCCGGAAGCCACCAAGGGCGCCGTCCTGGCCTCGGGAGAAAGCCTGGCCCAGGGCAAGGAGGGCCAGGTCACCTTGTCCCTGCCCGCCACCCTCGGCGACATGATCAAGAAGGAAGCCGCCAAGCTGGGCCTAACCAAGGCGGCCAAGAAGACCAGCGCCTATGCCGACCTGCAGGGCGAAGGCTACCAGATCACCCCGAACGGCCGCCAGACCGCCGTGGTAAAGCCGGGTGAAGCCCCGACCTTCGCTTGGCAGGTCAAGCCCACCGACAAGGCGACCGGCGCGTTGAAAACCGAATTCGGCGTCGAGCTGAACGGGACCAAGCCCGCCCAAGGCTTCTCGCTCGGCTCGATCGCCAAGCAGGTCGCACCGATGCGCGAGAAGGTTCAGGAAGCCACCAAGGGCTTCAAGTTCGCCCTGCCCAGCCTGGGCGGCTTCGAGACCATCGACGTGCCGGGCCTGGGCAAGGTCCAAGGCAAGTCGGTGCTGGGCGGCGCCCTGGTGCTGCTGGCCCTGCTGATCCTGGTCGCGATCGCCCGCAACGCCTCGGCCTCGAGGACCCGAGCCGAGCGCCAGCGCAAGTTCCGCACCCTGACCGACTACGGCCGCAACGAGATGGAATTCGGAGCGCCGCCGCAATCGGCCAGCGTCAACTATGTGAACCCGATGGTGGCCGCCGCTGGTGGCGCCTTGGCCGGCGCAGCGGTGGCCACTGCGGTCAACCACCACGGCCATGACGATCACGCTCGTGACGACCATGGTCATGACAGTCCTGAGCACGACGCCCATGCTGGCGACCCCGCTCGCGACGATCACGGCCATGAGACCCACGCCGAACCGGACCACCACGACCACCCCCATGACGGTCATCATGTCGTCGCGCCGGCCGGAGAGGCCCTGCCTGTCAGCGGTCACGACCACGCCGAGGTCCATCCCGTCGAGCACGCGGACGATCACGACGCCCATGCCGACCATGGTCAACATGTCGAAGGCCGCGAGACCCACAAGGAACTCGAGCCCGCGCACTAGGCGATGCTTGCCAGACCGCCCAGCCTGACGCATTGAAGCCGCATGTTTGATGCGCTCATAGCCCAGGTGGGCGGGCTGGATGGTCCGTTCGCGGCCTTCCTGTCCGTCCTGATGATCGACCTTGTCCTCGCGGGCGACAACGCTGTGGCCGTTGGCCTGGCGGCCGGCGGCCTGCCGGTCAAGGATCGCCGCAAGGTCATCCTGTACGGCCTGGGCGCAGCGGTCGTGCTCCGCATCGGCTTCGCCCTGATCACCACCTGGCTGCTCGGCGTCATTGGCCTGCTGCTGGCCGGCGGCGTGCTGTTGCTGTGGGTCTGCTGGAAGATGTGGCGCGAGCTGCGCGAGCAGTTCACCCACGACCAGGCGGACGCGCGGGCGATGCTGGACAATGATCCAACCACCGAGCCCCACGTCAAACCGGCCAAGAGCTTCAAGCAAGCCTTCCTGCAGGTGTTGATCGCCGACGTCTCGATGTCGCTGGACAATGTGCTGGCCGTGGCCGGCGCCGCCCGCGAGCACCCCGCCATCCTGGTGTTTGGCCTGCTGCTGTCGATCGCCCTGATGGGCCTGGCCGCCAGTGCGATAGCCAACTTGCTGCACCGGTTCCGCTGGATCGGCTTCATCGGCCTGGCCATCGTGCTCTACGTGGCCGGCCACATGATCTGGGAAGGCCACCGCAGCGTGGTCATGGATCTGGACAAGACCGCCGCCTACAACGCCGCCGCGCCGTCGATCATCGACATCACGCCGGCCGAGCTCGCCGCGCACCTCAAGCATAAGAAATGACCAGGCCAGTCGGCCTGATGGTTCGGCTGGCGGCGCTCAGCGGCTTCCTGGGCGTGGCCTTCGGCGCCTTCGCCGCCCATGGGGCCAAGGATGCCCGCGCCGCCGAGCTGCTGCACACTGGCGCGCTCTATCAGATGATCCACGCCCTGGCGGTGTTCTGCTGGCTGGCGGCGCGGAGAGCCGGCGGCAAGGCGGACTTGTGGACGCCGAGCCTCTTCCTGACTGGCTCGGTGCTGTTCTCGGGCTCGCTCTACGCCATGGCCTTCGGCGCGCCGCGTATCCTGGGAGCGATCACGCCACTGGGCGGCCTGTGCTTCTTGGCTGGCTGGCTGATCCTGGCCTGGCGGGCTGGCGCGGTTGCGGACACCGCCGACTAGGCCGTAGTGACGATTTAGGATTCCCATCGAGAGGCGGTTCTGATTCAACGCTGCTTTTTGGAGGCGGTGTTGGAAGGCGAAGTTCTTCGGGACGATCAGTGGGCTCGGATCGA
>NZ_JAFCTW010000022.1:0-9165 GCF_049896225.1 Caulobacter sp. DWR3-1-2 | reverse complement strand
CGGGATCTGCGCGGGTCGACGGGGCCGGGAGTCAAACCGGTCTGTTCCAGGATCTGTCGGAGTCGCTGACGGCCCCTTCCGGGCGACTTTGATCCTGCCCGTCCGAGGGGGAACGACGACCGGGATGAAACAAGCCCTCAATCGTCGTCCCTCGAGACAAACGGTTTCGCGGAGCGGTCGGTCCACGCCGAAACGCAAACTCTAAACCCACGGTCATCCGGGCTTGGCCCGGCCGCTCCGCGCCTCCTCACCCCTTCAGCGGTCGTCCGCGTGAAGCGGCCAAGTCGTGCGTGAACAAGGTCCTCCCCCTGTGGGGGAGGTGTCGGCGAAGCCGACGGTGGGGGGAGTGATCGGATGACGGCCAGAACTGCGATCGACGATCCCAATCGTTCCCCCTTCGATCGCTTCGCGATCGCCTCCCCCACAGGGGGAGGACCTTGGCGATCGGCCCTAGTACAGATCCTCGATGCGCTGCGGCGTGGTCTGGGGCGGGGGTTCGGGCTTCTTTTCGGGCTCGGTGGGGACGGGTGGGGCCTCGACCGCCGGCGCGGCGTCGGCCGGAGTCTCCGCAACGGCCTCGACGGGCTTGGGCTTGGGCGCCTCGACGGGCGGCGGCGGGGCGATGATCGCCACCATCGGCTGGGCGTCGCGGACCGGCACGCCGGAGACCTCGGCCAGGGGCGCGGTCGAGGCCGCCTGGTGGTCTTCCTTCAGCAGCGCGCCCTTCAGGCCGAACGCGAAGCCGCCGACGCTGATCGCCGCCAGGATCAGCACCACCACGGGCAGAGGAAGAGGGCGTTCCAACGACGTCATGAGCCTAGCCTAACCCCCAATCTTCCTCTGACCAAGTGGCCGAGATGCGTTACGCTTCGGCCTTGGCTTTCTTGGCGGCGGGCTTTTTCGCCGCCGGTTTCTTGGTCGCCGGCTTCTTCGCCGGCGCCTTCTTGGCCGGAGCCGCCCCATCGGCCGCGGCGGCCTTGGCCTTGGCGGGCGCCTTCTTCACCGGCTTCTTGCCGCCGCCCTTGGCGACGCGGTCGGCCAGCAGCACCACGGCCTCGGCCAGAGTCATGGCAGCCGGATCGGCGCCCTTGGGGACATTGGCGTTGGTGTCGCCGTGCTTGATGTAGGGCCCAAAGCGACCCGACAGCACCTTCACCGGCTTGCCGTCATCCGGGTGGACGCCCAGGTCGGCCAGGGCAGCGGCTTGTCCCCGCTGAGGACGCCCGCCGCCGGCCCGCTTGTCGGCCAGCAGGGCGACGGCGCGGTTCAGGCCGATGTCGAACACCTCCTCGGCGTTCTCCAGATTGGCGTAGGTGCCCTCGTGCAGCACGAACGGTCCGAACCGGCCGAGGCCTGCGGTGATCTTCTTGCCGTCGTCGGGGTGCAGCCCGACCTCGCGCGGCAGGGACAGCAAGCGCAGGGCCTTTTCCAGGTCCAGCCCCGCCGGAGTCCAGCCCTTGGGCAGGCTCGAGCGTTTGGGCTTGTCGGCGCTGTCCGTCGCCGGCGGCTCCTCGACATAGGGGCCAAAGCGACCGTTCTTCAGCCAGACGGCGCGGCCGGTCTCGGGATTGATGCCCAGCTCCTTGTCGGCGGCTTCCGCCTCGCCCTCGCCTTCGCTCGTGGCCAGTTGGCGGGTGAAGCGGCATTCGGGATAGTTCGAGCAGCCGATGAAGGCCCCGAACTTGCCGACCTTCAGCGACAGCATCCCCGTGCCGCAGGTCGGGCACAGGCGCGGGTCGCTGCCGTCGCCCTTGTCGGGGAAGATGTGCGGGCCCAGCGACTCGTTGAGGGCGTCGAGCACATTGGTGGTGCGCAGCTCGGCGATCTCGCCGACGGCGGCGTGGAAGTCCTTCCAGAAGTCCCGCAGGAATTCCTTCCAGTCCAGCTTGCCGTCCGACACCAGGTCGAGCTTTTCCTCCAGGGCTGCGGTGAAGTCGTACTCCACATAGCGGCGGAAGAACTGTTCGAGGAAGGCGGTGACCAGGCGGCCCTTGTCCTCGGGAATGAACCGCAGCTTGTCCATGCGCACATATTCGCGGTCGCGCAGCACAGTCAGCACCGAGGCGTAGGTCGAGGGGCGGCCGATGCCCAGCTCTTCCATCTTCTTGACCAGGCTGGCTTCCGAATAGCGCGGGGGCGGCTCGGTGAAGTGCTGGTCAGCCCGGGCGTCGATGACCTTGGCGGTTGCCCCCTCCTCGATCAGCGGCAGGCGAGCGCTGTCCTCGTCATCGGCGTCGTCGCGGCCTTCCTCATAGACTGCCAGGTAGCCGGGGAAGAGGATCACCTGGCCCGAGGCGCGCATTCCGGTCTGGCCGTCGCTGCTCTCCAGGTCGACGGTGGTCCGCTCGATGCGGGCGCTCTCCATCTGCGAGGCGATCATCCGCTTCCAGATCAACTCGTACAGGCGGCCCAGATCCGACTCCAGACGCAGCGAGCCGGGGTTGCGGCTCAGGCTGGTCGGGCGGATGGCTTCGTGGGCCTCCTGGGCGTTCTTGGCCTTGGCCTTGTAGTAGCGCGGGGTCTCGGGGACGTAAGATGCGCCATAGACATTGCCGATGACGCTGCGCGCCTCGGCTATGCCTTCGGGCTCCACTGACACGCCGTCGGTCCGCATATAGGTGATCAGGCCGACGGTCTCGCCGCCGATGTCGATGCCTTCATACAGCTTCTGAGCGGCCTGCATGGTGCGTTGGGCCGAGAAACCCAGCTTGCGCGAGGCTTCCTGCTGCAGGGTCGAGGTGGTGAAGGGCGGGGCGGGCGAGCGCTTACCGGGCTTCTTCTCGACGGCGGCGACCTTGAATACGGCCTTTTCGACTGCGGCCTTGGCGGCCAGGGCCGAGCCCTCATTGCCGAGGTCGAACTTGGTGAGCTTCTTGCCCTCGTACTTGACCATCCGGGCCAGGAATGGATCAGCGCCGGCCGTGACATCGGCCTCGACGGTCCAGTATTCCTGGGTCTTGAAGCGCTCGATCTCCAGCTCGCGATCGACGATCAGACGTAGGCATACCGACTGCACCCGTCCGGCCGAACGGCTG
The DNA here is from genome assembly GCF_049896225.1 of Caulobacter sp. DWR3-1-2. Taxonomy (NCBI): domain Bacteria; kingdom Pseudomonadati; phylum Pseudomonadota; class Alphaproteobacteria; order Caulobacterales; family Caulobacteraceae; genus Caulobacter; species Caulobacter sp. DWR3-1-2. The sequence continues at coordinate 6,130 of NZ_JAFCTW010000022.1, read as the reverse complement.
CCCGGCAGCTTGCGCCACAGCACCGGCGACAGGGTGAAGCCGACCAGGTAGTCGAGCGCCCGGCGGGCCAGATAGGCCTCGACCAGCTCCATGTCGATGTCGCGCGGATGGGCCATCGCCTCCAGCACGGCGGTCTTGGTAATGGCGTTGAAGGTGACGCGCTTGACCGTTTTGTCCTTCACCGCCTTCTTCTTCTGCAGAACCTCCAGCACGTGCCAGCTGATGGCCTCGCCTTCGCGGTCGGGGTCGGTGGCCAGGATCACGCCGTCGGCGCCCTTCATGGCGTCGACGATGTCGGCGATCCGCTTGGCGCCCTTGGCGTCGGCCTCCCAGTGCATGTGGAAGTCGTTGTCGGGCTCGACCGAGCCGTCCTTGGACGGCAGGTCGCGGATGTGACCGTAGGATGCCAGCACCGTGAAGCCGGGGCCGAGATACTTGTTGATGGTCTTGGCCTTGGCCGGGCTCTCGACGACGACGACGATCATTAGGACTCTGGACCTGGGGAGAAAGGGGTCTGCCTCGGGCGCGCCTTTGGGGCGAACCTTGGACGAAGCGCCGGAAAGTGGGGGCGGCGCCAGGGGTCTGTCAACGTCGGCTGTGGCGAACACCGCATTTGGCGAGCGGCTCTCTCTTAAGAGAGAGGAATATCTCGGCGGCGGTCAGGCGGTTTTGGTCTTGGGCGGTCGCCCGCCCTTAGCGCCGTTGGCACGGGCTGCGGCAGCCTTGGCCGCGGAAGCGCCTCATCCGGCGAGCCTGGCCATGTGAGCCCTGGTTCCGAAGATGCCGGCGGCCAGCCCCGGTATCGACAGATCGACGTCCAGAGCTTCCCAGTGCAGGCCGTACCCTGCCCCCGGAATGACGACCCTCGCCAGCTCTTCATCGGTGGCCGCCTCGAGCCCTTGGCCAAGGCGCGCTGGAAACGCGAAAGCCGATCCGCTGGCCAACTCCACGACAATGCGACCCGTTGGTTGGTCGTAGCGAGCGGAGGCCGCTCTCGGCTCATTCAGGGACAGCTTGTCACCGAGCGCGATGGCGGCGTCGATGTCCGTGTCAGTCGAGTCAGCCATGAACCCCTCTCTAGCGCGCCAGCAAATCGTTACGCAGTTCCCCGACGATCGCCATCGCGCGCCGAATATCCGCGCGCCTCATGTGACGATGCGCATCCCGGAAGCGCGATGAACGGTGAACATCGACAGACTGCCCTATCTTGATGGGTTCAAATCCCCGCCACCATTCCGCCCGGCAGCAACTCCGCCCGCTCCGCCAAGGCCAGCTCCACCAAGGCCGCCATCACCGCCGAGGTCGGGGCGCGGGTGGCGCGGACCAGCTCGTCGCGGGAGACGGGGGTGGGCGAGAGCAGGGCGGCCACCTGGGCGCGCAGAGCGTTGTGGTCGATATCCATCGGCTCGTCGGGATCGTAGGTGCGTTCGCGCTCGCGCAAGGACGCCTGGCCCGACAGCGAGCGCAGCACGTCCTCGACGCTTTCGCAGAGGATCGCGCCCTGGCGGATCAGGTCGTTAGGACCCCTGGCGCGGGGATCGAGCGGCGAGCCGGGCACGGCGAAGACGTCGCGGCCTTGCTCGGCGGCCAGGCGGGCGGTAATCAGCGAGCCGGACTTCAGCTCGGCCTCGACCACGATGACGCCCAGGGACAGGCCCGAGATGATGCGGTTGCGGCGCGGGAAGTCCTTGGCGATGGCCCGCCGGTCGCAGGCGCTTTCGCTGACGATGCAGCCGCCTTCGCCGGCGATCCGGGCGTGCAGGGCGGCGTGTTCAGGCGGATAGATGTCACAGACCCCGCCGCCAAGCACCGCCACGGTGCCGGTCGCCAGGGCGCCCTCGTGGGCCGCGCCGTCTACGCCGCGCGCCAGACCCGAGACGACGACATAGCCGTGCTGCCCTAACTCCGCAGCCAACTGTCGGGCGAAGCGCTGACCGCCGGCCGAGGCGATGCGAGCCCCCACGATGGCCAGACTGGGCTGGGGCAGCAGTTCGGCGTGGCCGAGGCTCCACATCACCGGCGGCGGCGGATCGAGGGCGGCCAGGCGCGAGGGGAAGTCCGGCTCGCAGGCGCAGATCAGCCGCGCACCGAGCCTGGCGCCGGTTTCCAGCTCGCGGAGGATTTCGTCCTCGGGCGGCGAACGCAGGGGCGCCGCCCGACCGGAGCGGCGGGCCAGTTCGGGCAAGGCCTGAAGGGCGCGCTCGGCGGAGCCGAACCGCTGCAAAAGATGCTCGAAGGCGACGGGGCCGACCGTCTCGGTGCGCGCCAGCCTCAACCAGGCAAGGCGCTCAGGGTCCGAGAGGCGGCGAGTCGTCACGCGCCCTCTGTCGTGCTTGGGGGAGGCGGCGCTTCGGCCGTCTTCTTCTTGCCGATGCGGGGCTCCTCGCCCTTCAGCAGCCGGCCAATATTGTCCTTGTGTCGGATGAAGATCAGCACGGCCATGAACAGGCAGAGGACCAGGAACGGATAGGGCTGGTCGGTGGCGAGGGCGAACGGCGCGGCCAGGGCTGCGGCGACCAGGGCGGCCAGGGAGCTGAGGCGCAGCAGGGCCGCCACGGCCAGCCAGGTCACGGCCGCTAGCACGCCCACCGGCCAGCAGGCGGCCAACAGCACGCCGTAGAAGGTGGCCACGCCCTTGCCGCCCTTGAACTTCAACCAGACTGGAAACAGGTGGCCTGTGAAGGCCGCGCCGCCGGCCAGGGCGATGATCGCCGGGTTGCCGTGGCTTAGCCAACGGGCCAGGAGCACCGCCACCACGCCCTTGCCGGCGTCGCCGATCAGGGTAATGGCCGCCAGGTCCTTGCGGCCCGAGCGCAGCACGTTGGTCGCGCCGATATTGCCCGAGCCGATCTGCCGGATGTCGCCCGCCCCGCCTAGCCGCGTGGCGATCAGGCCGAACGGAATCGAGCCCAGCAGATAGCCGCCGAGGATCGTGATCCCGAGGGTCAGGTAGACGGCTTGGGCGAGATCTTGCACGGTTTGCGACCTATGGGTGTGGTGAAGGTTGCCGGGCGTGGCTGGAGCATGGCAAGCGCGAAAACGCCGGTTTCGGCTTTATACCCGAGCGTGCGGCAAGCACTCCACGGTTTTCCCGCCCTGATCTCGGCGCCTCTTCGCGCGGCGGAATATAGAAGGGCGTATCTCATGGCTGTGCGGATCGGTTATCTATCCCTAAATAGGGCCGGTATAGCCTTTCGCCGCAAGCGAGCGTTCAGAAGGATACGCCCCGGTCCCCGCGAGGCCCGTGGCGCCAATGGTCCCCAGCTAAAGAGTTTGCCCTTTGTCCGCTGCACAATCTAACCCTCAGCTGTGGGATACCAAACAGCTCCGCCGGGCGCTTGTTGCGGCGGGCGTCGCCCTTTGGTCATGGAATGTCGACTCCGACCAACTGGTGATGGACGAACTTGGCTATGGCCTTTGGGGCGTACCGATCACCAAGGCGGTGTGTTTCGAGGATCTGTCCGCTCACATCCACCCGGCCGACCGCGACCGGGTTCATGCGGCCTTCGCCGCGACGCGCGGGATCGTCGGCCCCTATGAGATAGATTTTCGCGTCATGGTCGAGGACGAGATCCGGTGGATTTCGGCGCGTGGCCAGGGCGACGACGAGGGGATCATCGCGCGCGTGATGGCCGGAGTGTTCCTCAACGTAACCGGCCGCAAGCAGGCGGAGGAAGCCAACGAACTGCTGGCCGGCGAGATGAGCCACCGCGTCAAGAACCTTCTGACGATCGCCTCGTCCCTGACCGCGATCACCTCGCGCTCAACGGAAACCACCACGGACATGGCTCGTGAGCTGACGGAGCGCTTGACCTCCCTGGGTCGCGCCCATGACCTGGTTCGTCCCATACCCGGCCAGCACGGCAAGGCCGCGCTGCTCGGCGATCTGATTTCCGTCCTTCTCGCGCCCTATGACGACCTCGGCGCGTTCAGCGGCCGCATCCGCGTCTCCGTGCCCCGGATGGGCGTCGGCGAGGCTGCGGCGACCACCCTGGCCCTGGTCATCCATGAACTGGCGACAAACTCCCTCAAATACGGCGCACTCTCGGTCGGGACCGGCACGCTGGACGTGTCGTGCACGGCGCAGGAGCAGGACGTCGTGGTGGTCTGGACCGAGCGCGGCGGCCCACCCGTCAAGGCGCCTGACGGGACCGGAGGTTTCGGGAGCAAGCTCGTGACCCGGGGCATGTCGGCGCAACTGGGCGGGTCCATAACCTATGAGTGGCCCAAGCATGGCGTCATCGCCACGCTGCGGATGCTCAGGGACCGGCTCGCGCGCTGAGAACGGGGTCGTCGCGTCGCCCTGGACTGAAGAGTCGCGACCAGAGACAATCGCTCTATCGAAACAAGCGGCCGACCGGGCCTGATCCAGTCGGCCGCCTTGGACGAAAGCGGAGGTGCGCCTGCGCCGCGTCGCTAGTCTTCCGCCGCTTCCGCTTCGGCCTTGGTCTTGAAGTTGACGCCTTCGTCCTCGGCCGGCGGCGAATAGACGGTAAAGAGCTTCAGTTCGACGTCGCCCTTGTTGATGATGTTGTGCTTGGCGCCCTTGGGGATGACGATCAGGTGGCTCTCGGTCAGCTTCGATCGCGCGCCGTCGACCACGGCCTGGCCCTCGCCCGACGCGATGAACGTGGTTTGGTCGGCGTCATGGGTCTCTTCGCCGATTTCCTCGCCGACGGGGATGCTCATCATGACGATCTGAGCCTGCTTGTCGAAATAGACTTCCTTTTGCCAGTTCTTGTTGGTCGTCGTCAGCTTGATGATGTCTTTGTTGAAGATGGCCATGTCGCGCTCCGCTGGTCTGTGAACCGCGTGAATACCTCAAGGCGCGGGGCGGTTGCGTGGATCGGGGCAGGCCATTCAAATCCGAATTGGCTAGACCGACATGGCGATCCGCTTCGAAAAGGTGTTCGGCGTGCGCGCGGACACCTTGGTGCGGATGCAGGCCGCCTATGATCTGGCCCAGGCGCGGGCTCATGAGGGCGACATCGAGGTCGAACGGGTCGCGGCTGAGTTAGAGACCTAGCCTGAAAAGAGTTTGTGTCCCTCTTTTACGCCGAGCGACGCGCCAAAGCCCAACCAAGTAACCCCAGCTTTTCCGGAAACGGTGGGAACTCCCCCAGTGGAAGCTTGGGCTCCAACCGTTATACCCGGTATAATTATCCACTTGGCCCGCTTACCAAACATCTTCTTGGCGAAACCCTTTGCCGCGCCCTTCGCGAAGAATGGATTCAGCTCCACCGCCCCGCCGACTTCGATTTGACGACGGAGCGTCGTCGATTTCCATCGCGCGTCGAAATCCCTAATAATAGCATTGGCATTGTCGCTGAAAGACTTTGGAGCGGAATATTGATAATTTGCGGCCGTGTAACGTAAGGCAACAATCGCGCCGTCCAATGAAGTGGGCATTGCTATTTTTTACCAATTAGCATTGCACTGAAACGACAGAACACTTCGGCTTTCGCCTATATCGGCGCATATTTTCTGAAGTCGGCAAATGGCCGGCAGATATGAGCCATATATCTTCTTCATTGAAACGTGAAATCGGCCCCCGTTCCTCTGCATTTCAACATAGGATTCTTGAGGCAGAGCAGACAACATCAGATTGCGGATCTCATTTCTCGAATCTCCGGCCTCTCTGTACACGCGAGATAAGTAATAATGCTGCATTGGCTTATCTGTAACGTCGCCGCTCATCGGCGAGTCGGGGCGAAGGCCAGCCGTTGCGGTCGCGTAGAATTTCCCGCCTGGCATTATGTCTTCGAATGGTTTTTCGTCAGAAACCTTCTCTCCGCGGACGGAAAGTTTTTTTTCGATAAGCCGGTTGTCCATATTCAATATCTCTGAAAATAGAGAACAGCTCTCGGCCTTCGATGAAGATACCGAGTACTCTTCATTCGAAATATCAACCTCAGATCTATGCTCACACCCCCAAAGCGCGGCTACCGCAACAACTGATAGGCCGCATGAAATAAAGTTGATCATGCGGTAAGAGTTGAATGCCATCAATTTCACCGCTCTCTCCCCGCCTCTGACACCGTCTTCGCCACCGGCGACCACACAAAATCAATCACCCGCCGTTTCCCCGTCACGATCTCGACCGAAGCGCTCATGCCAGCCGACAGCAAAG
>NZ_JAFCTW010000021.1:0-10594 GCF_049896225.1 Caulobacter sp. DWR3-1-2 | reverse complement strand
CAGGCACCTGAGCCACGACTGCGGCTTTGGTGCTTAATGCGTCCGCCTGCATCAGGCTCGAAACGTAGTCGATCATGTTCTGCAGCATGCGTTGGTGTGCAACGGTCCGCAATGGGTCGGAAGCGGAAGGTGGACCCGCTCCATCAACCGGACCTTCGATCACCGTTGGACGCCGCCTATCTCTAACCTTGGTATGTGCGCTTCCCACCGAAGGTCCAATGTCCAGTTTCGGGCAACAGGCTGGCTTCCGCTCCCGATCCGAAGCGGAACTTAGTTTAGCTCCAGGGCTCGGACATTCAGCCGAAGGACCCAATGGCGTGGTCGGACTTGTGTCGCCCATTTGGTCCGGACGACCGTCCCGCAATGTGGGTAAGCTTGGATCTGGCCGACACCCCGCGCCGAGCCGGCTCAATCAGCACGTCCGTCGGGCGGCCTATGCATTGAGACCCCAGGCGCTTAAGGAGCCGGCAAGCTTGCAAGTGACGGACGATCATGACTTTCCCGCCAACCCGTGATGAAGCCCTACGCCGCCTCACCGCTTTCGTCCCGCAAGCCGGTCTTGCCTACGCGGCCGGCCGCAATACTGATCCTGGTCCTGGCCAGCCGACCGCGGTGTCGAGGCTCTCACCCTATCTGCGCCATCGCCTGATCACCGAGAAGGAGATCATCGCCGCCGTGCTCGCGCAGCATGACGCCAGAGCGGCCGAGAAATACGTTCAGGAGGTGCTGTGGCGGACCTACTGGAAGGGGTGGCTTGAGACACGCCCCGCAGTCTGGGCGCGCTTCTGCACTGAAAGAGATCGCCAGGCCCAAGCGTTTGCCGGCTCCCCTACCCTTCATGAAGCGCAGACCGGCCAGACGGGGATTGAGGGCTTTGATGACTGGGTGAATGAGTTGGCGGAGACCGGCTACCTCCACAACCACACACGTATGTGGTTTGCCTCCATCTGGATTTTCACCCTGAAGCTGCCCTGGTCGCTGGGCGCAAACTTCTTTTTACGTCATCTGATTGATGCCGATGCGGCGAGCAATACGCTGTCCTGGCGCTGGGTTGCGGGGCTTCAGACGCCCGGCAAGATCTATCTCGCCTCTACCGACAACATCGCCCGCAATACCAACCGGCGCTTTGCACCGAAAGGTCTGGCCACAGAAGCCACCGCGCTCACGGAGCTTCCGCTTCCGGGTCCTCTCGACCTGGTTGAACATCGTGTCGCCTCCATCTCTGAGCCGGCCATGCTTCTGGTCACGTCGGAGGACATGCATCCGGAGTCAGCTTTTGGAGCAGCTAGCCCCTTCGTAGCGGCAGTTGTTGCGACGGACGGGCAGCAGCTCTGGGGCGAAGCGGCTCGTCGCTTCCTCGAAGGCGCAGCCCTGGATACGACAACGCGGATCGGCGCATTCTTCGGCTGCCCCACGACCCGGCATGATAGCCTGGAGCCCGAGCGCCTGCTGTCTGCCGCCAGAGCAGCCGGTGTCCGGCAAATTGTCACGCCCTATGCTCCGGTCGGCCCGGTCGCTGACGCATTGGCTGATATCTCGTCCAGATTGGCGGTTGAAGGCGTAACGCTGGTGCAGGTCAGGCGTCGTTGGGATGACCGGCTTTGGCCTCACGCGACCAAGGGATTCTTTCCGTTCAAGGCGCGAGCGATGGCCAGCCTCGCGGCCGGAGACCTCACCTAGGCCGCGATCGCTCCGCTAGTTTGGGAGCGGATTGACGGCCATCGCTGTGGTCAACACCCTGCCCGCTCCATCGGCGCGTCTGGAGTGAGGCCAGGTTGAGTCGGGTGCGGGAATTATGGCCGCGCCTGACGCCGGACCTTGGACGCCGTGCCGGAGAACCGGCAGGACGAACATCGGACTAGGCTCGAAAGCCCACCCAGCCGCCCCGCTTAGTGCCCCCTACTCCTCGTCGAACCCCTCGTCCTCATCGGCGACGGTTGTAGCGGCCACCGCCCCGCCCTTGCGCTTGACGAAGCGCAGCGCGGTGTGGGTCTTGGAGAACGCGAAGACCTTGGTGTCCACCAGCCCCTGCCCGCGCGCCGCGGCCAGGATCTCGGTGTCCTTCAGCGGCGCGCCCCGACCCTTCTCGGCGACGATCCAGATCGCGCCCTTGGCCGCCAGGCCGCCGATCAGGTCTTCGAGCTGGTCGAAGTCGGCCAGGTCTTCCACGCCCAGAAACAGCAGGTCGACCCCCTCGTCGGCTTCCACCGGCTCCGCCCGGCCCGACAGCTCGTCGAGGAACTCGGCGTCATCCACGCCCAGGACCACCACCGTCTGCCCCACCTTGACGCCCAGCTTGTCCAGGCGGCTGGGCGGGTTCTGGATGGCGTGCAGCCACGTGTCCGCCTCGCCCGGCTCCAAGGTGAAACGGGTGCCGTCGGTCAGGACAAGGTCGGCGCCCTCGACCCGCAGGTCGCGCAGGGCGTGGCCCTGGAAGATGCCGCGCACCGCGCCGCGGAAGATCAGCTTGGGCGGCTCCCACAGCAGCTTGCCGTCGCTTTCGCCGTCCGCCAGCAGGCCCCAGACGCCCTTGGCTTCCTTGCCCATGTCAGGAGCCCTTGAAGCTGGGTTGGCGCTTTTCGAGAAGGGCGTCGACGCCTTCCATGTGGTCGTCGGTGTGGTGGGCGATGGCCTGGGCCATGGCGCTCATCTCCATCAGGGTGTCGTAGCTGGCGCTGGCGCCCTGCCGCAGCAGGGTCTTGGCCATGCGCAGGGCGTGGGGCGGCTGCAGGGCGATGCGCTCGGCCAGGGCCATGGCCTCGTCCATCAGGGTCTCAGCCGGCACCGCCTTGCTGATCAGGCCCCAGGCCTCGGCCTTTGCGGCGTCGATGACGTCGCCGGTGAACAGCAGCTCGGCGGCGCGGCTCATGCCGATCGTGCGCGGCATCAGCCAGGCCCCGCCGTCGCCGGGGATGAGGCCCAGCTTCAGGAAGGTCACCCCGAACTTGGCGGTGTCGGCGGCGATGCGGATGTCGGTCATGCAGGCCACGTCGCAGCCCAGGCCGATGGCCGCCCCGTTGACGGCGGCGATGGCCGGGACCTCCAGGCCATAGATGGCCCGCACGATGCGGTGGATGTTCTTGCGATAGCCGTCGCGCACCGCCACGCCATTGCCGCCGAACGCGCCTTCGCGGGCCTTCATCGCCTTGACGTCGCCGCCGGCCGAGAACGCCCGGCCCGCGCCGGTAAGGATCACGCAGCGAATTTGTTGGTCGTCATTGATCGCCTCGCAGGCCGCCGCCACCTGATCGCCATCGCCCGGCGCGCCCAGCGCGTTCATCGCCTCGGGGCGGTTGAGCGTGAGGATCGCGACGTGGCCGCGTTTCTCGGTAAGGATCAGGGACATCATGGCGCGCGCTCCTGCGTATTTTTGCGCTCTGCATAGCGCAATTTCCCTTGGACGACGCAAGACTCCGCAAGCAAACATGACCGAAACACGGCGTTCGCTGAACATTGAGGTAAACACTTGTGATTACAAAGACCAGGCAAGTGTTCGCCGTTCATGACATCGTTGTCACCAGTCAAGAACGCCTAAGGTGGCGCTTGAGAACAAGTCGCAGGCGCGCCCCTGCGACATTTTAGACAAGCTGAACCGTAAAAATCGTTAGCGCAGAAGAGAATCATAGGCTTCTACTGGGGATAGGGACGATTTAGAGAAGTGGTGGCGTCCAGTGAACATGTCCCATAGGCATGCTTTGATCATCGAGGACGAGATCCTCATCGCAATGGAAGTGGAGGCTTTGCTCACCGAGCAGGGGTTCGATAGTTTCGACATCGCCGAAAGTCCCCAGGAAGCGCTCGATTGCGCCTTGAGGCGGCACCCTGATCTGATCACGGCGGACTACCGCATCATCGGTGGCACCGGCGTCGAAGCAGTGGCGGCGATCCTGGCGCATCTAGGGCCAATCCCGGTGGTGTATGTCACCGGGAACGCCGACCAACTGGGCGCGCGAACCCCCACCGTGGTTGACAAGCCGATCTCGCCCCATCGCCTGGCCGAGGCTTGCGCCGTCGCCCAAAGTGCGGCGGCCTAGGCTTTTCGCGACGGCCAGACCGTCTATGCTGGCGGCTTCGCAGGAGGTCGCCCGTGGACGTCATCGACAGCTTGGAAGCGCTCGAGGCGCTCTACAGACCCGCGCCGGTCGCGACCTCGACTGTCAAGGTGGCCGACCGCATCACGCCGCATTACCGCGCCCTGATCGAGGCATCGCCGTTCCTGGCCCTCGCCACGGCCGGCCCCGAGGGACTGGACTGCAGTCCGCGCGGCGACCAGCCCGGTTTCGTGCGCATCGCCGATGAGCGGACCCTGATCCTGCCGGACCGGCGGGGAAACAACCGCATCGACAGCCTGCGCAACGTGGTCCGCGATCCGCGCGTGGCGCTGATGTTCCTGATCCCCGGCTCGGGCACGACCTTCCGGGTCAATGGCCGGGCGGTGGTGTCGGCCGATCCAGCCCTGCTGGCCAGTTTCGCCGTCGATGGCAAGGCGCCGCGCACCTGTCTGGTGATCACGGTCGTCAAGGCTTATTTCCAGTGCGCCCGGGCCGTCGTCCGCTCGGGACTGTGGAAGGCGGAGACTCAGCTCGATACCCGGCGCCTGCCCTCGCCCGGCGCCATGCTGGCGGCATTGAGCCACGACACCGTCGGCGGGCCCGAGTACGACAAGGCCTGGCCCGAGCGCGCGGCGGCAAGCCTGTGGTGAAACGAAAACGGCCCCGCCGTGAGGCGGGGCCGTTCGAAACACAATCAGGTCGAGATCATGATGATCTCAATCGTCGCGGTGAACCCGTTCCCGACGTTCGTGGCGTTCCTGGGCTTCCAGGCTGAGCATCGCGGTGGGCCGCGCGTCCAGTCTCGCCAAACCGATCGGTTCGCCGGTCTCTTCACAGTAGCCGTAGGAACCGTCCTCGACCCGACGCAACGCCTGGTCGATCTTGGAAATAAGCTTCCGTTGACGGTCACGGGTCCGAAGTTCAAGCGCCCGATCAGTTTCCGACGACGCGCGATCGGCGAGGTCGGCATGGTTTTCAGTTTCAGCCTGTAGATGAGTGACCGTCTCGCGAGATTCGCGGAGGATCTCCTCTTTCCATGCGATGAGCTTCTGCTTGAAATATTCAAGTTGACGCTCGTTCATGAAAGGCTCGTCGTCCGTAGGACGATACGAGCCTGACGCCTTAAGAACAGTGGCCGTTTGCATTAACGCCTCACGCCCCGATCAACTCCGCCCAAGTCAGGCGGGGTGCTTATACCAAAACGATAGCCGGGTTCAATGAACGTCGCGTGAGCGGTGTGTCCAGCGCCGTGCAGGAAATCCCGGATCCTGGGGAAATTCAATGAACCGTGTTCTTTAAGATACGGTTTCATCAATCTTCTCAACCCAGCCGGGCCTGCTCAAGCTTGGCCGCTTCGACCGCAGCCCGGGTCTCGATTTCGTTGAGAATTGTTTCCAGCCCCGGATCGTCAGTCGATTCGCGGTGCTCTCGGACCGCGCTTTTCAGCCTGGACAGGGTTTGGGTCGAAACCTCGCCGTCGAGAACCGAGATCTTCAGCGCGTCCAGAATGTCCAGCAGGCCGCCAGCGCGCTTCACCGCTCGCCGCTTGCGCTCCAGGGGATCCAGATTGGCCTGCAGGGCCAGCAGGGCGTCCAGCGACCCGACGCCCGTCACGCCGCCAGTCTGGGCTACGCCCGAAGCCGCGCTCGCGCCGCCCACCGTAGGCAGGGAGAATCCCGATCCGCCGCCGCCAGTCGGCTTGGCCCGCGATGCGCCAACCGCGCCCGCGCCTCCCGTGCTGGAAACCTTCATGACCGACGCTGCTCCGTTCGCGGAAACTACCGAAACGCGGGAGTCACCCCCTCCCGTTAACCACATTTTGGCGGCGCTCGCTTGCGGTATGGTTAATGCCGGGCAGAAACTGCCGGATCGGATTGTCGCAAGCAGAAAAGCCCTGGATTTCAACTGATTTCATTGAACTTTTTCATGGCCCGCTTCTGGCATGGGACGACCCGGGGATACGACCCCGCCGCAGGATCGCCATGTCTCGTTCATTCTTCGCTTCCGTTCTGGGCCTTGCTCTCGCCGCCGTCGCCATGGCCTCCAGCCCCGCTGACGCCAAGTCGCGGATCAAGGACATCGTCTCGTTCGAAGGCGTGCGCGACAACCAGTTGATCGGCTACGGCATCGTCGTCGGCCTGAACGGTTCTGGCGACAGCCTGCGCAACGCGCCGATGACCAAGCAGAGCCTCGAGGCGATGCTGGAACGCCAGGGCGTCAATGTCCGCGACGGCAACCTCAACACCAAGAACACCGCCGCCGTCATAGTCACCGCCAACCTGCCGCCGTTCTCGGCGTCCGGCGCGCGGATGGACGTCACGGTCTCGACCCTGGGCGACGCCAAGAGCCTGCTGGGCGGCACCCTGCTGGTCACCTCGCTGCAAGGCGCGGACGGCCAGACCTATGCGGTGGCGCAGGGCTCGGTGCAAACCGGCTCGGTCTCGGCCGGCGGGGCCTCGGGCTCTTCCGTCACAAAGGGCGTGCCGACCGCAGGTCGGATCGCCGCCGGCGGCATTATCGAAAAGGAAACCGGCTTCCAGATGGTCGAGATGGGCGAGATGCGCATGACCCTGCGCAACCCCGACTTCACCACCTCGCGCCGGATCTCCGACGCCATCAACACCAAGTTTCCCCGCTCGGCCCAGGCCCAGAACCCGACCATCGTCGCGGTGCGCCCGCCGGCCGGCATGGACATGATCAGCTTCGTCACCGCCATCGAGAACCTGGAGGTCGAGCCCGACAGCCCAGCCAAGGTGATCATCGACGAGGTGGCCGGCGTCATCGTGATGGGGGACGACGTTCGCATCAGCCAGGTGGCGATCGCCCAGGGCAACCTGACCATCTCTGTCCAGGAAAACCCGGCCGTCAGCCAACCGGCCCCGTTCAGCCCGGGCCAGACCCAGGTCGTCCCGCAGTCCGCCGTCAGCGTCAACGAGGAGACCGGCAAGAGGCTGCTGACCCTGGGCGGCGGCGCCTCGCTGAAGAGCCTGGTCGGCGGCCTCAACGCCTTGGGCGTCACGCCCCGCGACATGATCTCGATCCTGCAGGCCATCAAGGCCGCGGGCGCCCTGCAAGCCGACATCGAGGTGATGTGATGAGCGCCCTGTTCACGACAAATATGGCCCTCGCGGCGACGCCGATCGACACAGTCGGCCCCACCGCCACCTCCACCGCCGAACTTCTGCGGCGCGGCAAGATCAAGGAAACGGCTCAGAAGTTCGAGGCTTCGTTCCTGTCGATCATGCTGCAGTCGATGACCGCTGGCATGAAAACCCCCGAGATCGGAGGCGGCGGGGCCGGCGAGGACATGTTCAAGTCGCTGCTGACCGAGGAGATGGCCAAGCAGGTCACCAAGGCCGGCGGCATCGGTCTGGCCGCCACGGTCCAGAAGGAAATGCTGAAGATGCAAGGCTTGAAGGAATAGTCATGGCCCTCACCGCCACCGGACCCGACGACCGCGTCGAACAGCTGATCATCCTGACCGAGCGCCTCACCGACCTGATCGCCCGCCAGGCCACCGCCTTCGAGGCCCGCCGGCCGCACGAGGCGGCGCAATATGTCGATGAGGTCGCCAAGCTGGCCAATCTGTATCGCCACGAGTCGACCCGGGTTCGCGCCAGCGTCGCCCTGGTGGCCGGCGCCGAACCGTCCCGCCGCCTGCGGCTGGTCCGCGCCACCGAGGCCTTCGACGCCGTGCTGGCCCGCCAAGGCCGCGCCGTCACCGCCGCCAAGACCGTCACCGAAGGCCTGGTCCGCGCCATCGCCCAGGAAGTCGCCGAGCAACGCCCCACCGCGTCGGGCTATGGGCCAGGCTCGCAAGGCGCGGCCTATCGTCAGAACGGCACGGCGATCACGCTGAACCAGCGGGCCTAGAGCAAGTCGCGCGACATAGGAATCGCACGGCTTGCTCTAGACTTTTGTTTTCGCATCGCTTTTGCGGAAAACCGGTGACCACTTTTCCGCGCGATGCTCTAGCAGACACCGCAAGCATCGGGTGTCGGCGCGCAGCGCCAGCCGCCACACAGGCTCCAGCACAGGAGCTTGCCGTGGCCTTCACCGTTTCCAGCCTGCCGATAGAACCTTTCCAGCCGCTGTTCGCGCTCGACGACGACGCGCTGGCGGCGCGCGGCATGCTGCGGGTCGTCGCCGACACCGCCTTCGCCTTTCCCTGCCGCGTGACGCTGGACGACGCCGAGCCCGGCGAGCGGCTGATCCTGCTTAACTATGAGCATCGGCCCGCCGATAGCCCCTTCCGCTCGGCCCACGCCATCTATGTGCGCGAAGCGGCCGGCGCGGCGGTCAACGCGACCAACGCCCTGCCGCCCGCCCTGGCCCGGCGCCTGCTGTCGCTTCGCGCCTTCGACGCGGCCGGCATGATGTGCGACGCCGACCTGGTCGAGGGCGCGCAGGCCGGCCCCGTCATCGAGCGGCTGCTGGCCGACCCGCAGGTCGCCTATCTGCACGCCCACTACGCCCGGCCCGGCTGCTACGCCGCGCGGATTGATCGCGCGGACGCCTGACCGCGTCTGCGACACTTGGAAGCAGGGTTCGATGACGGCGTTATCTCAATGGCGACTTAACCGCGAACAGCTAAGCTATTCGTAGATCGAGCAGGCGGGGGGACGCACGGTTTTATGAAGCGCGCGGTTGTTAAGTGGGAACCCATCCCGACGAAAGAGATCGTCGGGCCCTACATTCCGATCCTCCGCGGATACTTGCTCGCCGCCGCCGCCTACTACGCCGTGATCAGCATCTCTCACCCCTTTTACGAGAGGGGCTGGGGCCTGCTGCTGCTGGAAGGTCTGGCGATGCTGGCCGCCCTGACCGCTCTGGGCCTGTGGTGGCGCCTGAAGTTCCGTCCGCCAGGACTGGTGGGGCTCGAGACGGCCGCCCTGACGATGAACGCGCTGCTGATGGCCAATGTCGTGGCCTATCAGGTGCTGCATTTCGAACCGGCCAAGCTGGTCTATTTCGTGCTGATGGCCCTGGTGTTCGCGACCTCGGCCCCCACCCGCCGCGTGGCCCTGTTCAGTGTTGGCGTGTCGCTCGTCGGCCTGTTGCTGATGGCCCGCAACGCGCCGGGCGACCTGGTCGCCCAGTACGGCTTCCTGGGCGTGGCGGGAGCCTTCGCCGCCCTGGGCATGTCGACCCTGATGCGGGGGGCGGTGCTGCGCGAGCTGCGCGCCCGCCTGGCGTCTGACACCCTGAACCGCAAGCTGGAGGCCGAGCTGGGCGAGAACCGCCGCTTGCGTGACGAGGCCCAGGCGCTGGCCCTGACCGCCCAGACCGCCAACCGGGTCAAGACCGAGTTCCTCGAGACCATGAGCCACGAGATCCGCACGCCCCTGAACGGCGTGCTGGGCATGGCCCAGGCCATGGAGCGGGCCGAGCTTTCCGAAGATCAGCGTGGCCGGTTGGCGGTCGTGCAAGACTCCGGTCGGGCGCTACTGGGGGTGATCAACGCCATTCTCGACATCTCGCGGATCGAGGCCGGCAAGATGGAGATCCTGCGCGCGCCCTTCAGTCTGGACGCCCTGGCCGAGACCTTAAGTCGGCTCTATGCGGGCCTGGCCCACGACAAGGGCCTGGCCTTCGCGCTGGAAGTCGAACCCCAGGCGCGTGGCTGGCGTGACGGCGACGAGGCGCGGCTACGCCAGGTGCTCAGCAATCTGATCTCCAACGCCGTCAAGTTCACCCAAGCCGGCGCGGTCACCGTGCGCATCGGCGGCGACGCCCTGGGCCTGACCTGCGAGGTGATCGACACCGGGGTGGGCATTCCCGAAGACCGCCATGCCCAGGTGTTCGAGAAGTTTGTGCAGCTCGACAGCTCGACCACCCGGCGCACCGGGGGCAGCGGGTTGGGCCTGGCCATCTGCCGCGAGTTGGTGACCTTGATGGGCGGCCAGATCGATTTCGACAGCCCGCAGGGCGGCGGCGCGCGCTTCGCGTTCGACGTGCCTTGCCCCACTGTGGACGGCCTGATCGAGCCCGTACCGGCGGCTCCGGTCGAGAGGCCGACCGCGAATGGCGGCCTGCGGATGCTGGTGGTCGATGACAACCAGACCAACCGCACCGTGCTTCAAGCCATGCTGGCCCATATGGGCGTGGCCTGCGGCGCGGCGCGTGACGGCCAGGAAGCCGTCGCCATGTGGCGCGCCGAGCCCTGGGACGCCATCCTGATGGACATCCACATGCCGGGCATGGACGGGTTGGAAGCGGGCCGCGCGATCCGGGCGCTGGAGGCCGCCGGCGATCGGCCGCGCACGCCGATCCTGGCCGTCACCGCCAGCGTGCTGACGCACGAGACCGACCGCTATCTCGACGCCGGCATGGATGGCTTCGTGGCCAAGCCGATCGCCGCCGCGCGCCTGGTGGCGGCGCTAGAAACGGCGTTGGCGGGCGCGGTGTCGGCGGACGTGTCACTGCTCTAGGCCGTAGTGACGATTTAGCTATTTGAGCCATAGCATGATGGCGGCGAGGGTTACGAAGCCCATGAAGGTGGTTGCAAGCTTGTCGTACCGGGTTGCGATGCGGCGGAACTG
>NZ_JAFCTW010000020.1:0-24137 GCF_049896225.1 Caulobacter sp. DWR3-1-2 | reverse complement strand
CCAGGCGGCGGTCGCCAAACCGCCCCAGCAGCAGATCCATCGCCATCTCCCGTCAGATGAACCCAATGAATCAGAGCTCGTCCACTCGCTCAATCGAGATGTGTGAACCTGCTAGCCCTGTGGGGGAGGCGATCGCGCAGCGATCGGTGGGGGGAGTTTCAGGGCCGTCGAGGGACTTGGCTAGCTGCCGATCCATCCCCCCCCGTCGCCTTCGGCGACATCTCCCCCACAGGGGGAGGAATTATTCCGCCGCCAGCAGCAGCGCCCCACCGTCATCCTCGACCACGTCGGGATCGGTCGGGCCGTGCAGCAGCCATTCGGTGTCGGGGGTGGCGCCCGCGCGGGTGCGCTCCGCCTGCATCATCAAGGCCAGCCACGTCACCCCGGCCGTTCGAAACACCATGATCGCCTCCGAAGCGCTCCACCATTGTTGAGAGTGACTCTCAAAAACAGTGGATGCAAGGCGTCATTTCGGTTGGGAGCCTAGGCGGCTTCGGCGGCCTCGACGGCCACGGCCTTGCGCTTTGCGGCGGTGGTGGCCGAGCGCTTCTTGGTCGCCGCTTCAAGGGTGACCTGACGACGCTTCGAGGCTTCCAGTTCCAGCACGGGCAACACTTCGGCCGCGCCGCGGCGCTGGGCCGGCGTACCGACGATGTCGAGGCGACGTGCATTGGCCAGAAGCGAGACCAATTCCTGGTCGTTCAGCAGAGGGATCCGCTCGATCAGGGTCATGGGACACTCCTTGAAATCATAAAATTCTCGCACGGACGCGAGAGACTTAGATCAACGTTCAAGGCGACGCTTGGGGTCCAAAACTATTTTGGATTCAACGAGATTCATTTCGGACTCCTGTGGAGTCACGAATTCACTTGCCGTCCGCGTCTCAGGGCTTCATGGTGGCTTATCGAATTCGCTGCCGTTCGGCCTGCTTTTCCATGCTCTCCTTGTGAGAGCGCCGGACGCGCCTACCGATCCCCAACGAAATTTGATCGTCGAACGGAACGACTCCGGCGACGAATATTGACTACAAGGACTACGAACTATGGCTACCGGCACCGTGAAATGGTTCAACGGCACCAAGGGCTTCGGCTTTATCCAACCTGACGACGGCGGCGCTGACGTCTTCGTGCACATCTCGGCCGTTGAACGCGCCGGTCTGCGTGGTCTGGACGAAGGTCAGAAGATCACCTACGAACTCGAGCGCGACAACCGCTCGGGCAAGATGTCGGCGGGCCAACTGCAGGCTTAATCGCCTCACGCTCACGAGATTTGGAATGGGTCGGCGCTCACGCGCCGGCCCATTTTTCTTGGGCGATTGCCGTATGGACGCCCCGCGTCCGGCGTCGCAACACCCTGAAAGCCCAAGGCAGCGGTTACGGCCCATGCGCTCCTCTCGGCTCCTCATCCTGCTGTGTCTGGCCTCGGCGCTTACCGCCTGCGGGTCTCTGTCGCGCGACACCTTCGAGGCCAGCGACCTGGCCGGCCCGCCGCCCCAGGGCCTGGCCGATATTCGCTTCAACGCCACCGACAGCGACGCGGCCATCCGCTTCGCCGCCCCGGCTCGCGGCCGCGCCCTCAAGCAGCGCACCTTCGACGTGCTGGCGCTGTCAGGCGGCGGCTCGAACGGGGCTTAAGGCGCCGGTGTGCTGGTGGGTTGGACCAAGCGCGGCGAGCGTCCGGAGTTCGATATCGTCACCGGGGTCAGCACCGGCGCCCTCACCGCCCCCTTCGCCTTCCTCGGCCCCAGTTGGGACGACCGGCTCACCCAAGCCTATACCGGCCAGGCAGCGGGCCAGATTCTCAAGTCGCCCGGCCTGGGCCTGCTGTTCCATCCCAGCTTCTACGGCGCCGACGAACTGCACCGGCTGGTGGTCTCCTATGTCACCGACGACATGCTTCGGGCCATCGCCGTCGAGCACAGGCGTGGCCGCCGCCTGCTGATCGCCACCACCAATCTCGACACCGAGCAGACGGTGATTTGGGACATGGGGGCCATCGCCAGTCGAGGCGACGCGGCCTCACGCGAACTGTTCGAGGACGTGCTGGTGGCCTCGACCAGCATCACCGGCGTCTTCCCGCCCACCCTGATCCAGATCGACGGCCCCAATAGCGGGAAGGGGGGCCGACACCTGTCGGAGATGCATGTCGATGGCGGGTGACCATCTCGTTCTTCGTCGCCCCGGAATCCCTGCTGTTATGGACCGCCGAGAAGGGCATGGCGCGGCCGGGACGGTTGTAGGTGATCGTCAATGGCAAGGTCGGCGGCACGTTTGACTTCACCAAGGGCGGCGCCCTGTCGATCGTCGGACGGTCGTGGGACGCCATGAGCAAGGCCCTGATGCGCACCCACCTGGCGGCCGGCAGCAGCTTCGCCCGTCGCAACGGCGGCCAGCTGTTCTACAGCGCCATTCCCGATACCGCCGACGTTGACACCTCGGGCCTGGATTTCGCCGCCAACAACCGCAACGCCCTCTTTCAGCTGGGCGTGGAGCGCGCCGAGGCCGGCTGGGCCTGGGCCCTTGCCGATAGCCCGGAGGAAACGCCGGCCGTCCCCGCCGCCGTCCCGGCGGCGCCGGTGATCAGCGGGAGGCGGTGAGCCGCGATAGGGGACATGCCCATGGGCATGTCCCCTTCAGCGAGCGCGGCCCCCAATAGCGGTGGTCGCCACATAGGCCGCCGCCACCGCCTCGGCCACCTTGATGCCGTCGACGGCGGCCGAGAGGATGCCGCCGGCATAGCCCGCCCCTTCGCCGGCGGGATAGAGGCCCGCGGTGTTGAGGCTCTGGAAATCCTCGCCCCGGGTGATGCGGATCGGCGAGGAGGTGCGGGTCTCGACCCCGGTCAGCAGCACGTCGGGATGGTCGTAGCCGGCGATCTGGCGGCCGAACACCGGCAGGGCCTCGCGCATGGCCTCGACCGCGAACGGCGGCAGGCAGGCGGCCAGGTCGGTCATGGTCACGCCCGGCTTGTAGGACGCCGCTACGTCGCCCAGGTCGGACGAGGCCCGGCCCGCCAGAAAGTCGCCGACCTTCTGGGCCGGGGCGGCGTAGGTCGAGCCGCCGACGGTGTAGGCCAGGCTCTCCCATTTCCGCTGAAATTCGACCCCGGCCAGCGGGTGGCCGGGATAGTCGCGCTCCGGGTCGATGCCGACCACGAAGCCGGAATTGGCGTTGCGCTCGTTGCGCGAATATTGGCTCATGCCGTTGGTCACCACCCGGCCGGGCTCCGAGGTCGCCGCCACCACCGTGCCGCCCGGACACATGCAAAAGCTGTAGACCGTGCGTCCGTTGGCGCAATGGTGGGCCAGGCTGTAGTCGGCCGCGCCGAGGTCCGGGTGCCCGGCATGGGTTCCAAACCGCGCCCGGTCCATCCACGATTGCGGATGCTCGATCCGCACCCCGATCGAGAACGGCTTGGCCTCGATATGGACGCCCTGGTCGTACAGGACCTGGAAGGTGTCGCGGGCGCTATGGCCGATGGCCAGCACCACCTGCTCGGCGGCCAGATAGTCGCCTGTGGAGAGCTGCAGGCCCTTCAGCCTGCGCGAGCCGTCGGCGGCGGTCTCGACGTCGAAGCCGTCAACCCGACTGCCCCAGCGGTATTCGCCGCCCAGGGCCTCGATGGTCTGGCGCATGGACTCCACCATGGTCACCAGGCGAAAGGTGCCGATGTGGGGATGAGCCTCGGTGAGGATTTCCTCGGGCGCGCCGGCCTTGACGAATTCCTCCAGCACCTTGCGACCCAGGTGGCGGCGATCCTTGATCTGGCTATAGAGCTTGCCGTCCGAGAAGGTGCCCGCCCCGCCCTCGCCGAACTGGACATTGGACTCCGGGTCCAGCTCGCCCCGCCGCCACAGGGCCCAGGTGTCCTTGGTCCGCTCGCGCACCGCCTTGCCGCGATCAAGGATGATTGGCCGAAAGCCCATCTGGGCCAGGATCAGCCCCGCGAACAGGCCGCAGGGCCCCGCCCCGATCACCACTGGACGCGGGCCGTTGAAGCCCTCCGGCGGCTGGGCCGTGAAGCGGTATTCGGTGTCGGGCGTCGGCCGCACGTGGGAGTCGCCGGCTAACCGGGCCAGCACGGCGGCCTCGTCACGCAAGGTCACGTCGACCGAATAGATCATCAGGATCGCCGCCTTGCGACGCGCGTCGTGCGACCGCTTGGCGATGGCGAAGTCCAGCAAGTCGCCGGGCGCCAGGTCCAGCCGCGCTTCGATCGCCGGCCCCAGCGCCAGCGGATCATGGCCCAGCGGCAGTTTCAGTTCGGAAAGGCGCAACATGGCGCGGGTTTAGCGGGAAGAAGGACGGGGCGCGATCCAAAACCTGTCATCCCGGTTCGGGGTTGCGCCGACCCGACTCCGTCTCTAAACGGGCGGCTTAACCTGCAAGATGGTCGGCAGCGGGCGCGCGGATGTGCGCGACCGTGTCTACGCGCGAGTTTTTCCCATGCCCAAACGCACAGACATCTCCTCTATCCTGATCATCGGCGCGGGCCCGATCGTCATCGGCCAGGCGTGCGAGTTCGACTATTCGGGCGTCCAGGCGTGCAAGGCGCTGCGGGCCGAGGGCTACCGGATCATCCTGGTCAACTCGAACCCCGCCACGATCATGACCGATCCCGACGTGGCCGACGCGACCTATATCGAGCCGATCACCCCGGACATGGTCGAGAAGATCATCGCCAAGGAGCGGCCAGACGCCCTGCTGCCCACCATGGGCGGCCAGACGGCGCTGAACACCGCCCTGGCCCTCGAGGCCAGTGGCGCCCTGGCCAAGTACGGCGTTGAGATGATCGGCGCCAAGGCCGAGGTCATCGACAAGGCCGAGGACCGCCAGAAGTTCCGCGACGCCATGGACAAGCTGGGCCTGGAAAGCCCCAAGTCCAAGGCCGCCCACAACATGGACGAGGCCCGGATCGGCCTGGAGTTCGTGGGCCTGCCGGCCATCATCCGCCCCAGCTACACCCTGGCCGGCACCGGCGGCGGCATCGCCTATAACCTCGAGGAATTCGAGGAGATCGTGCTGCGGGGCCTGGACCTGTCGCCGACCACCGAGGTGCTGATCGAAGAGAGCGTGCTCGGCTGGAAGGAGTACGAGATGGAGGTGGTCCGCGACAAGGCGGACAACTGCATCATCGTCTGCTCGATCGAGAACATCGACCCGATGGGCGTCCATACCGGCGACTCGATCACCGTCGCCCCGGCCCTGACCCTGACCGACAAGGAATATCAGTGGATGAGGGCCGCCAGCATCGCCGTGCTGCGCGAGATCGGCGTCGAGACCGGCGGCTCCAACGTGCAGTTCGCGGTCAATCCGGCCGATGGCCGGATGCTGGTGATCGAGATGAACCCAAGGGTGTCGCGCAGCTCCGCCTTGGCCTCGAAGGCCACTGGCTTCCCGATCGCCAAGGTCGCCGCCCGCCTGGCCGTGGGCTACACGCTCGACGAGCTGATGAACGACATCACCGGCGGCGCGACCCCGGCCTCGTTCGAGCCGTCGATCGACTATGTTGTCACCAAGATCCCGCGCTTCGCCTTCGAGAAGTATCCCGGTTCGGAGCCCCTGCTGACCACCGCCATGAAGTCGGTCGGCGAGGTGATGGCCATTGGCCGGACCTTCAAGGAAAGTGTCCAGAAGGCCCTGCGCGGGCTCGAAACGGGCCTCAACGGCTTCGACGAGATCGACATCGCCGGCGCCGACGATCCCGACACCGGGCGGGCGGCGGTGATCCGTGCCCTGGGCACCCCCACGCCCGATCGCCTGCGCGTTATCGCCCAGGCCTTCCGCCACGGTTTGAGCGTGGAAGAGGTCAACGCCGCCTGTTCCTACGAACCGTGGTTCCTGCGCCAGATCGCCGAGCTGATCCGCCAGGAGGGCTGGATTCGTGCCGGCGGCCTGCCGACCGAAGCCCACGCCTTCCGCGCCCTGAAGGCCCAAGGCTTTTCCGACGCCCGCCTGGCCAAGCTGGCCGGTTCGACCGAGACCGCCGTCCGCGCCGCCCGCCATGCCCTGAACGTCCGCCCGGTCTATAAGCGCATCGACAGCTGCGCCGGCGAGTTCGCGGCCACCACGCCCTATATGTATTCGACCTACGAGACCGGCGCCTTGGGCCAGGTTCCCGAGTGCGAGAGCGCGCCCACCGATCGCAAGAAGGCGGTGATCCTGGGCGGTGGTCCCAACCGTATCGGCCAGGGCATCGAGTTCGACTATTGCTGCTGCCACGCCGCCTTCGCGCTCGACCAGATCGGCGTCGAGTCGATCATGGTCAACTGCAACCCCGAGACCGTCTCGACCGACTACGACACCTCCGACCGCCTGTATTTCGAGCCGCTGACCGCCGAGGACGTGCTGGAACTGCTGGATGTCGAGAAGTCCAACGGCACGCTGGCCGGCGTCATCGTCCAGTTTGGCGGCCAGACACCGCTGAAGCTGGCCCAGGCCCTGCAGGACGCCGGCATTCCGATCCTGGGCACCAGCCCCGACGCCATTGACCTGGCCGAGGACCGCGAGCGCTTCCAGCAACTGCTGAACGGCCTTGACATCGCCCAGCCCGAAAACGCCATCGCCCGCACCTGGGACGAGGCCCGCAGCGCCGGCGACCAGATCGGCTTCCCGTTCGTCATGCGCCCCTCCTACGTGCTGGGCGGCCGGGGCATGGAGATCATTCGCGACCACGAGCACCTGGAACGCTACATCGCCAATACCGGCGAGATCTCGTTCGAGCACCCCATCCTGCTGGACCACTATCTGAGCCGCGCCACCGAGGTGGACGTCGACGCCCTGTGCGACGGGACCGACGTGTTCGTGGCCGGCGTGCTGGAGCACATCGAGGAAGCCGGCGTCCACTCCGGCGACAGCGCCTGCTCGATGCCGCCCTTCTCGCTCAGCGTCGCCACGGTGGAAGAGCTGAAGCGCCAGACCGTGAAGATGGCCCTGGCCCTCAATGTGCGCGGCCTGATGAACGTGCAGTTCGCCATTGAGGAGCCGCACTCGGCCGAACCCCGCATCTATGTGCTGGAAGTGAACCCGCGCGCCTCGCGCACCGTGCCGTTCGTGGCCAAGACCATCGGCCAGCCGGTGGCCGCCATCGCCGCCAAGATCATGGCCGGCGAGACGCTGGCCAGCTTCGGCCTGGTCGACAAGCCGTACGACCATATCGCCGTCAAGGAAGCGGTCTTCCCGTTCGCCCGCTTCGCCGGGGTCGACACCATCCTGGGCCCGGAAATGCGCTCGACCGGCGAGGTCATGGGGCTGGACTGGATCCGCGAGGGCGAGGACAGCCTGGCCCCGGCCTTCGCCCGCGCCTTCGCCAAGAGCCAGCTGGGCGGCGGCGTCAGCCTGCCGACCTCTGGCACGGCCTTTGTCTCGGTCAAGGAAAGCGACCGCCCGTGGATCGTCGAGCCGGTGCGCCTGCTGCAGGCGGCGGGCTTCAAGGTGCTCTCCACGGTCGGCACACGCGGCTATCTGGCCGAACAGGGCATCGAGGTCGAGCTGGTCAAGAAGGTGCTGGAAGGCCGTCCGCACATCGTCGACGTGATGAAGAACAGCGGCGTGCAGCTGGTGTTCAACACTACCGAGGGCAAGCAGGCCCTGGAAGACAGTTTCGAGATCCGCCGCACGGCCCTGATGATGAAGGTGCCCTATTACACCACCTCGGCCGGCGCCCTGGCGGCGGCCCAGGCGATCTCGTCGGCCCCCGCCGAGACGCTGGAAGTGCGCCCGCTGCAGAGCTACCAGTAGAAGTTATCCACAGCGCCTGGGTGGAGGCGCGGATATGCCCATGGGCATGTCCGCGACCGGATGCTCCCCTGGACGCTGACAGGCTCAAGGGCGACCGGCGCGAATGTGAGGCCAGAAACGACTGCGCCACGGACGGGGACACACACTCACGCCATGGCTTGTGGGGGCCCGGCCAAAGTCGTGGGATGAGTGTGTGTCCCCAACACGTCCCCCTCGGTGCTAGACTGCCTCATCACTGGAAAGGCCCCTCGCCTTGATCGAGCACTATGGCTGGTCCGATCCCCTGCGGCGGGCCTTTGAACCGCACGCGAGCGAGGGGCATGTCCCCGGACGTGTCGTCGTCCAGCAACGTGACGGCTATGGGGTGGCGACCGATGAGGGCGAGCTTCGCGCCAAGCCGTCCGGCCGCCTGCTGCACGAGGCGCGGGAGCTGGGGCATCCCGCCGTCGGAGACTGGGTGGCGCTGTCGCCGAACCTGGCCGAGCGCACCGCCACGATCCACGCCATCCTGCCGCGCCGCACCGTTTTCGTCCGACGAGCGGCCGATAGCGTTCAGACGCTGCAGGTCATCGCCGCCAATATCGACGTCGCCTTCGTCGTCACCTCGCTGAACGCCGACCTCAATCCCCGGCGGATCGAGCGCTACCTCGCCGCCGCTTGGCAAAGCGGCGCGCGGCCCGTGGTGGTGCTGACCAAGTCCGATCTCTCCGACGACCCGCAGGGCCAGGCCGCGCAGGTCGCAGCCCTGGCGGCGGGCTGCCAGGTGCTGACGGTGTCGGCCCGGCAAGGCCTGGGCCTCGACGCACTCCTGGCCCAGGTGGCGCCGGGCGAGACCTGCGTGCTCATCGGCTCGTCCGGGGTCGGCAAGTCCACCCTGGTCAACGCCTTTCTGGGCGAGGACCGGATGGCGACCCAGGAAATCCGCGAGTCCGACGACCAGGGTCGCCACACCACCAGCCATCGCCAGTTGGTCGTGCTGCCGGGCGGCGGTTTGATCCTCGACACCCCCGGCATCCGCGAGGTGGGCTTGATCGACGCCGATGAGGGCCTCAGCATGGTCTTCGAGGACATCGAGAGTCTGGCGGGAAATTGCCGTTTCAGGAACTGCGGCCACGTGCGGGAGCCGGGCTGCGCGGTGCGTGACGCATTGGCCAGCGGCGCGCTCGACCCCGCCCGCTGGGCCCACTTCCAGAAGCTGGGCCTGGAACTCGCAGCGGTGGAGGACAAGGCCGACCGCGTGATCAAGGACACCGAGCGCCGCCGCCTGGCGGCCCTGCAGCAGACCTACCGGGCGACCAAGCGGGAGCAGCGCGGGGAGTGAGACCCGCGCGGAAGACGCTACCTGGCGGCATCGACGGACGATCGCGCATGCCGGAGCACGCCCTGGTGGCCCTGGTGGCCCTGGTGGCCCTGGTCGGCGGCCCGGCGCCCTGCCGGCCCGGCCGGTGTTCCGCCACAAGACAAAAAAGCAGCCATTCGGCGCCTGGCTGGCGCTGATCCTCTTCCTGCAAGGGGTCACCCTGATCATCCTGCTGACGATCAAGCGCGCCGACCGTTGAACGACCCGCCATGTCCATTCGTATAAGGCCCATGCGACTTTTGATCACCGCGCTGATCCTCTCTCTCGTCCCCATCGCGGCCCGCGCCCAGATGCCGCCGGCCCTGCCGGCCGAGGCGCTCGTCGAGGTGGTCGATCCGGCCAAGGTCAACTATCTGAAAGCCCACGTGGTCGTCTCGGGCCCGGTCACCGGCCCCTTCACCCTTCGCCTGCCCAACGCGGTCTATCGCGCCCGCCTGTTCCTGGTGGGCGAGAGCCACGGCTCAGCCGCGCCCCAGGCGCTGGACCTGCAACTCCTCACCGAGCTCAATCGCAGGGTCGGCCTGCGCGACTATCTGGCCGAGATCGATCCGGTCCAGGCCGAGCGCTTCAACCGCTACCTGACCACCGGCGACGAGGCCGACCTGGACCGCGTGTTCGCCCATTGGGACCACGCCGCCCAGTGGGGCAACACGCTGTTCAAGGACAAGGTCCGGAAAGTTCGCGCGCTGAACCAGGCCCTGCCGGCCGGCAAGCGGATCCGCTTCTGGGGGATCGACGCCATCCAGGACTGGCCGCTGCTGATCGACTGGCTGACCGCAGCCGGCGCGGCGCCCGACGCCAAGGCGCTGGAGGCCGCTCCCACCGAAAAGGCCAAGGCGGACCTGGCCCTGACCTGGCTGGCCGCGTCCAACGGCGGCGACCCGATCACCCGCGCCGCGCTGCGGGTCGGCCTGACCCAGCGGGCCGCCGGGAACCGCGAGAGCATCATCTTCGCCGGCTACGAACATCTCGTGACCTCGGGCGCCCTGGGCGACCGGCCGGCCTATGGACTGTGGGGCGTGTTCCACGTGCTGCAGTCCTCGGTGAACGGCAATGCGCCCTTCGCCACCCGGGTGCGCCAGTCCAAGCTGCCGGCCGCCCAGTCGATGGTCGGCATCGCCCTGGTCCTGCTCGACAGCACCGTGCTCATTCCCGCGCCAACACCGGAGGGCGTGAAGATGATGCGGATGACCCAGTTCAACACCGACGGCCCGATGATCAAGATGGACGGCTCGGCCGACCTGCGCGCGGCCACCACGCCCAATAGCCTGACCGTGTTCAATCTCGCCGCACAGGGCTCACCCTATGCCTCCGGTCCGGACTTCGCGCGCGTCCAGACCACGGTGGGCCAGAACTTCGTCCCCGACGATCCCAAGGCCCCGGCCACCGCCTATCTCGGCATGGTCGGCGTGGTGCGCGGCTCAGACTGGGCGCCGCCGCTTTGACCTGGCTTGACTGACTGGAGGTACGGCGGTTTGCTGACGCCAGCAGCGTCAGCGAAAGCAGAGCCCATGATCACCGTCCACCACCTGAACAATTCCCGTAGCCAACGGGTTTTGTGGCTGCTGGAGGAATTGGGCCTGCCTTATGAGGTGAAGCGGTATGAGCGCAACGCCCAGACCATGCTGGCGCCCCCCGAGTTGCTGGCCATCCATCCACTAGGCAAGTCGCCGGTGATCACCGACGGCGACAAGACCATCGCCGAGACCGGCGCGATCGTCGAATACATCATCGACACCTACGGCCAGGGCCGGTTGATCCCGCCGGCCGGCACGCCCGAGCGTCTGCGCTATACCTACTGGCTGCACTATGCCGAGGGTTCGGCCATGACGCCGCTGCTGCTGAAGCTGGTGTTCACCGCCCTGCCCGCTCGCGCGCCCGGCCTGCTGAGAGGCTTGGTCAAGGCCGTTGCCGCCAAGGCCCAGAGCGGCTTCATCGACCCGCAACTGAAGACCCACATCGACTACTGGGACGCCGAGCTGTCCAAGAGCGAATGGTTCGCCGGCCAGGCCTTCACCGCCGCCGACGTGGCCATGAGCTTCCCCCTGGAAGCCGCCGTGGCTCGGGCCGGCGCGGCCTCGCGCCCGAGGGTCAAAGCTTTTCTGGAACAAATCCATGCCCGTCCGGCTTATCGCACGGCGCTCGAACGGGGCGGGCCCTACGATTACGCTTCGTAGAGCTTGACCACCGCCTCTTGCGTTACGGAAACGTGCCTCTTATCCTCTCAGCCCCCGGTCGTGCGCGCCAGCGTCCGGGACGGACTTCCTCCCCTAGGGCGAACCGAGCTAAAATCCGCAATGGAAAAAGTGCCGATGACCGCCGGGGGTTACCAAACCCTCGACGAAGAACTGAAGCGTTTGAAGACGATCGAACGGCCGGCGGTGATCGCCGCGATTTCCGAGGCGCGCGAACATGGCGACTTGTCGGAAAACGCGGAATATCACGCGGCGAAGGAACGTCAGGGCTGGATCGAAGGCCGCATCGCCGAGATCGAGGACAAGATCGCGCGGGCCCAGATCATCGACGTGTCGAAACTGTCGGGCAAGCAGGTCAAGTTCGGCGCGACGGTCAGCGTCGTCGACGAGGACACCGAGGAAGAGGCCCGCTACCAGATCGTCGGCGAGCATGAAGCCGACGTGAAGTCAGGCCGCATCTCGCTGAGCTCGCCGCTGTCGCGCGCCATGATCGGCAAGGAAGTCGGCGAGGTGGTCGAGGTCTATACGCCCGGCGGCGTGAAGGCCTACGAGATCCTCAAGGTCGAGTGGGTCTAGCTAAAGCCCCATTCCAGGGTCATGTCCTTCGACACGCTGGCGCTTGATCGCGTTGGCGTGTCGCTCCGCTATGGCCGGGATCGCCGACGTGGTTGAAAACAACAAGCCAGACCTAACGGCCAAGCCGAAGGCCGCGCGCAAGCCGAAGGCGGGCTCGCCGGCCGACGCCGGCCTGTCGCCCCCGCCCCTCAAGCCTCGCGCCAAGGCCCAACCGCGCTCCCGTCCGGGGTCGGTGGAGGTTGAAGCCCAGCCCATGAAGGTTGCCGCCTCGACAGCGGACAGCCAAGCCAAGCCACGCCGCAAGGCCTCGCCCAGGCTGGTCGCCGCACCGGTCGCGCCCGAAGTCCCCGCCAAGCCGCCGATCACCATCTGGGCAATTTCGGACGGCCGGGCCGGCATTGAGGCCCAGGCCGTGGGGCTGGCCGAGGCCGTGGCGCGCCAGACGCCCGCTGTCATCGTGGTCAAGCGCGTCGGCTGGAATGGCCGGATCGGCCGCCTGCCCTGGTGGGCCAACTGGCTGCCGCGTCGCTGGCTGACCCCCGAGAGCGAGATCGTCGCCCCCTGGCCCGACCTGTGGATCGCCGCCGGCCGCGCCACCCTGCCGCTGTCGATCCGCGCCAAGCGCTGGTCGGCCGGCAAGACCTATGTCGTGCAGATCCAGGATCCGCGCGTGCCGGCCAACATGTTCGACCTGGTGATCCCGCCCAAGCACGATCGCCTCGCGGGCGACAATGTGCTGGCCATCACCGGCTCGCCGCATCGGGTCACCAGCCAGCGGCTGGACAGCGAATACGAAAGATTCAAGGACCAGATCGACGCCCTGCCCCATCCGCGCGTCGCGGTGCTGCTGGGCGGCAAATCGCGGGCCTTCGACCTGAGCGTCGAGCGCGCGGCCGAGATGGCCCACCAGATCCAGCTGCCTCTGGAACAGGAGGGCGGGTCGCTGCTGATGACCTTCTCGCGCCGCACGCCCGAGCCGGCCCGCGCCCTGCTGGAGGCCCGCCTGCGGCATCTGCCGGGAATGATCTGGAACGGCCAGGGCGAGAACCCCTATTTCGCCTTCCTGGCGGCGGCCGACTATATCCTGGTCACCGAGGACTCGACCAACATGGCCACCGAGGCAGCCTCGACGGGCAAGCCGGTGTTCATCCTGAAGATGGACGGCCACAGCCTGAAATTCCGGCTGTTTCACCAGGAACTCGAACGCCAGGGCGCGGCCCGGCCCTATGGCGGGGCCTTCCACGGCTGGACCTACGACCCCGTCGACGAGACGGGACGGGCCGCGGCTGAGGTCGTGGCGCGGATGAATGGGCGCGGCATGAAAGCGGCGCCCGACGCATAGGGCGAGTTGGCAGACCTATTCCGCGTCAGGCTTGTTCTTGCTATGTTCGCCGCCATGGGCAGCGAACGGCATTTAGTCCCGAGCTTCGGCAAGGCCGGCAGAAACGAGCGGCGAAAGGCCATCGCGACCACGCTGAACGCCTTGGCCGTCGCTTTGGTGATTTCTGCGGTCGTTCAGCCCTCACCTCGGGTCGCTTGAACATGGGTCTGGTGGTTGGAGCCCTGGCCTTTTTTCTGGTTTTGCAAGGCTTTCTGCACTATGTTTTGGCCCGTGTGGAGGACTGAATGGATCCGTCTATCCAAGTCATTCTGATCTTTGCGGCCGCTGCCGCCCTCACCTTGTTCGCCGCCTGGGCCGTGAGCAAGTTCGGCCCCCGCTGATTCTCGCCATCCTCCAGGCCCGCATGGGTTCAGCGACCCTGCCGGGCGGTGTCCTGATGCCGTTGGCCCGGGCGCCGATGATCGCCCGGCAGATCGAGCGGGCGGCGCGGGCCCGGCGGATCGACACTCTGGTGGTGGTCACCACGCTTTCCGCCGAAGATGACGCGATCGAGACCGCTGTGCGCCGCGAGGCGACCCTCGTGCATCGCGGCCCGGCCAACGACCAGTTGGCCCGACTGGCCGGAGCGTTGAGCGCCTACCCCGCCGATCACGTGGTGCTGCTGGAGGACGGCGCGCCCCTGATCGATCCCGAGATCATCGACGCCGCCATCGACCTTCACCTGACCTCGCATGCCGACCACACCAGTAACCGCTCGCCCGGCGCGGCCTACCCCGTCGGCCAGGGCGTGGAGGTGATCACCGCCGCCGGCCTGCGCCGGATGGCGGGCGAAGGCGCGACGGCCCTGCCCCGCGCGAGCGAGGCGCCCTCCACGCCCGACCGCTGGAGCTCGATGGCCCTGCTGGCGGAGCCGGATCAGGGCGCGGTGCGCTGGGCGGTCGAGGGACCGGCCGACTACGCCTTCGTGGCGGCGGTCTATGACGCGCTTTATCCGAGCAATCGCGCCTTCACCTCGGCCGACGTCCGGGCCTTCCTCGCCAGTCGGGAAGACCTGGCGACGTTCGGCGGGGCGCGGCGGCTATGAGCGCGCCGAGCATCCTCTTCGTGGTCGACGCCGGGCCGACGGTCGGCGGCGGTCACGTGATGCGGAGCCTGACCCTGGCGCGCGCGCTGGAGGCTGAGGGGGCGAGGTGTCTCTTCATCGTGAACCCGGCGGGCAAGGCGATGCTCGACGCTTTCGGCGGCGAGGTCTCGCATGTCGAGACCTATGAAATCACCGAGCCCGCGTTGGTGACGTGTGCGGCGGACATCGCGCGAAACTACGACGCGATCGTCATCGACCACTACGGCCTGTCGGCCGACGACCACCGTCGCATCTCCGACGCCCCTCAGAACTCCCCTCATCCCGGCGAAGGTCGGGACGAGGGGAATGGAGGTGGCCGCCCCACCCTCGTCATCGATGACCTGGCCGACCGCTTGCTGGCCGCCGACCTCGTGCTGGACTCAGGCCCCGCTCGCCGCGCCGAGGACTATGACGGCTTGGTCCCGCGCCGCGCCGAGCTGCTGCTGGGGCCGCACTACGCCCCCGTCCGCCCCGCCTTCGCCGCCCTACGCAAGGAAGCCTTGGCGCGGCGGGCCAAGGCCCTGCCGGTGCGCCGGATTCTGGTGTCGCTGGGCCTGACCGATGTCGGCGGGATCACTGGCCGGGTCGTGGAGCTGATGCTGCCCGCGACCGGCGCCGCGACGCTGGACGTGGTGGTGGGCGCCGCCGCCCCCAGCCTGCCGCGTCTGCGCGAACGGGCCCAGGCCGAGCCGCGCCTGGTCCTTCACGTCGACACCCAGGACATGCCGCGCCTGACCCTGGAGGCCGACCTGGCCGTCGGGGCCAGTGGGTCCAGCACCTGGGAGCGCTGCGTGCTGGCCCTGCCGACCCTGTCGCTGATCCTGGCCGACAACCAACGGCCGGCGGCGCGGGCCCTGGCCGAGGCCGGCGCGATCATGGGCCTAGAAGCGGCCGCGCTGGACTTCGACGCGACGTTCTCCGCCGCGCTGGGTCGGCTGATCGACGAGCCCATCCTGCGCGACGCGCTGTCGGCGGCCAGCGCGGCGGTCTGCGACGGACGCGGCGCGGCCAGGGTGGCCGAGCGTTTCCTGGCCTTGATCGGACAGGGAAAGCTCTAGGGCATTTCCCGACCTGACTGCGTCAGGCCGTGAGCTCTGATCTTTTGTTTTGACGCATTTTTCTTCACGCGAACCGGAACCACTTCGCTCGAAAAATGCTCTAGCCAACCATGTCCCATGCCAACGGCTCGCCCCGCTTGAGGGTCCTCGTCGCCGGCCTGCCTAGCACCGCCTCATAGTCGGCCGGGGGCAGGCCCTCGCCGGGCCGCACCGAGCGGACATTGGCCTTGGTCAGCATCTCGCCGGCCGCGACGTCTGCGGTCACGTAGAGCGAGCGGCGGAATTGACGATTGCCCCGTTCGGAGCCCAGCAGGTCGTAATTGACCCCGCCCAG
This sequence comes from Caulobacter sp. DWR3-1-2, assembly GCF_049896225.1. Lineage (NCBI taxonomy): Bacteria > Pseudomonadati > Pseudomonadota > Alphaproteobacteria > Caulobacterales > Caulobacteraceae > Caulobacter > Caulobacter sp. DWR3-1-2. The sequence goes on along the minus strand of NZ_JAFCTW010000020.1, from coordinate 8,410 downwards.
CGCCTTCCAGGCGTTGGCGGTGTCATCGACCAGGGCGCGAAACTCGGCCGGCTCCAGGCTGAAGGCGGCGTCGGGGCCGCCGTCCGACCGGGCCAGGGTAAAGTGCTTCTCGATGGCGCAGGCGCCGAGGCTAACCGCCGCCACCGAGGCCGCCGTGCCCGGCGTATGGTCCGACAGGCCTATCGGGCAACCAAAGCGCTGGGCCATGTCGATGATGGTCCGCAAGTTCGCGTCTTCGAAGCGGGCCGGATAGCTGGAGACGCAGTGCAGCAGCAGCACCCCCGCCGCGCCAGCGTCCAGGGCGGTGTCGAGAGCGGTCTGCATTTCCGCGAGATTGGCCATGCCGGTCGAGATGATCAACGGCTTGCCCTGCTTGGCGGCGTAGCGGATCAGCGGCAGGTCGACGGCCTCGAACGAGGCGATCTTGTAGGCGGGGGCGTCGAGCCCGGCTAGCAAATCGACGGCGGTCTCGTCGAACGGACTGGAGAACAGGGTCACGCCCCGCTGGCGGGCGCGCTCGAACAGGGCCGCGTGCCATTCATAGGGGGTCTGGGCCTCCTGGTAGAGCTCATGCAGGCTGCGCCCGTCCCACAGGCCGCCGTGGATCTTGAACTCGGGGCGGTCGACATCCAGCGTGATGGTGTCTGCGGTGTAGGTCTGCAGCTTGATGGCGTCGCAGCCGGTGTCGGCGGCGGCGTCGACCATGGCCAAGGCGCGGTCGAGGGAGCCGTTGTGGTTGCCGGACAGCTCACAGATCAGATAGGGCGCGTGGTCGGCGCCGATCCTGCGGCCGGCGATCTCGATGAAGGGGGCGGTCATGGGCGCAGGCTCTGTGTACGGGTTTCTGTAGATTAACCGTGAAATCGTGGACGAGGCGTCAATACCGCTTCCGGAACAAAGAGGAATTGTTCAGTGAACCTCTATGTGATCAGGTTGACCGAACCCCTGGGGCGCCCTTTGTCACAAGCGCAAAAGCTCTTTGAGAAGATGAAGCGTAACCCAAAGGGAGACTGGCGCATCGCCGACATCGAGGTGGTCTGCCGTCACTTTGGCCTGATCTGTAAGCCACCGTCGGGCGGAGGGTCGCACTACACTGTATCGCATCCATCGGGCTTTGGAGGCCCATGCGTTCCCGCGCGCCGCCCGATCAAGCCCGTGTACATTCGGGCTTTTGTGGCCTATATTGAGGGGCCCAAGGGGCCCGCGAATGATGTCTAGTAGCGACTACAGGATCAACATTGAGCCGCTCTCCTTGGAAGATGGCGGCGGGTTCTTGGCGGTGGTCCCTGAACTGCCCGGTTGCATGTCTGACGGCGAGACCGAGGCGGAGGCTTTTAGCAACGCGCAAGAAGCCATCATTGATTGGATCGCGCACGCCGCGAGCAAAGGCCAAAAGCCACCCAAGCCGATGAGGCGTTACTACGCGCTAGGCTAGCGGTCGGTCATGTAGGCCAGCGCGGCCGTTATGTCATCGGCTTCCAGATACGGATATTCCGTCAAGATCTCGGCCGCGGTCATGCCCGCCGCCAGCATTTCCAGAACGTCCTGCACGCCTATCCGCATCCCGCGCAGGCAGGGTCGGCCGCCGAGCTTGCCCGGATCGATCGTGATGCGTTCCAACAGCGGGTCCATGCCCGCAATATAGCGCCAAACCCCAGCGACGAAAAGCACGCCCCAAACCGCTCGCCGCGCCATCGCGCGCGGACGGAATCGATACTATATCTGCCGCCATGTCCACGCTCGAACCTCGCCACACCCGCTGCCTGATCATTGGCTCAGGCCCCGCCGGCTATACCGCCGCCATCTATGCCGCTCGCGCGCTGCTGAAGCCCGTGCTGATCGCCGGCATCCAGCCCGGCGGCCAACTGACCATCACGACCGATGTCGAGAACTATCCCGGCTTCGCCGACGTCATCCAGGGCCCGTGGCTGATGGACCAGATGAAGGCCCAGGCCGAGCATGTGGGCACGGAGTTCGTCGCCGACATCGTGCTGAGCGCCGACCTCTCCAAGCGCCCGTTCCACATCACCACCGACAGCGGCCAGGATTGGTACGCCGAGACCGTGATCATCGCCACCGGCGCCCAGGCCAAGTGGCTGGGCCTGCCGAGCGAGGCCGCCTATCAGGGCTTCGGGGTCAGCGCTTGCGCCACCTGCGACGGCTTCTTCTATCGCAACAAGGCGGTCTTGGTGGTCGGCGGCGGCAACACCGCCGTTGAAGAGGCCCTGTTCCTCACCAGCTTCGCGAGCAAGGTCACCCTGGTCCACCGCAAGGACGAACTGCGCGCCGAGATGATCCTGCAGGAGCGCCTGCTGGCCCATCCCAAGATCGAGGTGATCTGGGACAGCGCCATCGACGAGGTGCTTGGCCAGAGCAATCCGCCGGGCGTCACGGGCGTGCGGCTGAGGAACGTCAAGACCGGCCAGACCCAGCAGGTCGACTGCGACGGCGTGTTCATCGCCATTGGCCACGCCCCATCATCGGAACTCTTCAAGGACCAGCTGGAAACCCACGCGGGTGGCTATCTGACCGTCAAGCCGGGCACGACCGCCACCGTCATCGCCGGCGTCTACGCGGCCGGCGACGTCACCGACGACGTCTACCGCCAGGCCGTCACGGCCGCTGGCATGGGCTGCATGGCGGCGCTCGAGGCCGTGCGCTTCCTGGCCGAGGAAGACCACAGGAAGGCTCACCACCCGATCAGCCACCACGAGGCCGAGAAGATCGGGGTTTGGTAGCCAAGGCCGTCGATCCGCGTCATGACCACCAGCCGTTACTCCCCCGTCGGCTTCTCCGACTTTCGCCGAGGGGGAGGACCTTGCGCCTCGCCTCCACGCCGCTAGTCTCGCCCCATGACCCATCGCCGCCTCGACCGCCGCGCGCTGCTGATCGCCGCTGGCCTGCTCGCCGCCTTTCCCGCCGTCGCCCAAGTGACCGCGCCGCCGCCCGCGCCCCTCGCCAAGCCCCCGGTCCGCGTCGCGTTGCAGACCCCCCAGGGCCGGATCGTCATCGAACTGAATGTCGACAAGGCCCCGATCACCAGCGCCAACTTCCTGCGCTACGTGGATCGCAAGCTCTATGACAAGGCGACCTTCTTCCGCGCCTCGCGCGCGCCCGGCGCGGTGGACTACGGCCTGATCCAGGGCGGGCTGCAGAATGTCGGGGTCCTGGCGCCGGTCGCCCATGAGCCCACCACCCTGACCGGTCTCAAGCACCTGGACGGCACGGTGTCGGTCGCCCGCAACGCCCCCGGCACCGCCACCTCGGACTTCTTCATCTGTATCGGCGACGCGCCCTATCTCGACGCCAACCCGGCCGCCCCCGGCGACAATGCGGGCTTCGCCGCCTTCGGCCAGGTGGTCGAGGGCATGGACGTGGTCAAGACGATCCTGGCCCTGCCCACCCCGGGCAAGGCGATCAATCCGGTGATGAAGGGCCAGATCCTCGACCCGCCCGTGCCGATCACCGCGGCGCGGCGCGTGGCGGAACCAGCAGGGCCGGACGTCAGGACGCCGCCGAAGGTCTAGAGCAAGCCGCGCGATGTAGGAATCGCACGGCTTGCTCTAGGCTTTTGTTTTCGCTCCGCTTTTGCGGAAAACCGGTGGCCACTTTTCCGCGCGATGCTCTAGGATGGCTTGATCGGGAGCGAATTCCTCGTCCTTCGACAGGCTCAGGATGAGGAATTCGAGTTCAACCGCCGCAAAACCAACCCCCATCCTGAGCTTGTCGAAGGACGAGGTCTCTGATCTGCCGCCATCTGCCGCCAGTTGCTGACACCGGCTGTCAGCAGTCCCTCTAGCCGCGGCCGTCCACAGCCCCTACTTTCGTCCCCATGGCTCGCACTCCACCGACCGAACTCGGCGCCGCTCCCGCAGGCGTTGCCGACGCCTCGACCCCGTTCCTCTACGACGCCGCCCTGGAGAGGGAGGCTGACGGCTCCCTGCCCATGCTGTGGCAGCCGCACCGTCCGTCGCGGCCTGAGAAGTCGGAGGGCGGCCGCAAGTTCAAGCTGGTCAGCGACTATGAACCGGCCGGCGACCAGCCGACGGCCATCGCCGAGCTGGTCCAGGGCCTCAACGACCGCGAGAGCGACCAGGTGCTGCTGGGCGTCACCGGCTCGGGCAAGACCTTCACCATGGCCAAGGTCATCGAGGCCACCCAGCGCCCGGCCCTGATCCTGGCCCCCAACAAGACCCTGGCCGCCCAGCTCTACAGCGAGATGAAGAGCTTCTTCCCCGACAACGCGGTCGAATATTTCGTGAGCTATTACGACTACTACCAGCCCGAGGCCTATGTCCCGCGCACCGACACCTACATTGAGAAGGACAGCTCGATCAACGAGCAGATCGACCGGATGCGCCACTCGGCGACCCGGGCGATCCTCGAGCGCGACGACGTCATCGTGGTCGCCTCGGTCTCCTGCATCTACGGCATTGGCTCGGTCGAGACCTATACGGCCATGACCTTCAGCCTGGCGGTCGGCGACACCGTCAACGAAAAGCAGATGATGGCCGACCTGGTGGCCCAGCAATACAAGCGCAACGACGCCGCCTTCGAGCGCGGCACCTTCCGCCGGCGCGGCGACACCATCGAGATCTTCCCCGCCCACTACGAGGACCGCGCCTGGCGCGTGTCGCTGTTTGGCGATGAGGTCGAGGCCATCAGCGAGTTTGACCCGCTGACCGGCAAGAAGACCGGCGACCTGGAGACCATCAAGGTCTACGCCAACAGCCACCACGTCACCCCGCGCCCCACCCTGCGCCAGGCGATCATCTCGATCCGCGCCGAGCTCAAGGAGCGCCTGGCCTGGATGTTCGAGAACGGCAAGCTGCTGGAGGCCCAGCGCCTGGAGCAGCGGACCAATTTCGACCTCGAGATGATCGAGACCACCGGCTCCTGCGCCGGCATCGAGAACTACAGCCGCTACCTGTCGGGCCGCCAGCCGGGCGAGCCGCCGCCGACCTTCTTCGAATATATCCCCGACAACGCCCTGCTGTTCACCGACGAGAGCCACCAGACGGTTCCGCAGATCGGCGCCATGTACAAGGGCGACCGCAGCCGCAAATGGACCCTGGCCGAGTACGGCTTCCGCCTGCCCTCCGCCTTGGATAACAGGCCGCTGAAGTTCGAGGAATGGGACGCCATGCGGCCGCAGACGGTCCATGTCTCGGCCACCCCGGCCAAGTGGGAGATGGAGCGGGCCGGCGGGGTGTTCGCCGAGCAGGTGATCCGGCCCACCGGCCTGATCGACCCGCCGGTCGAGGTCCGCCCGGTCTCCAAGGACGGGGCCAGCCAGGTCGACGACGTCATCGACGAGGTCCGCCAGGCCAAGGCCGCCGGCTACCGCACCCTGATCACCGTCCTGACCAAGAAGATGGCCGAGGACCTGACCGAGTACATGAATGAGCAGGGCATCGCCGTGCGCTACATGCACTCCGACGTCGACACCATGGAGCGGATCGAGATCATCCGCGACCTGCGCCTGGGCCAGTTCGACGTGCTGGTGGGCATCAACCTGCTGCGCGAGGGCCTCGACATCCCCGAATGCGGCCTGGTCGCCATCCTCGACGCCGACAAGGAGGGCTTCCTGCGCTCGGAAACCTCGCTGATCCAGACGATAGGCAGGGCCGCGCGCAACGTCGACGGCAAGGTCATCCTCTATGCCGACCGGATCACCGGCAGCATGGAGCGGGCCATGGGCGAGACCAGCCGCCGCCGCGAAAAGCAGCACGAATACAACCTCGCCCACGGCATAACCCCCGAGAGCGTCAAGCGCGACATCAAGGACATCATGAACTCGCCGTACGAGCGCGGCGACCGGGTGACCGTGCCGATCGGCGGCATCGGCCAGGGCAAGGACGCCAAGCCCTTCAGCGGCGACAACTTCAAGGCCGCGCTGAAGGACCTGGAATCCCGCATGCGCGAGGCCGCCTCCAACCTGGAATTCGAGACCGCCGCGCGGCTGCGCGACGAGATCAAGCGCATGAAGCTGATGGATTTGGAGTTTGCCAACGAAGCCCTGACGGGGGTTGGCGAGACGGTGGACAAGGCGATGCCTGGCCGCGTGCGCAAGGAGCTGCGGGCCGAGCAGGCGGAGGCGTTCCGGAAGGGGCGGTTGTAGGGGGGAAGCGACGCGTCCTGCGAAAGCCCAACCATGTCGAGCACGGCCGCACCTCAGGCCTCGAACCCCAACTCCAATCGAGCGCGGATGGGCGCGAACTGCTTCGGGCTTAGCGCGCAAATCGACTGCGGCGGGCGGCTGTTGAATACGCCCTCATCTACCAAGGTCGCCAATGGCACGGACGGGTCCAAGTGGCCCACAAGAAGAAAATCGATGATCCGAACCGGCGTGGGTCTTTCGTTGGCCATCTTGCGAAGTTCTGCTTCCGAGAAGACGGAACGCTTCGCAGTAAGACGGATGAGGTCCTCAAGCTCGGTCGTTTGAGAGACCCGCTCAACGACCCCGATGCTGGTGATCGCTTGAGAGGCGATCAGGCCGTCGGACCTCGACTGGTAGAACAATAGAACATCGCCCGGCATCATCTGAGTCGTAGCGGCCCTACACAAATAGACCTTGCGAATAGTGTTGCCCGGCGTGCGGTCTCGGCTAGCCGAGAGTAGCAGTGACTCGTCAGGAAATAGGGGCAACGGCATCGCGAAAGCGAGCTCTGGGAACAGCTTGCGATGATAGTCGCCTTGGATAGGAACGCAGAACACCTTGGCTGGCGCTTGGGTAACAAACCGCGGATAATTGGTGCGAACGATCGTGAAGAGATCCTGATCATTGGCCTCTACCGTCAAGCGCGCCTTTGATAAAGCCTTTTCGAACACTAGCTCGCCGTCGGGGCGCGAGGCTGTGCGCACAAAGCCGTAATATTCCAGAAGTCGGATTAGGGTGTCTTGATCGGCATAGGTGGTAACGTAGGTTAAATCGTAGCCGTTGCGCTGGGCGTACCAAAGTACTTGCTTCAACAGCAGTTCGCCCAGTTTCTCACCCCGATACTCGGGTCGGACCTTGAAGGTGCAGATCTTCAGGATTTTTTCGCCAGGCAAGGTCACTGTCGCCTCAGCCCGCGCTTCATCCTTGCGTACAATGATGCCGGCTAGATCGTTCTCGACTGTGACCGTCCAGCACCGCCGATGCTCTTTGACGCACTTGGCCCACCAATCGTCGAACCCGGGATAGCCGTTGCGGAGGCTATCAAAGAGGTCGTCAGCCAGATCGATTTCGTGAGCCTTACAGTCGTTAATTAGCGGAAACGCAACCGGCGTCGGATCGAAGGTTCGTCGCAACCAGACGAGCGCATCGACACTCGTTAACACCCGGCTGGCCAACGGGGTCAGCCTGACGCGATCATGGATGCCTTGATCTTCGGTGATCAGCAGATCGACGATGTTGAGTTGCAACGCGTAGAGCAAAGCGACATCGACTTCGTCATTGGCCTTGCGTATCGGCCCAAAGGTCCTTTCCAGCGTCGCCCTGTCGGGCACCTTGGGTGCCTTAAGTTCCTGAAACTTTCGAACCTTGCTGAGCGAAATCGCTCGCCGTGTAGCGTCCTTGTCTCGCCCTATATCGAGCAAAGCAGCTTCATGGACGAATACGCCTACCGCGTTTTCGCCGCACTTTCGCACAATCTCCGCTAGTGTCGGATCGACCTTTTTGGGGTCCTCCAGCCCTATGAAGATATTCGTATCAATTAGAAGCTTGAATTCGCTCATGATCTAGGAGGGGATAGTACTCCTGCGGAAGATACATGAACGATTGCGGCGCGACGAAGCCAAACTGTTCTTTGAGGTCTGCGGCCGCGACTTGGCGCGCGAAAGGCTTCACGTCTTCGAGGAGGATTGCATAGCCCTCCTCCAAGCCATTGAAGTAACCGTCGAAGGTATCGCGATCGATGCATGCAGCGTCCCCGTACCGCTCCCACAGATCATCCAATTGCAACCTGCGCACGCCACTAATGCTGGCGGAGCCAACAATGGCCTGGGTCGGACTGGTTGAATAGATGAGAATGATCGCGCCGGGCGCAACGTCCTCCGAGAAACGGCGACGCAGCTCGACGGTCTTCAAGCCTCCCACAATTTTCTCGACGTGAGTGGGCCGGATGCTGACCAGAAAATCGCGCCTGCTAAAACTTTCGGCCATACTATCTCGTCCTGTCACGTGAGCGAGGACAGTGAATCACACCTAGGATTCTGTGTCCAAGCCCAATGCCAAGTGCATCCCCGACGAACGTCATTCCCGCCCTTGTGGCGGGAACCCCTCTGTCCGCCGCACGGAAAGAGGGACGCGGCGGTCTCAACCGGTCATCGCAACGGCTCTTTCGAATACTTCGGCGGGTGTCTGGAAGTCGAGGGTTTTGCGAGGGCGGTTGTTGATTTCGAGGGCGACGGCGTCGAGTTGCTCCTG
>NZ_JAFCTW010000019.1:0-32005 GCF_049896225.1 Caulobacter sp. DWR3-1-2 | reverse complement strand
AACAGGCTCCACAACCACACGCCTCGAAAGTGCCTGGGCTTCCAGACACCCGCCGAGGTCTACGCCCTGTTGCACTTCAAGTGTGAATCCACATCCCGGCATTCGCCGGGATGAGCGGACTAGGTGACCCCCGCCGCGCTCAACACCGCCGCCTGGCGCTGGGCCAGGCCCTCTTCCGAGAAGCCCTCCAACGAGGCCTCGAACAGCGCCTTCCAATTATGCCGCGCCCCAAGGTGCAAGAACGCCGCGCCCAGGCCGATAGCGGCGCGGTCCATGAACACGAACTCGCGGGGGATGGTGATCGGCCCCTTTTCCTTCAGGGCCTGGCGCACCTTGAAGGCCTCGCGGCGGCCATATTCGCCGGGCGGCACATCGTCGGCGACGGTGCGCACCCGGTCGTCCAGCAAGGGGCCGTAGATGAACCGCGCCCAGACGTTCAGCACATCGACCAGGTCGTCATTGAGATTGGCGAAGCCCCAGCTGCGATAGGCCTCCCTCTGCTCGGCGCGGTCGTCGTTCAGCAGGCCGCGATAGAGCCGCACCACCCCGGCGACAAAGCGCGGCGGAAAGATGCGGATACAGCCAAAGTCCAGCAGGTTCAGATGCGCCGCGCCATCGCCGCCCTCGGGCCCGCCAAAGGTGTAGTTGCCCAGATGCGGGTCGCCATGAATGATCCCCAGCTTGGTCATCGGGGTCCACCAGGCCTCGAACAGCAGGGCGGCGATGCGGTCGCGGGTCTCCTGAGGCGCGTCCTTGAAGGCCAGCAACCCCTGCCCCTGCATCCAGGTCATGCTCAGCAGTCGCTTGGTCGACAGCGATAGCACGGGCTGGGGCACCAGGATCTCGGCGCGGCCAGAGAAGAAGTCGCCATAGAGCGCCATCAGCTTGGCCTCGCGCTCGTAGTCCAGCTCCTCGCGCAGGCGGTCGCCGATCTCGACGATCATCTCGGTCGGGTCGATCGAGCCGTCCATGCGCTTGAACAGTCCAAACAGGCCGCGCAGCTGACCCAGATCGCTCTCGACCGCGCTCTGCATGTCCGGATATTGCAGCTTCACCGCCAGGGCGCGACCGTCGGGCCCGACGGCGCGGTGCACCTGGCCCAGGGACGCGGCGGCGGCGGCCTCGTGCTCGAAGCTGTGGAAACGACCCTCCCACTCCGGCCCCAGCTCGGCGGCCATCCGGCGGCGGACGAACGGCCAGCCCATGGCGGGGGCGTTGGTCTGCAGCTCGGCCAGCTCGGCGGCGAATTCCGGCGGCAGCAGGTCGGGCACGGTGGCGAACATCTGGGCCGCCTTCATCAGCGGACCCTTGAGACCGCCCAAGGCCGCCTTCAGGGCCTTGGCGTTGCGGGCGTCGGCGCTGTCGCCGCCGAACAGGCTGTTGGCGCCGTAGCTGACGGCCGCGCCCGACAGGCCGGCCCCGACCTTGGCGAAGCGGGTCAGGCGACCGGCGAGGCGGTCACGTTCGGGGTCTCTGGGATTATCGGCCATGCTCTAGGTCGTCCCTCTGTGGGGGAGGTGTCGGTGAAGCCGACGGAGGGGGGAGTCGGCCGGCGTGGGATTACTCCCCCCTCCGGCGCTTCGCGCCACCTCCCCCAAAAGGGGAGGACTTAAGAGTGCAGGGCCGCGCCTCACACCAAGGCCTCGAACTCGTCCACCAACCGCTCCAGCTGCGCGCAGCCCGCCGCCCAGAAGGCCTTGTCGCGCGGGTTCAGCCCGAACGGCTCCAGCGCCTGGACATAGGTGCGGGTGCCGCCGGCCGCCAGCAGGTCCTCGTAGAGCGGCGCGAACGCCGCCGGGTTCTCGCGGCGCTTTTCCATCAGGCCGCGCACCAGCAGGTCACCGAACGCATAGGCATAGACATAGAACGGCGCGTGCACGAAGTGGCTGACATAGGCCCAGTAGTGCTCATAGCCCGCATTGAGGGTCACGGCCGGGCCCAGGCTCTCGGCCATCACCTCGACCCACAGCTGGCCGATCTGGTCTGGAGCCAACTCGCCCGCTTCGCGGGCTTCGTGAAAACGCCGCTCGAAGCGGTGGAAGGCGATCTGGCGGACCACGGTGTTGAGCCCGTCCTCGATCTTGCCCGCCAGCAGCCCCTTGCGGTCAGCCGGGGTGGCCTCGGCCAGCAGCCGGTCGAACACCAGGCCCTCGCCGAAGATCGAGGCGGTCTCGGCCAGGGTCAGGGGGGTGTCGGCCAGCAGGGTGCCCAGCGGCGCGCACAGGGTCTGGTGCACGGCGTGGCCCAGTTCGTGGGCCAGGGTCAGCACGTCGCGCCGCTCGCCCATAAAGTTCATGAAGACGTAGGGGTGACGGTCGGCGGTGACCGGGTGCGAATAGGCCCCCGACTGCTTGCCGACGCGGGGGCGGGCGTCGATCCACGGCTCGGCGAAGAAGGTCCGGGCGGTGTCGGCGAATTTGGGGGCCAGGGCCTGGTAGCTGTCGAGCACGATCTCGCGCGCCTCATCCCAGCCATAGGCGCGGGGGGTGGCGGCGGTCAGGGGCGCGTTGCGGTCCCAATAGTCCAGGGTCTCGCGGCCCATGATCTTGGCCTTCAGCGCGTAATAGCGGTGTGACAAGCGCGGATAAGCCTCGACCACGGCGGCTTCCAGGGCGTCGACGGCGTCGCCGTCGACCTCGTTGGCCAGGTGGCGCGACTGGGCGGGACTGTCGAAATGCCGCCAGCGATCCTCGACCTGCTTTTCGAACGCCAGGGTGTTCATGACCAGCGCCTGGGTCGAGACACGCTCTTCCAGCGCCTGAGCCAGGGCGTCGGCGGCGGCCTTCCTGCGTTGGCTGTCGGCGTCCGACAACCGGTTCAGGGCCTCGGGCAGGGTGAGGGTCTCGTCGCCCACCTTGGCGGTCAGCTTGGCCAGGGTCTCGTCATAGAGCCGCACCCAGTTGGACACCGCCGGGCTGCGATCGACGATGTAGCGCTCCAAGTCAGGCGACAGCTCGTGGGGCCGCGACAGGCGCAGGCGGCGTAGCCACGGTGTCCAGCGCTTGGCGGCGGGATGGGCCTGCAAGGCCGCTTCCAGCTCACCGTCCTCAAGCTGGTTCAGCTCCAGCGAGAAGAACAGGCTCTCGGCGGCGATCTGCGAGGCGCGAGCCCGCAGGTCGCCCTCAAACTTGGCCCAGGCCGGGTCGTCGCGGGCGACCGAGGTCGCCAGGCTGGCATAGGCCCCCACGCTCCACAGGCCGTTGGTCGCCTGCTCGTACAGCTTGATCCCGCGATCCAGCAGAACGCCCAGGCGCTCTGGCTCGCCGCGGGCCTGCAGGAACAAGCCCTCCAGCGAGGTCAGTTCGTCATTGGCGGCCTTGGCGGCGGCCAGGTCGGTTTCGATCTGCGGATCATCGCGACCGGCATAGAGGTCGGCGAGCGTCCACTCGGGCAGGGCGTCGTTCTTGAAGGGGGCGTTCATGGTCTACCGATATGGCGCGTGAGGGGGTGGACGCAATCGCGACGGATTGAATTTCGAAGTCATTGCTCTACATTGTAGATACTTCAGCCGGAGATCGAGCCATGCGCGCATCCGTCGCCAAGTGGGGCAACAGCCTCGCCGTCCGCCTGCCGAAGGACGCGGTGGAAGCGATCGGCCTGCGCGACGGTTCCCCCCTCGACCTGACGATCCAGGACGGCGCCCTGACGCTGCGCCCGCGCCAGTGGGACATCAAGGCCTTGGTCGCCCAGATCGAAGGTGACCCACCGCCTCTCGAATTCGAGAACACGGCGCGCGGCAGTGAAGTCTGGTGAGCGACTGGTCGCCCGTTCCTGGCGAGATCGTCTGGCTCGATTTCGCCCCGACCCAAGCCACGGAACAGTCAGGACGCCGACCGGCCCTGACCCTTTCGGATAGCGGCTACAACGCCGCGACGGGTCGAGCCATGGTCGCGCCGATTACCAGCAGGGCTCGCGGCTGGCCGCTGGAGGTCGCGCTGGCGGCCAATGATCCCGTCGAGGGCGCGGTCCTGGTCGATCAGGCGCGTTGCGTCGATTGGCGCGCGCGCTTCGCCAAGCCTGCCGGTTTTTGCGCGCCTGCCACCTTGGAAGCCGTGCGCGGCAAGCTCTCGGCGTTACTGGGCCTCTAGAGCACTTCCCGACCTGACTGCGTCAGGCCGTGAGCTCTAATCTTCTGTTTTGACGCATTTTTCTTCACGCGAACCGGAACGACTTCGCTCGAAAAATGCTCTAGCCCCCACCATTACCGCGAATTAAAATGCGCCGGAGCCCGCTCCCGAATATCCTTGTTCCATCGTTGAGGGACCTTCGATGCTCCGCGTCGCCGCCGCTATCGCCATTGTGCTGAGTCTTGCCGCCGCGCCGTCGGCCATGGCGACGGACAAACCCATGGGTTGGTTCGCGACCTCGGTGCGCAGCGTGTTCATCTTCCACAGCTGCACCGAGCGGTTGAAGGAGAAGTTCAATATTGGCCCGCTCACGGGCCTTGAGGTCACCAATATGGACACCGACGCCAAGCGCGCCGACGGGGCGATGGACGTGCGGTTCGAGGCGATCACCACCGAGAAGAAGACCGCCCGCAAAACCCACTTCGCCGGCGTCTGCCATGTCGGCCCCGAGGGCGAGACCCGCATCGACGCGCGGCGGGTCAGCCAGAGCGGCGGCGAGATCCGCCGGATCAACCCCGGCAAGGCCGGCTGACATCGTCTAAGCGGCCGTTCGTTACCCCGCGTTAAGGGCGACCGTTAATCCCTGACTCACGTCTCCGAAACCCGGTCTTTACACCCGTCCTGTATCACTCTGAACCAACAAGAGCCCTGTCCCATGTCGGACGCGGCCGGTTCAGTGGGTGTCTTCAAATGACCAAGACGGTTCTCGTCGTCGACGACGATCCGACTCAACGTCGGCTGATCCAGGCCGTGCTCGAGCGCGACGGCTTCGCGGTCTCGCACGCCGAGAACGGCGACGCGGCCATGGCTCACCTGGCCAGCGGCGCGCCGGTGGATGTGGTGCTGCTGGACCTGGTCATGCCCGGCATGACGGGCCACGAGACCCTGCAGGAAGTGCGGGCGCGCGGCTTTGCCCAGCCGGTGATCGTGCTGACGGCGAGCGGCGGCGTCGACACCGTGGTCAAGGCCATGCAGGCCGGCGCCACCGACTTCTTCATCAAGCCGGCCAGCCCCGAGCGGATCACCGTCTCGATCCGCAACGCCCTGTCGATGACCTCGCTGAAGGGCGAGGTCGAGCGGCTGACCAAGCGGGCCGGCAACCGCACCACCTTCGCCGACCTGATCGGAACCTCGCCGGCCATGACCCTGGTCAAGCGCATGGGCGAGCGGGCCGCCAAGAGCTCGATCCCCATCCTGATCACCGGCGAAAGCGGGGTCGGCAAGGAGCTGATCGCCCGAGCCGTGCACGGCGCCTCTGAGCGGGCCGGCAAGCCGTTCGTGGCGGTCAACTGCGGCGCCATTCCGGAGAACCTGGTCGAGTCGATCCTGTTCGGCCACGAAAAGGGCAGCTTCACCGGCGCCACCGACAAGCACCTGGGCAAGTTCAAGGAGGCCGACGGCGGCACCCTGTTCCTGGACGAGGTCGGCGAACTGCCGCTGGACATGCAGGTCAAGCTGCTGCGCGCCCTGCAGGAGGGTGAGATCGACCCGATCGGCTCCAAGCGCTCGCAGAAGGTGGACGTGCGCATCGTCTCGGCCACCAACCGCGACGTGGCCCACGCCGTCCAGCAAGGCCGGTTCCGCGAGGACCTCTATTACCGCCTGAACGTCTTCCCGATCGAGGCCCCGTCCCTGCGCGAACGTCGCGACGACATCCCGGCCCTGGTCGAGGCCTTCATCCGCCGCTTCAACATCGAAGAGGGCAAGCGGGTGGTCGGCGCCGCGCCGGAGACCCTGGGCTTCCTCAACGCCTTCGACTGGCCCGGCAATGTCCGCCAGCTGGAGAACGCGGTCTATCGCGCCATCATCCTGGCCGACGCGCCCTATCTGCAGCCCTATGACTTCCCGGCCATTTCGGGCGTCGTGCCCCCCCTGCCGGAGGCCGTCGCCTCCACGCCTTCTACCCCCGACCTGCCCGCCGTGCTGCAGGCCGCCCGCGCCGCCATGGCGCGCACGCCCACACCGGACTCGCCGGTTCGCATCCTCGACGACCGCGGTCACTTGCGGACGCTGGAAGAGATCGAGCGCGACCTGATCCAGCACGCCATCGAGGTCTATGCCGGCCATATGAGCGAAGTGGCCCGCCGCCTCGGCATCGGTCGCTCGACCCTCTATCGCAAGGTGCGCGAACAGGGCATCGACGTCGACATGCGGGAAGCGTCGTGACCAGCGGCGGTCAGATCCACGGCGGATGGCGGTCCAAGGCCTGATCGTCAGGCCATTTTCAGCGCGGAATTGAAGGAGGGCGTCCCGTCGAGAGGCGCCTCCAGCCTTAGCCAGCCGTCGCCCGCCCGACGGGCGGCGCCTTCCAGCTCCAGACCTTTAAGTTCGGCCGTCACCGTCGCCAGCGGCACGGCGCGCCCCCACCGTTGCGTCAGCTGCCGGGTGATCTCGGCGGCTGGAGTCACCGTGTGGCCCTTGCCTAGGACCAACAGGACCATCTCGCGAACCGAGCGGCTCTTGCGGCCGCGTCGGACGGGCGCGTCGGCGGCGAAGCTGGCGGTTTCGGCGGCTACCACCCCCTCCACCAGTCCGGCCTGTTCGATCGCCCCGAGCGCCAGGCTCAAGGCCTTCAGCTCGCCCTGGAAAGGGGCTTGAGCCCGCTTCTGCGCCTCGATCATGCGGATCTCCAAATCCGCCTTGCGTCTCAAAAGATATTCGTAGGTGCTCGCCATAGGAAAATGTCCGTCGTGCGTGAAACTTCCCCCGCGGTCACGCTATCGCGGGGCGTCGCCTGCCCGCGTTTTGCGGACAAGCTGCGCCGTAAAAAATGATTAAGAAATATACCTTCAAGTATCCACGAATTTTCGGCTCTGTTCCTTTCCAGAGACTTAACGTCGTTCGCCGATCACTGTTATTAAGCAATAAAATCAATGCTTATAGGGGATTGACACCACGACTTTCGATACCGCATTGGTTGTTGACCAAGATTACCACTTTTGCTCATTTTGAGGTTTTGCTTAGGCGTTTCACGCTTGAGACGAGCGCCTTTAGTCCTTGCTCGAAGCATTGATCTGGTGTCGGCGGCCAAAACCCTTGCCGCGCTTCATCGGCTTGCGCTCGCCTTTCGCCTTGGCGGCGATTTCCTTGAGCTTGAGGGTCTGGTTGACCGACATGGCCTGGCCGGCGCCGCCCTTCTCGGGATCGCCGAACGCCCGGCCGTAGGTCTCGATGCGCTGAGCGACCGAGCCCAGGAACTCGCCCTCCCATTCGGACAGCTCGATTCCCATCTTGTCGGCCGCACGCCGCGCACGCTTCAGGGCGTTCAACGCCGCCTTGCGGGCCTGGGCTCGGGGATCGGGCGGCTTGCTGGCGCGCATGGCGACAGACTAGCGGGCGTCGGCGGCCAGACGCACGGAGAAAAATGGCCAACTTGGTTGGCTACGAACGGGGACGCTCGCATTGCGAGGTCCCCGTTCGCTCGTTAGATCGCGCCGACGGCTGACAGGTACAGGTCCAGGATCGCATCCTCTTCCTGGCGCTTGGCGCGGTCCTGCTTGAGGATGCGGACCACCTTGCGCAGGATCTTGACGTCGAAGCCGTTGCCCTTGGCCTCGGCATAGACCTCCTTGATCTGCTCGGCGATCTCGCCCTTCTCGGTCTCGAGGCGCTCGATCCGATCGATGATGCTTTTCAGCTGGCCTTGGGCGGTGGAGTTCAGGACGTCTGAATGGGCGGCGTCGTCGGCCATGGTCGTCTCGCATGTGTCGGAGGGCGGAAAGGCCGGGAACCTAGTGGCAACGGGCCGCGAGTGGAAGGCGGATTCAGCGGCCCTCGACACGTCCGCGCGAGACTTCCGCCAAGGCGGCCAGGTCGGGGGTTTCGCCCCCACCCGCCAGCAAGGCCTCCAGCCCGCCCTCGACCAGGTCGGCCAGCGGCAGGGACAGACCCTTGTCCGCGCCCGCGGCCTGGGCCAGGCGCACGTCCTTCAGCGCCAGGTCGGCGGCGAAGCCTGGTGGGTGGTAGCGCCCCTCGGCGATCATGCCGCCATAGATCTTGTAGATCGGGGCGGCAAAGAGGGTGCTGGTCAGGACCTCCAGCAGATCGGCGGCCGGCACGCCGTGCGCCGCGCCCAGGGCGGTGGCCTCGCCCATGGCTTCGACGGCGGCGACGATCATCAGGTTGCCGGCGATCTTGACGGCGTTGGCGCGAACCGGATCCTCGCCCATCGGCCAGACCTTGGCCGCCAGGGCTCCCAGCACCGGCAGGGCTTGGGCCACGGCGTCGGGCGCGCCGGCCGCCAGCACGTTCAGCCCGCCGGCCCGCGCCACCGGTGGGCGGCCAAACACCGGGGCGGCCACGTAGCCCAGGCCCAGCGCGGCGTGCCGGTCGGCCAGTTCGCGTGCGAAGGCCGTGGAGATGGTGGCCAGGTTGACGTGCGTCAAACCAGGCCTGGCGCGCGGCAGGGCGTCCAGCAGCACCTCACGGATCGCCTGGTCATGAGCCAGGATCGACAGGACCATGTCGCCCTGCAGCGCCTCCTCGATCGTTTCGGCGACCTTGGCGCCCGAGGCGGCCAAGTGCGTCGCCGGGCCGGGCGAGCGGTTCCACACCGTTACGGCGTGGCCCTTCTCCAGCAGGTTCTCCACCATGGCCTTACCCATGGCCCCCAGGCCGATGAAACCGATGTCCATGGGAAGCTCCTGTCTTCCTTCTCCCCTTGCAGGAGAAGGTGGCGGCCGAAGGCCGACGGATGAAGGGTCTCTCAAACGTCCGACGTTCGGCCAAATCGATCAACTGGTCGCGGCGGGCGCGTTCTTCAACCCCTCATCCGGCGCTTCGCGCCACCTTCTCCCGCAAGGGGAGAAGGGATTTCAGAGCAAGCCGTGCTTCTCGATCGCCGGGCGCAGGGCCGCCGGGTCGGTAAAGTGGTGGGTGTGGAAGCCCATCGCCGACGCCGCCGCGATATTGGCGGCGCTGTCATCGACGAACAGCAGGTCGGCGGCTTCCAGGCCCGTGCGCTCCAGCACAATCTCGTAGATCCGCGGCTCGGGCTTGAGCACCCGCTCTTCGGCGGAAACCACGGCGTCGCGGAAATGGCGGAAGACCGGGCTCATGGCCTGCACGCCGGGCCAGCTCTCGGACGACATGTTGGTCAGGGCGAACTGCGGCACGTCGCGGGCCGCCAGGGCCTCGATCACCGACTCGGTCTCGGCCAAGGGTCCTGAGAACATTTCGGGCCAACGGGCCCACCAGGCGGCGATGTGCTCGGCATGGTGGGGATGCTCGGCGCTCAGCGCGGCGATGTTGTCGGCGAAAGTGACGCCGCGATCAGTGGCCGCGTGCCAGTCCATAGTCCCGACATGCGAAAGGAACCGATCCAGATGAACCGGTTCCTTGAAGATTTTCGCGTAGAGCGTGCGCGGATTCCAGCGCACGATGACGTTGCCGACGTCCCAGAGCATCGCCCTGGGAGGCCGTGCGGGCGTCATCAGCCCTGCTTGGCTTTGAAGCGCGGATCGGTCTTGTTGATGATGTAGACCACGCCCTTGCGGCGGACCAACTTGCAATCGCGGTGACGCGACTTCAGCGACTTCAGCGAGCTACGAACCTTCATGACCGTCTCTATACTCAGCGGAGAGGTTCGCGACCGCCATGCTGGCGAAAGGAACATCCGGGGTGTTTCGGAGGGCAGGCGTATAAGCAGCACAGGCAGCGGAGTCAATGCGCGCCATAGGTATCAGGTCACTCAAGGAAGCGCGATGACATGACCAGGGTCGCCGGAACCCAGGGCTACGACCAGGACGTCGCGGCGTTCTTCGAACGCTCGGAAAATGTCGCCTTCGCCGACAAGCACGCCGCGGTGCTCAGCGTCCACCCCGCCCCGCCCGGCAGGATCCTCGACATCGGGGCTGGAAGCGGTCGCGACGCCGCCGACTTCGCGAACCTGGGACACACCGTGCTGGCCGTGGAACCGACGCCGGCCTTGCTGGCCGGCGCGATCGCCCGCCACGATCATCCCGCCATCACATGGCTGGACGACAGCCTGCCGGATCTGTCGGCCGTTCTGGCGCGCGGCGAGACGTTCGACCTCGTCCTGCTATCGGCGGTCTGGATGCATCTGGACGAAGACGAGAGGCGGAGGGCCATGCCGAACCTCTCGGCCCTCTTGGCGGAGCGCGGCGTGCTGATCCTCTCGTTGCGCCATGGCCCCGTCCCTCCCGGTCGCCGAATGTTCGCGGTTGCGGCCACCGAGACCATCGCCTTGGCCCAGGCCGCAGACCTTCGGATCCTGGTCCACGAGACGCAGGACTCCATCCAGCCGGCCAACCGACTGGCAGGCGTCACCTGGACGATCCTGGCGTTCCAGGCCGAAAACGCCGCAGATCGAACGCGGCAGGCCGCAACCTTCACCGCTCTGTCGCCCTTGTGATTGCGGCCTTGGTACAAACCCCGTTAGCCTGCCGTCATGGATAGACGCGTTTTTCTCGTTCTGCTGTTGGCGGGTTGCGCCGACACCTCGACCAACGCTCCGTTGTCGCCTTCGACCGCCGCACCGACGCCGCTTGGCCCCGCCCCCATGCCGCCCGCGCCGAAGCCGGTGACGGCGGGCGGCGACATCAATTTCGACGCCTGGCTGGCCGCCTTCAAGCAGAGGGCCTTGGCCGCCGGCCTGAGCCAGGCCCTGCTCGACCGCGAACTGAACGGCGTGACGCCCGATCCCAAGGTGGTGTCGCTGGATGGCAGGCAGCCGGAATTCTCCAAGCCGGTCGGCGACTATATCAAAGGCGTGATTAGCGACGACCGC
Organism: Caulobacter sp. DWR3-1-2; assembly: GCF_049896225.1. Taxonomy (NCBI): domain Bacteria; kingdom Pseudomonadati; phylum Pseudomonadota; class Alphaproteobacteria; order Caulobacterales; family Caulobacteraceae; genus Caulobacter; species Caulobacter sp. DWR3-1-2. The sequence goes on along the minus strand of NZ_JAFCTW010000019.1, from coordinate 21,130 downwards.
GTGGCCGTGGGCCAGGGCAAGCGCGAAACCCTGACCTTCCTGCCGGGCGTGGAGAGCCGCTACGGCGTGCCGCGCGACATCCTGCTGGCCGTCTGGGCCATGGAGTCGGCGTTTGGCAAGCTGCAGGGCAGTTTCGACGTCGTGCGCTCGATGGCCAGCCTGGCCGCCGACGGGCGCCGCCGGACCTGGGCCGAGGGCGAGTTGATCGCCGCCCTGAAGATCATCGATTCAGGCGAGGCCACCCGCGCCCAGCTGCGCGGCTCGTGGGCCGGGGCCATGGGCCAGACCCAGTTCCTGCCGTCCAACTACCTGACCACCGCCGTCGACAACGACGGTGACGGTCATCGCGACATCTGGGGCAGCGACAGCGACAGCCTGGCCTCGGCCGCCAACCTGCTAAAGAAGGGCGGCTGGAAGCCCGGCGTCGGCTGGGCCAAGGAAGTCATCCTGCCCGCTGGCTTCGACTACAGCCTGGCCGAGGGGCCGCGCGAAATCCCGTCCTGGTGGGAAGCGCTGGGCGTGCGGCGCGCCGATGGCCTGCCCTGGACGGCCGCCGACGCCGCCTCGCCCGCCGGCCTGATCCTGCCGGCCGGGGCGGCGGGTCCGGCCTTCCTGGCCCTGCCCAACCATTTCGCGATCCGCACCTACAACAACTCGACGTCCTACGCCCTGGGGATCGGCCTGCTGGCCGACCGCTTCGCCGGCGGCGGGCCGCTGGTTGCATCCTGGCCGGTCGAGACGCCGCTCTCGCTGGCCGACCGGATGGCCGCCCAGATCGCCCTCTCCCGCCTGGGCTTCGACCCCGGCCCAGCCGACGGCGTGATCGGGGCCGGCACCCGCAAGGCCCTGCGCGCCTGGCAACAGGACCGCCGCCTGCCGGCCGACGGCTACCTGTCGTCCGACATGGTGGCGCGGCTGAAGGCCCAGGCGGGGATTGGCTAAGCATCCGTTGGAGTAATCGACAACAGGCCGAACTGTTGGCATAAAGTCCAACATGAAGGCGGAGTTGCTCCTTCGCGAACGTCACCTGCTTGCTGGCGCCGCTTTTGTGGAGATGCGGATTTAACGTGTAAGCCGACCGGCGCCCGGGTCGATGCACGATTTCCAACACGCGCTGGTCTACGTGGTCAGTGGCGTCTGCGCGCATCGCTATGACAACGAGGCCGGCAAGGGCGATCACAGGCACGAAGGAGAGCGTGAACAGGTCTACGCCTTCAGGTCTCCAGAGCACCTTCTGGCTGACTTCTGGAACGCGGTCGATGCGTGGAGGCCCCAATGAACACCGTGACCCTTTCCATCGGCTTGCGCGAAGACGTCAACCGACGCGCCCTGGGGGCGTTCGAGGGCAAGCCCCAAGGCGCGCGAATTTCGTTCGCCTCAACCGACCTTCTTTGGAGCACCTTGACCCGAAAACGCTGGGAGATCCTGCGAGCCATGATGGCTCAGGGCGCTATATCGATCCGCGAGGTCGCTCGCCGCGTCGGGCGTGACGTCAAGGCGGTACATGGCGACGTGCGGGCCTTGATCGCAGCGGGCGTCATAGAGAGCGCTGCCGGCGGCGGCGTGATCTTTCCCTATGACGCGGTTCACGTTGACTTCACGCTCGAAGCGAGCGCGGCGTAGGCCTCAGTGCGGCCCCGTCGCGTCGATTGAGCTGGCGTCGATGACCTGGCTTTCGTCGCGGCGCTCCTGGGCCTGCTCGGCGTCGCCGACCTTGCGCATGATCGGGTCGATCAGAGCGTAGGCGACCAGGCCCGACAGGATCGCCAGGTTCAGCAGGTAGGGCGACGGATGGGCCCACTTGTAGAGCGCCACGCCCAGCACCGGGGCGATGATCACCGAAGCCCCGTTGATGGCGCTGATGGCCCCGGCCACCGCCCCCTGCTCCTCGTGCCCCACCGACAGCGAGGCGCCGGCGGTGAAGCCCGGCCGCGCGAAGCCATAGCCCAGGCTGCACAGCGCGAAAGCCACCACGAGGGTATGGTAGTCGGGCGAGAAGGCGACGATCAGATTGCCCACGGCCGCGCAGCCGGCGCCCACCCACAGCAGTTGGCGAGGCTTCAGGCGCAGCATGCGGATCAGGCCCCATTGGGCGAGCAGGCTGGCCACCGCGCCGGCCATCATCGCCACGCCCGCGAAGGCGGCGGCCTTGGCCGGCGAGATCTGCAGCTTGTCGATGACCATGAAGCCCAGGGTCTGTTGGTTCACGGTCTGGGCGCTGGCCAGGAGAAAGCCGAAGATGATGAAGGGCATGATCCTCCGGTCGTTCCAGCGCACCCGGGCGCGGGGCTTGTGGTCGGCGGTGCCTTCCCGGTCGGGGATCTCCTCCGGCTTCTCTGGCAGGCCGCGCACGACCAGCACCAGCACGATCACCGCGATCAGGGCGAACGAGAACATCGGCCCGGCCAGCGTCACCAGCGGAAAGACCAGGAACGGCGCCACGGCCGGACCGAGGATCGTCCCCAGCCCGCTGGCCGAGGCCATGGTGGCCAGGGCGTTGGTGCGGTCGGCCGGCGCGGTGCGGTCGGCGACATAGGCCTGGGCCGCGGGGTTCGAGGCCGAGCCGACCAGGCCGAAGATCGCCCGCGACAGGGCCGCGCCCGCGAACACCGCCAGCGGGACCATCAGGCCCTTCAGGCCCATGAAGATGAAGAAGCCAAAGCCCAGCATCGAGATCGCGAAACCGGCCATGCCCAGCACGACCATCGGCTTGCGCCCCCGCTTGTCGGACATTCGCGCCCAGACCGGCGACATCACGCCCCACAGCAGGGCCGACAGCGAGAAGATCGAGCTGATCAGCACGTCCGGAATGCCCACCTCGCGGCCAATGGCCGGCAGCACGGTCTGCAGGGCGGTGTTGCCGGCGGCGCTGGACAGCAGCACGGCGAACAGGATGGCGAAGGCCCTGCCCTTGGCCCGCTCATCCAGGCTGGCGTTCGCCTGCGGGTCCGGACCGGACTGCGTCATGCTCTCCCTCCCAAGCGACGCGGGAGGACGCCGTTGAACCGGCTTTGGCTCCATCGGCCGTCAAACACTTGTTAGGCGGGTGTGGCGAAAGGCGCAACATGCCCTTCTGGGAGCGCGCCTCACGCTCACCTTGGATTAAGCATTGACGGCGATGATCCGGGCGCAAGTTACCCAGGGCTCTCTTCGTCATGTTCCAGATCATCGGCATCGTCCTGCTGTTTGGCCTCGTGTTCGGCAGCTTCATCATGTCTGGCGGCAAGATGGACGTTATCATCGAGGCCGCCCCCCACGAGCTGATGTGTATTCTCGGCGCGGGCATCGCCTCGTTCCTGATCTCGAACTCGATGACGGTGATCAAGGCCACCGGCGGCGGCTTCGGCAAGATCTTCAAAGGCCCCAAGTGGAAGACCAGCGACTATAGCGACCTGCTGAGCCTGCTGTTCCTGCTGACCAAGACCATGAAGTCCAAGGGCGTCATCGCCTTGGAAAGCCACATCGAAAAGCCGGGCGACAGCACGATCTTCCAGCGCTATCCGAAGATCACCAAGGACCACTTCGCCGTCGATTTCATCTGCGACACCCTGCGGATGATGACCATGAACCTGGAAGATCCCCACCAGGTCGAGGACGCGATGGAGAAGCAACTCGAGAAGCATCACCACGAGGGCCTGGCCCCGGCCCACGCCCTGCAAAGCCTGGCCGACGCCTTGCCTGCCCTGGGCATCGTCGCCGCCGTGCTGGGCGTCATCAAGACCATGGGCTCGATCACCGAACCGCCCGCCGTGCTGGGCGCGATGATCGGCGGCGCTCTGGTCGGCACCTTCCTCGGCGTCTTCCTGGCCTATGGCATGGTCGGCCCATTCGCCACGCGCCTGACGGCTGTGGTCGATGAGGAAGGCTCGTTCTACAAGATCATCCAGGCCGTCCTGGTGGCCCATCTGCACGGCAACGCCGCCCAGATCAGCGTCGAGATCGGCCGTGGTAATGTTCCGACCCCCTCGCAGCCGAGCTTCCTGGAGCTGGAGACCGCGCTGCAGGCCATTCCCGCCGAAGCCTGATAACGGGCGCACATGACGATCACGCAGCGATCACGGATCCGTGAATTCTCTGCTTGCCCCTGCGTTCGAACTGATGTTCTGTGATCACAGGACGCGGCCCCAAGGCCGCGTCAGCGAACACAGCAGTCGCAAGGGAAGCCCCATGACCACCAAGGTTCTCCGCACCATCCTGATCGCCGGCATGGCCGTCTCGGCCCTGTCGCTCGCCGCCTGCGGCAAGAAGGAAGAGGCCGCCGACGCCTCGACCGCCGCGGCTCAAAGCGCCGCCGCCTCGGCCAGCACCGCCACCGACGCCGCCGCGACCGCCTCCGGCGCCGCCGCCGACGCCAACAAGGCCGCCGCCGACGCCGCCGCCGCTCCGGCTGGGGCCGTCGACGCCACCACCGCCGCCGAAGCGCCGGCCGCCGGCACGACCACCACCACGACCACTGTCGAGAAGAAGACCGAAGCGCCGGCCGCTCACTAAGCCTAAGCCTTTCAAGGCTTTCGGAAGGGCCGTCCGCGAGGGCGGCCCTTCTTCTATGGGCCGCTCTCGCTATAAGGCAGGCATGAGCGAGCCCGCGCCCTCCCCCGACTCTCCGCTCGTCTGGCGCGACGACGGCATGCCGCTGTCAGCGCTGTACGGCGACGTCTACTTCTCCAGCGCCGACGGGCTGGCCGAGACCCGGGCGGTGTTCCTCGAGGGATGCGGCTTGCCAGCCGCCTGGGTGGGACGCGATCACTTCACGGTCGGCGAGCTGGGCTTTGGCACCGGGCTGAACATCGCCGCCCTGCTGGACCTGTGGCGGCGGGAAAAAGTGGCGGGCCAGCGCCTCCACATCTTCTCGGTCGAGGCCCACCCGATCACCCGCGACGAGGCGGCCCGGGCCCTGGCGGTCTGGCCGGAGCTGGGCGAAGCGGCCCAGGTGCTGCTCGACCATTGGCCCGGCGTGGCGCGCGGTTTCCACCGCGTCGACCTGCCCGGCTTCGACGCCACTTTCGACCTGGCGATCATGGATGTCGAACAGGCGCTGGCGACCTGGGACGGCGCGGCCGACGCCTGGTTCCTCGACGGCTTTTCGCCCGCCCTCAACCCCGCCATGTGGCGCGAGGAGATCATGGCGGCCGTCGCCGCACGATCGGCGTCCGGCGCGCGGGCCGCCACCTTCTCCGTGGCCGGCGCGGTGCGGCGCGGCCTGGCCGCCGCTGGGTTCCAAGTCGATAAACGCCCGGGCTTCGGACGCAAGAAAGAGCGACTGGAGGCCAGCCTGCCGGGCGGGCCGGTCGCGGCCCCCCGCCCTCGCCGCCTGGCGGTGATCGGCGGCGGGATCGCCGGAGCGGCCTTGGCCCGCGCGGGCCGCGCCGAGGGCCTGGAGGTCTGCCTGTTTGACGACGGCCATGCGCCGGCCTCGGGCAATCCCGCCGCCTTGGTCACCCCCGCCGTAGACGCCGGCGGCGGCCTACGCGCCGCCCTGCCGGCCCAGGCCTTTGCCCGCGCCGTGGCGCTGTACGAAACCCTGCCCGAGGCCGTGATCGCCCGCGGGGTGCTGAAACTGCCCGCCGCCCCGCGCGATGAGGCTCGCCACGCCGTCGTGTCCGAGCAGGACCTGTTCGAGCCTGGCGCCATGGCCTTGTTGGACGCCGACGCCGTCACCGCGCGCCTGGGCGAGCCCGCGCCGGGCGGCTTGCTGATGACCAGCGCCCTGGTGGTGGAGCCGGCCCGCGTGCTGGACGCCTGGCGTGGCGCGCTGACCGCAACCTTGGTCGCTCGCATCGACCATGACAACGCGACCTGGCGGTTGTTCGACGTCGACGACCGTTGCCTGGCGCAAGTGGACGCGGTGGTCCTGGCCGGAGGCGCCGGGCAGGCCCGGCTATGGCCCGACGCGCCGCTGCGGCCCATTCGCGGTCAGACCAGTTGGACAACCGGCCCGGCCCCAGCCCCAGCCACCGCCCCAGACCCCGTAGCCTTTGGAGGCTACGCGACGCCGACCCGCGAAGGCGTGCTGTTTGGCGCCACCCATGATCGTGACGACCTTGGAACCGAGATTCGCGCCGTCGATCACGCCCGAAACCTGGAGGCCCTTTTCAAGGGCTTGCCGAAGCTGGCGGCCAGGCTGGATCCAGCGACGTTCGAGGGGCGCGCGGCCGTCCGGGCCACCACCGCCGACCATCTGCCCCTGGCTGGCGCGGTTCCGGACGCGCCGACGGGGCTTTGGGTCATGGGCGGCCTGGGTGGGCGCGGCTTCTGCCTGGCGCCTTTGTTGGCCGAACATCTGGTCGCCCGGATTCTCGACGTGCCCTCGCCCCTGCCTCGCCCCCTGTCGGCGCTCATCGAGCCGGCCCGATTTTCATCGCGACAGGGCGTTGGCGAACGCCAAAGCCCCTGACGATCGACCAAAGAAAAGGGCCCGGCGTCGCCGCCGGGCCCTCGACTTTAGTCCTGATCGCGATCTTTAGAAGTTGATCGAGATCGTGGAACGGCGGTTCAGCGGTTCCTTCACACCATCGCCGGTGGCGACGGCGGGAGCGCTTTCGCCCTTCCAGTCGACGGCCAGGGTGGTGGCCGCGACGCCGGCGCCGACCAGACCGTCAGCCACGGCCTTGGCCCGGCGTTCGGAAAGCTTGGCGTTGTACTTCGGCGAACCCGAGGTGTCGGTATGGCCAACCACGGTGATCTTCGTGGCGTTGCCGCCCTTGGCATAGTCAGCCGCCTGGCTGATCACGGCCTGGGCTTCCGGCGTCAGCACGTACTGATCGAACGGGAAGTAGACCACGAACTCCCTGGCTTCGTACGCAGCAGCCGGAGGCGGCGGCGGCGGGGGAGCCGGCATTTCAGGCGGGGGCGGGGGGGGCGGGGGCGGCGGGGGCGGCGGGGGCGGCGGCGGCGAGCCGAAGGTGTAACGGACGCCCAGGGTGATCGAGGTGTCCTTGTACTTGCCGCTGAAGGTGCCGACATCGGTCACCGAACCACCAGCCACGGGGCTGACGTTCGAGGTCACCGAACCCCATTGCAGGTCGTCGGTCTCCAGGTAGCGACCCGTCAGGTCCAGGGACCAGTTCGGAGCGAAGTCCCAGGCGACGCCCAGCAGGCCTTGATAGGCCAGGGCCTGGTCGACGTCGTCGAAGCTGGTGTTCTGGATTTGCGCGGTGGTGACGGGCGTGACGGCCCGGCCAGCTTGCTGGCCATAGACCTTGTTATGAACCCAGGCCGTACCGACGCCCGCCCCGATGAAGGGGTGGAAGCTGGAGTCGGGCATGAAGTCATAGATGACGTTGGCCATCAGGGTGGTGGCCTTCAGCTCGCCGTTCGGTTCGCCGCAGGTCGGGTTGGCCACGGTGCGGATCGGGCCGGCGGTGCACAGACCGATCGGCTGAGGACGACCGGCCGAACCCTTGACGCCGGAGATGTCGCCGCTGCGATAGCCGTATTCGCCTTCGACCCGCCAGTTGGGGGTAAAGCGATAACCGATGCGGCCAAAGCCCGCCCAGTCGTCGTCGGCCGAGAACGTCCATTTGTAAGGTTGGCCGTCTGTGGCGTTGACCGACGAAGTCGCCTTGACGCCGTCGGTCATGTGGTACCCGACGTCGCCGGCGACGTACCATCCGCTCAATGCACTTTGGGCGGAGGCGCCTGACGCGGCGCAGAGCGCAAGCGTCGCGACACCTGCCAGCAACCGGATTTTCATGATGTGAACCCTCTAGATGAATGTCTTGAAGCCGACAGGAGCAGCTTCAAGACGACAAACGCGCCAAGTCAGGAAATAGGTGTGGCCGATCCGCCACAACGGCCTCTATTTCGTCGAGATTGCGACTTTGCAGCCTGCAACTCCCGCCGACCTTGAACCGAACCGGCGAAATCAGAGACTGAATTCTTGATCCCCGCGCCGTGAACTCTAGATTTTGACGCCGCTTCAACACGTGAAAACGCCAAATTCCCTGAGTTTCGCGCAAAAGAAGCGCTGCAGACGGCAGAATGCTAAAGCACCAGACCGGAAATGGTTACGCCAACGGTCAGAGATTTAAAGTGCGCCTGCTGCGGAACCATTCGCGGCCGAGCAGATTCGTCCGTGCACGCAAGGCCCGACAACAACGCAATCTTGGGAGGAGATGGTGGACGCGACAGGGATTGAACCTGTGACCCCCTCGATGTCAACGAGGTGCTCTCCCGCTGAGCTACGCGTCCGCCAAAGCGGCCCTGGAGCGCTCTAAAAGCGTCCCGGGCGGGAAGGTGTGGGGGTATAGCGGCGGCTTCTGGATCGCGCAAGCCGCCTTACTTGCCGCCTGGGAAAATTTTAGGCGGCCATCATCTTTTCGACTTCGGAGACCAGGTCGCGCAGGTGCACGGGCTTGGACAGGACCTTGGCGCCGGCGGGTGCGCGGTCCTGCGCCGAGAGGGCCACGGCGGCGAAGCCGGTGATGAACATGATGCGCAGGGACGGATCACGAGCGGCGGCCTGGCGGGCCACCTCTATGCCGTCCATGCCGGGCATGACGATGTCGGTCAGCAACAGGTCCCAGGGGGTGTCCAGGTGCTGGACCGCCTCTTCGCCGTCGGCGCAGGCCTGGACCTCGAAGCCAGCCCGCTCCAGGGCGCGGGCCAGGAAGCCGCGAAGGGAGTCATCGTCTTCGGCGAGGAGGATGCGGGCCATGCGGTCAGTTTCCGGGCGAACGTCGGGATTGGAAAGGAGGAATCTAGAGAAGGACGGTAAATCGCGAATGAATTACCGCCGACCGTCCACAGTTAAAGCCTGGGCGGCCGGTCCTGTCTCTATAACGCTGCGGCCTTGTCGTTTGACCCCGGCGCGCAGGGCCGCGACAATAAGTCCATGACCGCATGGGAGCAGATCGCTTCGAAAACGCCGGCGACGGCGGAGCATGGCTTTTCGCCGGCCTTCGAAGTGTTGCGCGCCGCGCCCGAGGGTCTGCCGCCGCCGACGCCCCTGGTCTTCGCCTCGCCCCACTCGGGAAAGCTCTATCCGCCCGAGATGATGGCCGCCGCCCGGCTGGAGGCTCGCGAGTTGCGCGGCTCCGAGGACGCTTTCGTCGATGACCTGATCGGCGGCGCGCCGGCCCTGGGGGCCAATGTGATCCGGGCCCGGCTGGCGCGGGCCTATGTCGATTGCAACCGCGACGCCTGGGAATTGGATCCCGCGATGTTCGAGGACGAACTGCCCGACTTCGCCCAAGGCCGCACGGCGCGGGTGGCGGCCGGACTGGGGACGATTGCCCGGGTGGCCGGCGAAGGCCGCCCGATCTATGCCCGCAAGCTCACCTTCATCGAGGCCAAGCTCAGGATCGACACCGCCCACCGCCCCTATCACGACGCGCTGGATCGCCTGCTGGCCCAGGCGCGCAACACCCACGGCCTGGCGGTGCTGGTCGATTGGCACTCCATGCCGGCGGCGGCGGCGCGCGGCCACCGGGCGCGCGGCGGCGGCCCTTGCGACATCGTGCTGGGCGATCGCTTCGGCGCGGCCTGCTCGCCCAAGATGACCGGGCTGATTGAAAGGGCGCTGGAGACGCTGGGCTATCGCGTCGCCCGCAACGCGCCCTATGCCGGCGGCTATACCACCGAGCACTACGGCCGCCCCGCCCGACGCACCCACGCCATCCAGGTCGAGATCAATCGCGCGCTCTATATGAACGAGACCACGCGCGAGCCGACCGAGGGTCTGGCGGGCCTGAAGGCGGACATCGAGACGGTGACCCGGCAGTTGGCCGCGACGGATTGGGCTGAGTTGCTCTGAAATCCTCTCTCTTAGAGAGAGAGAGAGAGAGAGAGAGAGAGAGGCCCATCGCGCAGCGATGGGAGGGTGAGAGGTTACACCCTCTCAGACCAAGGCACCGCCTGGATGCCTTGCACAACGCGCCTACCCGCGCCGGCGTATGGATACTGGGACTGCCTTGAGATCCCGCGCCCGGCACCGGTTGATCAAATAAAGGGATCGAGCTTTTCCGGTTGGCCGTGAAACCTCTCACCCTCCCACCGCCTGGGGCGGCGGACCCCTCCCTCACTCAAAGAGAGAGGGTTTTTAGCCGCCCAGGGCACAGACCAAAAAAAAGCCCGGCTCGAAAGCCGGGCAGTTCATTAGGGAGGAAACGCCCAGGAAGGGCAGAGGCGGCGAGGCCGCCTCACAGGTTGCTTATAGGGTGCGGTGCGAAATGCATCAAGCAAAATGTTCGGCAACGCTGTCACTTTTTGTCGCACTAAAGCTTAGAAATCCTTTGTAACATAAGGTTTAGCGGACGCCGATCGCCAAGCTTCGCCATATTTCGGCGCAATGCTGCAGTGCACAATTGGTTGCGAGAGAAACGACATCCGCTCGTAACTTTCGCAAACCCCATAAAATTAAGGGGTTTGCGGCTGACACCGGTTTCCACGTCAAAGCCTTGCGCAGAGGTGGGGTGGATAAACGTCGCGCAGTCGCGTAAAAGCCGCGCGCCTGACGCGCACAGCGTCAAACCACTTCTCTTCTCCCCGAAAGCCCGCCTTCTCCATGTCCATGCGAAACATCGCCATCATCGCGCACGTCGATCATGGCAAGACCACTCTCGTCGATCAGCTTCTCGCCCAGTCTGGCGTGTTCCGCGCCAATGAGGCGACGACCGAACGCGCCATGGACTCCAATGACCAGGAGCGCGAACGCGGCATTACGATTCTGGCCAAGTGCACCAGCGTCCTGTGGAACGGTGAAGCCGGGGAAACCCGCATCAACATCATCGACACCCCCGGCCACGCCGACTTCGGCGGCGAAGTCGAACGCATCCTGGGCATGGTGGACGGCTGCGTCCTGCTGGTCGACGCCGAGGAAGGCGTCATGCCGCAAACCAAGTTCGTGCTGACCAAGGCGCTGAAGATGGGCCTGCGCCCGATCCTCTGCATCAACAAGGTCGACCGCGCTCACGCCGATCCGGACAAGGTCCACAACGCCGCGTTCGACCTGTTCGCCGCCATCGGCGCGACGGACGAGCAGCTGGACTTCCCGCACATCTACGCCTCGGGCCGCGCCGGCTGGGCGACGATGGACCTGAACGTCCCCAACGATAACCTGGCCCCGCTGTTCGACCTGATCGTCCGCCACGTGCCGGAACCCAAGCAGATCGCCAAGGTCGACGCGCCGTTTCAGATCCTGAACGTGCTGATCGAAGCCGACCCGTTCCTGGGCCGCCTGCTGACCGGCCGCATCGAGAGCGGCAAGGCCGTTCCCGGCATGGCCATCCACGCCCTGGACCGTGACGGCAAGGAAGTCGAGCGCGGCCGCATCACCAAGGTGCTGGCCTTCCGCGGCCTCAGGCGCCAGCCGGTTGACGAAGCCGAAGCGGGCGACATCATCGCCATCGCCGGCATGTCGAAGGCCACGGTGGCCGACACCCTGTGCGCCCTGGACGTCACCGAGGCCCTGCCCGCCCAGCCGATCGATCCGCCGACCATCTCGATGAGCGTCTCGGTCAATGACAGCCCGCTGGCCGGCAAGGAAGGCGACAAGGTCCAAAGCCGCGTCATCCGCGACCGCCTGCTGCGGGAAGCCGAATCCAACGTGGCCATCAAGGTCACCGAGTCCACCGAGGGCGACGCCTATGAGGTGGCCGGCCGCGGCGAACTGCAACTGGGCGTGCTGATCGAGAACATGCGTCGCGAAGGCTTCGAAGTGTCGATCAGCCGTCCGCGCGTGGTGTACCAGATCGACCCGGAAACCGGTAAGCGCCTGGAACCGATGGAAGACGTCATGATCGACGTCGACGACGAGTTCTCGGGCATCGTCATCGAGAAGCTGTCGCAGCGCAAAGCCGAGCTGAAGGACATGGGTCCGTCCGGCGCCGGCAAGACCCGCATCTCGCTGATCGCCCCGTCGCGTTCGCTGATCGGCTATCAGGGCGAGTTCCTGACCGACACCCGCGGTTCGGGCGTGCTGAACCGCGTGTTTAGCCATTATGAGCCCTACAAGGGCCCGCTCGACCAACAGCGCAAGGGCGTGCTGATCTCCAACTCGGACGGGGAAACCGCCGCCTTCGCGCTGTGGAACCTGGAAGATCGCGGCGTCATGTTCGTGGGCGCCGGCGAGAAGACCTATCTGGGCATGATCATCGGCGAAAACGCCCGGGGTGATGACATGGACGTCAACCCGATGAAGGCCAAGCAACTGAACAACATCCGCGCCTCGGGCAAGGATGAAGCCGTCCGCCTGACCCCGCCGCGCCGCATGACCCTCGAGCAGGCCATCGCCTACATCGAGGAAGACGAGCTGGTGGAAGTGACGCCCAAGAACATCCGCCTGCGCAAGCAGGTGCTGAACCCGTCGTTCCGCAAGCGTCGCGTCAAGGAAGAATAGTCGGTTCCCGGAGCATTCCGGAGCAGACGATCAAGAAGGCCGCCGCCCTCCGGGGTGGCGGCCTTTTTCATGCGTCCAATGGTCACGGCACGATTAACCGGGGCTTCAGAGACCATCAGTAGGCTGCCGGCACGGGATGGGGGGCATTCCGGATCTCGGGGCCGCACATTGCGCATGACCACTCTCACCTCGATGGTCCTCGGAGGACCCGGCCGCCTGGTGTCGCGACTGATTCCACCGGTCCCCGAGGCTATCGCCGGCCGCGTTCGCATGGAGCAACTTCAGAGCATCCTGCGCCTGACGCCGGTCATGATGAGCGCCAATATCGTCAACGCCATTCTGGTCTGCGTGGCTGGCTTTGGCGGCTACCACCGTAACGCCCTGATCCTCTGGACCGCCGTGGTCATCGGCTACGCCCTGCTGGGCCTGCGCGGCTGGACCGCGGCTCAACGCCGCAAGGGCGGCAAGAACACCGTGTCGGCCCGAGGCGCGCGGCGCGTGGCGCTGCAAGCGGGCCTGCTGGGTTGCCTGTGGGGCCTGCTGCCGATGTTCGCCTTCGACGACACCGCCGGCATCCACATGAGCATGCTGATCGTGGCCCTGATGGCCGGGATGATCGGTTGCGGCGCCTTCGCCCTACTGACCCTGCCGATGGCCGCCCTGGCCTATACGACGCCGCTGGTGGTCGGCTCGCTGTTCGTGCTGCTGACCAGCGGCCAGCCCATCCTGCTGGCCTTGGCGGGCCTGCTAATCTTTTGCTACCTGGTCGTGGCCACCTCCTGCCTGTTGCACGCCAAGGTGTTCGTCGAGCGGTTCGTCACCAGCGAGGAACTGGAACGCCAGAAACAGGTCGTCAGCCTGTTGCTCAGCGACTTCGAGGAAGGCTCCAACGACTGGCTGTGGGAAATCGACGCCACCGGCGACCTGACCTATGTGTCCGAGCGCATGGCCGAGGCGGCCGGCGTGACGCGCGACTCGCTGATCGGCCGCAATGTCGGAAGCTTGGGCGCAGAGCTGGCCGAGGTGCCGGACGGCCTGGCCGCCACCCTGTCGGGTCTGCTGACCGACCAGAAGGGTTTCCGCGACGTGTCGATGACCATCGTGGTCGATGGCGCGATCCACTGGTGGTCGCTGACCGCAAAGCCGATCCACGATGTGGACGGGCTCTTCACCGGCTTTCGCGGCGTCGGCGCCGACGTCACCCAGGCCCGCAAGGACCAGGAGCGCATCCGCCGCCTGGCCCATTACGACGTTCTGACCGGCCTGCCCAACCGCCTGTCGTTCCTGCAGGCTCTGGGCGGAGCCTGGAGCGCCGACGGCGAGACCACCGGCTGCGCCGTGCTGTGTCTCGACCTCGACCACTTCAAGGGCGTCAATGACAGCCTGGGCCACCCGATCGGCGACGCCTTGCTGGTCGAAGCGGCCGCCCGCCTCCGCGCCTGCGTGGGCGACATGGGGATCGTCACCCGCCTGGGCGGCGACGAGTTCGCCGTGGTGGTGCGCGACAACCTCGACCCCGCCGCGCTCGGCGCCTTGGCCCAGGCCGTCGTCGACACCCTGGCCGAGGCCTTCGAACTGCACGAGCACCATGTGTCGATCGGCGCCAGCGTCGGCATCGCCATCGCCCCGGCCGACGCCAGCGACCCCGACACCCTGCTGAAGAACGCGGACCTGGCCCTCTACCGCGCAAAGGGCGACGGTCGCGGCGCCTATCGCTTCTTCGAGGCCAATATGGACATCTGGGCCCAGGAACGCCGGTCGCTCGAGATCGACCTCCGCGCGGCCTTGAAGAACGGCGAGCTCAAGCTGTTCTTCCAACCGCTGATCGGCGCCAAGGAACACGAGACCACCGGCTTCGAGGCCTTGCTGCGCTGGCAACACCCGCGCCGCGGCGTGGTGGGCCCCGACGACTTCATCGAATGCGCCGAGCAATGGGGACTGATCTGCAAGATCGGCGAATGGGTGCTGAACGAGGCCTGCGCCCAAGCCACCTCGTGGCCCGACCACCTGAAGGTGGCGGTCAACCTGTCGCCCAACCAGTTCGCCACCGGCGACCTCGTCGACCAAGTGCGCCACGCCCTGGGCACGTCAGGCCTGGCGCCGTCGCGCCTGGAGCTGGAGATCACCGAGGGCCTGCTGCTCTCCGATACCGCCGGCACCGTGGAGCAGCTGACGGCGCTGAAGGCCCTGGGCGTGCGCATCGCCATGGACGACTTCGGCACCGGCTATTCCAGCCTGGCCTATCTATGGCGGTTCCCGTTCGACAAGATCAAGATCGACCGGACCTTCATCGCCGAGATGTCCGAAAATCCGGCCATCACCGACATCCTGCGCACCATCACCCTGCTGGGCCGCACGCTGAACCTGGAAGTCACCGCCGAAGGCGTCGAGACCGCCGAGCAGGCGTTGATCCTCGAGGACATGCGTTGCGACCACTTCCAGGGCTATCTGTTTGGCCGGCCCATGCCCATGGCCGACATCCCCGGCTTCCTGCTGGGCAATACCGCCCAGCGGCTGCGGCGCGAAGTGCTGGACGACGCGGCTGCGGTCGCCGCCCGGGCAAGCTAGAATATCAGACGGTTGTCATCCCGGATCGGCGCGCTGAACGCTTGTCCGGGATGACACTCTTGGAAGCTAGATCCGGCGCCGGCCGCTAAACAGGCCGAGGATGAACAGCAGCACGATCGCCCCGATGGTCGAGACGACCAGGCTGCCAATCCAGCCCATGAAGTGAATGTTGAACATGCTGGCCAGGAACGCGCCGATCAGCGCGCCCACCAGGCCAACGATCAAGTTGGTGATCAGTCCGTGACTGCGGCCCATGATCTGTTCGGCGATCCAGCCGGCGAAGATGCCGATGATAATCGCGCCAATAAAGCCTACGCCGCTCATGTCAGTGTTCCCTAACAGCCAAGTTCGCCTGCCAAATGCCTGGCGGGCGACGATGGTTGCGTGTCAGCCCGCGTATCGACGTGAAGGGCGACGCTCAGGCCTGGCCGAAGCCGGGCTACGCCGATCTGATTCGGAGCAAAACGATGCGCGTCGGCGGGCGTTGAACCCGCTTGGTGAAGTGTCCGGTGGTGTTGTCGGGGACCTCTAGATGGTCGCGCCGCCGTCCACCACCAGGGCCTGGCCGGTCATGAAGGTTCCCGCTTTCGAGGCCAGGTAGACGGCCGCGCCGGCGATCTCGTCGGGCTCGCCGATCCGGCGCAGCGGCACGCCCTTGGTCGCGCGCTCCAGGGTGGCCGGATCGTCCCACAGGGCCTTGGCGAAGTCGGTCTTGATCAGGCCCGGCGCGATGCAATTGACCCGCACATTGTCGGGCCCAAACTCGTGCGCCAGGTTGCGGGCCAGCTGAAAGTCTGCGGCCTTGCTGATATTGTAGGCGCCGATGATGGCGTTGCCGCGCAGGCCGCCGATCGAGCTGATGATGATCACCGCGCCGTCCTTGCGCTCACGCATCTCCGGGGCGACCATCGAGATCAGCCAGTGATTGCTGATGATGTTGTTGTCGAGGATCTTGCGGAACTGGTCGTCGGCGATCCCGGCCAGCGGACCGTAATAGGGATTGGACGCGGCGTTGCAGACGCAGATGTCAATCTTGCCGAACGCCGCGCGGGTCTCGTCGACCAGCCGCTGCAGGTCTTCCTTGGCCGCGATGTTGGCGGGCACGGCGATAGCGGTTCCCGCGCCATGCCTGTTGTTGAGCGCCGCGGCCACCTCGTCACAAGGCCCGGCCTTGCGCGACGAGATCACCACCTTGGCGCCATGCTCGGCCATCCGCTCGGCGATGGCCTTGCCAATGCCGCGTGAGCTGCCGGTGATGATCGCCACCTTGCCGGTCAGGTCGAAGAGGGTGGTCATGGCGATGGCTCCCAGGGCTTTCAAAACGATCGTTTGAATTGCCCATAGATTGGCCCTAGGCCAGCCCACCGGTCAAGCATCGACGAAATTTGCCGCCTCCGATGTCGGAGCCGAGACGCGCCGGCCGTCCTTCGGGCACAACACTAAAAATCCCTGGAGAGCGTCATGACCACCGACAACGCCAGCGACCGCGAACTCGTGCTGACCCGCGTCATCGACGTCCCTGCCGACAAGCTTTTCAAATGCTGGACGACGGCGGAACTGCTGCCCAAGTGGTTCTGCCCGCCGCCCTGGGTCGTGTCGCACGCCGAAATGGACGTTCGCACCGGGGGCAATAGCGTGATCACCATGAAGGGGCCGAACGGCGAAGAGGTCGTCAATCCAGGCGTCTATCTGGAGGTGGTCGAGAACCGCCGCATCGTGTTCACCGACGCCTTCACCTCGACCTGGGTTCCGTCACAAAAGCCCTTCATGGTCGGTATCGTCGAGTTTGAAGACCTGGGCGACGGTACGACCCGCTACACCGCCACCGCCCGCCACTGGACCGTCGAGGATCGTCAGACCCACGAGGCCATGGGGTTCAAGGAAGGCTGGGGGATCGCGGCCGATCAGATGACGGCGGTCGCGAAGACGTTGTAAGGCGGCGCCTCAGGCGCACTTGTTCCAGCCGGCCATGTCGAGGTGGAAGTGGTCGTGATGCTGGGCGTTGTAGTCGGGGCTCAGCGTGGTCAGGAACACCCGGCAGGCTCCATCGCGCACCCGGTGCAGGAACTGCCCCTTGGGCCCGGGATCGTTCCAGTCGCGGGCCACGTACACCGTCTGGCCGTCGGCGAGCTTGAAGCCTGCCAGGTCGATCGCGTCGGCGCTGGCGTGCTCGCTGACCGGTCCCTCCGCCTTGCCGTACATGCGCCGGCACGAATAGGTGCCGTAGTGCTCCATCGACACTACACCCTGGCCCAGCACCTCATAGGCGGCCGGCTGGACCACCTGGCGCTCCCAGATCGACAGGGCCAGGGCCTCTTTACAAACCATGGGCGCATCTGTCGGTGACAGGGGCGCCATGCCGCTGTCGATGCGCAGGGCGTCGCGCACCACGCAGAACCCGCCATCGGTCTTTTCCGGCAGGTCCGCATAGGTCAGGCCGGCCTTGCGCAGGATGGCCCGACAGATCACCGGATCGCTGCCCGCCCGCGCCGCCTTGATCCGCGTGGCCATGCCCACCGGATCGACCACGCTGAGCGGCTTCCAGGGCAGGTGCTGGCGCGCGATGCTGCGATCGGCCACCAGGGCCATGATCAGCACCAGGACCCAGAGCAGGACGAGCGCCGTCAGGCCCGCCAGCCTGTTCTGGTGGCGCGTGCGATGCTCGACACGCGGATGGCGCGGGACGCGATAGGCCATGGGCGGGGGGGCGCTCGAAGGGTTAATGTTGCACCCAAGCATGACCACGGCGTGCGGTTCAACCGCCAAGGCTTGGCTAGGCGATCCCGAGAGGGCATGTAGCGCCTCCCTGGAGGTCCTTGATGCCCACGCCGAACAGTTGGCGCGCCCTGCTCAACGCCGAGCTGGCGCCGCGCTTCGCCCTGCTGTGCCTGGGGATCTGGCTGAACGCCGCCGACACCCTGGTGACCGTGACGATCATGCCCAGCGTGGCGCGCGAGATCGGCGGCTACCAATATTTCGGCTGGTCGATCGCCGCCTTCCTGCTGGGCTCGATCCTGGCGGGGGCCTGCGCCGGCAAGCTTTCGATCCGCCTGGGACTGCGCAACGCCACCGCCTTGGCCGGCCTGCTCTACGCCCTCGGCTGCGCCATGGGCGCGCTGGCCCCGGACTTTTTGACCTTCGTGGCCGGCCGCCTCGTTCAGGGCCTGGGCGCGGGGGCGATCGTGTCGCTGTGCTATGTGGCGATCAGCGCGATGTTCCCCGAGAGCCTTTGGCCCCGCGTCTATGGCGCGATCGCCGGGGTTTGGGGGGCGGCGACGCTGCTCGGTCCGCTCTGCGGCGGGCTGTTCGCGCAGGCGGGCTTCTGGCGCGGGGCGTTCTGGCTGTTCGTGGCGCAGGGCGTGATCTTCGTCGGCGCGGTGCTGGTCATGGTTCCAGCCGCGCCCAAGGCTCCGACGGGTGGCCGAATCCCCGGACGCCAGCTGGCCCTGCTGGTGGTCGGCGTGTCGCTGATCGCCGCCGCCGGGGTCGTGCCGGGACATCTCACCGCCGGCCTCTGCGCGCTCTTCGGCGTGGCGGCCCTGGCGGCCCTGCTGCTGGTCAATGGCCGGGCCGAGGACCGCCTGCTGCCCCGCGCCGCCGGCGACCTGACCACCGCCACGGGGCTGGGCCTGATGGTGATCTTCTTCTGCGAGGCGGCGACGATGGGCTTCTCGGTCTATGGCCCGGCCTTCATCCAGGCGCTGCATGGCGCCAGCCCGTTGCTGAGCGGCTATGTGATCGGGGCCATCGCCGCCGGCTGGACGGGCTTCTCGTTCGCGGTGGCGGGGCTGAAGCCCAAGCACGAGGGCCTGGCCATCCGCCTGGGCGCGGCGATCATCGCGGTCGGCGTCGCCTGGGGCGCGGTCGAGATGGTGCGCGGCGGGCTCTGGGGCGTGGTGGCGTCGATGTTCACCCTGGGCGCGGGCTTCGGGATCTGCTGGGCCTTCCTGGCCAAGCGGGTGATCGGCGGCGCGCCGGAGGGCGAACAGGCCCTGGCCTCGGCCGCCGTGCCCACCACCCAGCTGATCGGCGGCGCGGCCGGCGCGGCGGCGGCCGGGGCGCTGGCCAATGCGCTGGGGTTCGCCGGCGGGGTGACGCCGGCCAGCGGCCAAGCCCACGGCCTATGGCTCTTCGCGGCGTTCGCGCCGCTGGCGCTGGTGGGACTGGCGGCGGCTTGGCGGCTGGGGCGGGACTAGGCGTCCGAGAGGGTGATCCTTGCGACCGCCTCCGCGAGCGGATCGAGTTCAACGACCACGATGGACCAAAGAACCGAGAAGCTGAGATCATCGTAGCCGTGGGCGATGCGGTGACGAAGATTGATCGCGTCGCGCCAGTCGGCGTCCGGCGCCAGGGCTCGAACCGCTGTAGAAATCTTGGAAGCGTTTTCGCCGATGGCCAGCAGGTTCATGGCCACGGCGTCGCAAGCCATGGGATCGGCCAGAAAAGCCGGCTGATCCATGTCTCGCGTGTGTAGAGCCGAATACGCCCGATCGCCTGAAGCATGCGCGACAGATAGAGACTGTCGGCGGGATCACGCAAAGACGGCCTCGTCCATCACCCGTGCCTGGATCAGTTCATGCAGGCCGTCCGGGGTGACCAGATCGACGGGCCGTCCGAACAGAGCGGCGAGATCCCGCTCCAACCGGAAGAAGCCAAAGCCCGGAAGCGTGGCGGGCCCGTACTCCACCAGCACATCGACGTCGCTATCGGGCCCCGCCTCGCCCCGCGCCGTCGAGCCGAACACGCCGACCCGCTGGACGCCGTAACGATCCAACAGCGGCTTGGCCGCGCGCAATCTGGCCAGGGCGTCTTCGAGGGTCATGCCGAGACGTATAGCACGAAAGCGGAACGGGGCATTCGGTCCGGAAAGTAACTGCAGAATGCGTCGGCCAAGGCGATGTAAAGCCTTTTGCCCGTTTCGCAGCGGCGAGGATCCCCTCACGGTAACAGTCGCAGCACCCGCGCCGCCATGGCTTCGGCGACCTCCGCCGAAGCCGGCAGCCGGCCGTCGACGATCAGACCCGCCAGGCCGTGCACCAGCGACCAGCAGGTCAGCACCAAATCGTCTCGCCGCGCCGTGTCGGCCTGCGGATAGGCGGCGGCGACCGCGCCGCGCAGCGCGTCCAAGGCCGGGGCGCTATCGCGGTCGAGATGCTCCAAGGCCACTGCCTTGGTGATCAACGGCCCGAACATCAGCCGAAACAGCGCCGGCTGGTCATGGGCGAACCGCACATAGGCGACTCCCTGGGCGATCAATCCGGACCTGGCGTTCGGGGCGGCGGAGGTGGCCTGGTTCAACCGCGTCTCGAACTGCCGAAAGCCGTCTCCGGCCACGGCGGCCAGCAACGCGTCCTTGTCGGCGAAGTGGCGGTAGGGCGCCATGGCCGAGACGCCGGCCTCCCGCGCCACGCCGCGCAGCGACAGTTCGGAGGGCCCCATCCGGGTCAGCAACGTCTCGGCGGCCGCAATCAGGGCCGCGCGTAGATCGCCATGGTGATAGGGGGCCTTTGATGTTGACAGCGTACACATCCCGTCGCTATGTATACGCCATAAACATCAGGAGACGGCGTGATGCAATCCCAGGCCTCCACCGCCATGACGCGCGTCTCGGTCGATCTCTCGGCCTATCCCGACCTGGTGGTGATCTATCTGGGCATCCGCCTGAACCGCTGGCGCGGCCTCAAGGCCATGGTCGGCATCGGCCCGGACCTCAACCAGATCGTCCGCCACAAGCCAGACGGCCTGTTGGCCCACGAAAACCTGGTCTACGGCCTCAACCATTTCGGCATGCGGCAATATTGGCGCGACATGGACAGCCTGGAACGCTTCACCCGCAGCGCGCCGCACAAGACCTGGTGGCGTGACTTTCTCAAGGACGGCCAGGGCGTCGGCTTCTGGCACGAAACCTACCGGCGCAACGGCGGCATGGAGGCGATCTATCTCGACATGCCGCCCACCGGCCTTGCCCTGTTCGCCCCGCCCCTCGCCCCCGTCGGCCCGTTCATGACCGCGCGGGCGCGGGTGGAGGCCGGTGTCAGGTGAAGAACACGCTCTTTCAAGCCAGACCGGCGCAACGCCGACCCCGTGTTCCAGGGGCTCCCGAAATGAGTGTGTGGGCGGTCTCAACCGGTCATCGCAACGGCTATGGATTGTAGCGGTTGAGGCGAGGTTGGGATGGGTCGTCGGGTTCGGTTGACGGATGGGCAGCGTCGGGAGCTCTGGGCG
>NZ_JAFCTW010000018.1:0-41206 GCF_049896225.1 Caulobacter sp. DWR3-1-2 | reverse complement strand
AACTCGACGCCGTCGCCCTCGAAATCAACAACCGCCCTCGCAAAACCCTCGACTTCCAGACACCCGCCGAAGTATTCGAAAGAGCCGTTGCGATGACCGGTTGAGACCGCCGTGTCCCTGTTTCCGACTTCTGGAATCCACTGGGAAGCGTGACCGAGCTGAACGGGATTTTCCCCGTCGCGCGCAGTGGCCGAGTAGTTGTTCCGCGAAATTTTACCGTAACGCTACCCGGAGTGGCCATTCTTCATCCCGTATAATTATCTAAAGATTCACTTTTTTGATCAGACGTTATAATATTCAGGCTTATAAATATAAATTCTCATAGATGGATTGCCCGGACGGGTGCTTAGCGTACAGGCCGAGAACGCCACATGCTTTCGCCGTTTCGAGTAATTCTCGTGACCAAAACCAGTCTTTTATATCCAAATCTTTAAATGCATGGATTTCAGGGCTTAATTTCTTAAAAATTACACCAGATGGAAAGTTTACCCTTATGGCAGAGACGCCAGGGACAGTTTCCTTGTAATGGACGGTGACATCCGAGGCATCAGGATCCACGGCCTCGATGAGGCGACCGGGCATAATGACATTCATGGGGCGCGCGAAGCCGTTGCCCTTTAACGTGGCCCGCCGTAGCTCCACGGCGTCAGGGTCAAGACCCTCGATTATTTCCAACGCCTTGTCAGACACTATGAAGATGTCCGCCGCCGGGGCATAAAAGTCGATGACTTCGCTCTCCTTGCCCCGAAAAGTCAGGTCAAAATCCGCCACGGCATCCAAGCCGCGATGTTGCTGGTATCGATTGCCCACGTACGGCGCCTCCATCATGGGAAGAGCATTTTCCCAGACCAGCAAATCTTGCCCGTAGTCGTAGTTCGCGTGGACGCTCATGAAGCGCCCGACAGGGTCCGCGGGCTGGATGCTTCGCGCGAACGTTCGTTTCTCACGAAGCTTCACAAGCCCGCGCATCTCGGAGATCGAAGGATTGGACATAGAGTTGATAGCTCCAAACTGTTGACCGTAACTGCCAGGCTGGGAGTCCAGCTGTGCGTCGCAAATGCACTCGACCCAATTGGCTCGTCGAGACCCCATAATCGTTGCGCTCTTGTGATTCACCGCTCCCGCCCGCCTTCCTTCACCCGCCGCGCCAACGGCGACAGCAGGAACCCAATAATCCGGCGCTCACCGGTCTTGATCTCGACGGTGGCCGCCAGGCCCGGAGCTAGCGGTACGCGTTGACCCTCGATCATGATCCAAGGTTGCAACAGCTTAACCATGGCGGGAAAGACGAGTCCTTCCTTTTTGTCCTGCACAGCGTCGCGGCCCACATGTTCGATCACCCCGTGCACAATTCCGTAGCGGGTGAACGGATAGGCTTCGAGCTTGACCTCGACGCTCTGGCCCTCGTGGACGAAGCCGGCGTCGCGGTTCTGGGCGCGGGCCTCGATGATCAGCTCGCCGCCCTTGGGCGCCAGCACCATCAGCGGGTCGGCCGGCTTGACCACCCCGCCCAGGGTGTGGACCTGCATCTGCTGGATCACCCCGTCCTGCGGCGCGGTCAGCACGGTGAGACCTGCCTTGTCGCTGGCCTTGGTCAGTTCCTCGCCGGGCAGCCGGCGGTTGGCCTGCGCCTCGGTGAGAGCGCCCCGCGCCTGATCTCTCGGGACGCACGATCACCATCGATCCAGACGGCGGGCGCGACGGGTCAGCGACCAGTTCGCAACGCGCCCAGATCACTCTCCCAAGCCAGATGGCCGCGAAGTTCGCGGATGCCCCTTCAGGCCTCCGCCAGCGCCGCGGCCTCCACCAGCCGCACCACATCGCCCATGATCTCGGTGATCTTGAAGTCTTTCGGGGTGTAGATCCGCGCCACGCCCATCTGTTTCAGCACCAGGGCGTCGCCTTCGGGGATGATGCCGCCGACCACCACCGGGATGTGGCCCAGGCCCTCGGCGCGCATCACGCGGATGACCTCTTGCACCAGGTCCAGGTGCGAGCCTGACAGGATCGACAGCCCGACCACGTGGGCGCGGCCCTGCTTGGCGCGCCGAACGATCTCGTCGGGGGTCGAGCGGATGCCATCATAGATCACTTCCATCCCACAGGCCCGGGCCCGGGTGGCGATCTGTTCGGCGCCGTTGGAGTGGCCGTCCAGGCCGGGCTTGCCGACCAGATAGGTCAGGGTGCGACCCAGCACCTGAGAGACTCGCTCGACCTCGCGCTTCACCGATTCCACGTCTTCGGCGTCGCCGGTCGAGACCACCACCGCCACGCCGGTGGGGCCGCGATACTCGCCGAACACCTCGCGGAGAGCCCCGGCCCATTCGCCGGTGGTGACGCCGGCTCTGGCGGCGGTAATCGAGGGTTCCATGATGTTTCGGCCATCAGCGGCGGCGGCCTTGAGGTCAGCCAGGGCGGCCTCGGCGGCGACAGGGTCGCGGGCCGCGCGCCAAGCCTTGAGGCGTTCGACAACCCCGGCCTCCAGGCGCGGGTCGACGGTCTCGATGCTGCTCTCACCCGCCGACAACGGCGAGGCCTCGGTGTCGGTCCAGCGATTGACCCCGACCACGGTCATGTCGCCGGTCTCGACGGAGCGCACCCGCTTGGCGTTGGAGCCGACCAGTTCGCCCTTCATGTAGTCGATGGCGTTGGAGGCCCCGCCCATGGCGTCGATCAGCGCCAACTGCGCCAAAGCGCCCGCCGACAGCTCGGCGACCTTGGCCTCGACCACGTGGGAGCCATCAAACAGGTCCTCGTATTCCAGCAGGTCGGTCTCGTAGGCCAGCACCTGCTGCAGCCGCAGCGACCACTGCTGGTCGAACGGCCGCGGCAGGCCGAGCGCCTCATTCCAGGCCGGCAGCTGCAGGGCCCGGCAGCGGGCGTCCTTGCTCAGCGTGACGGCCAGGGCCTCGATCAGGATGCGGTAGACATTGTTCTCGGGCTGCTGCTCGGTCAGTCCAAGAGAGTTGACCTGCACGCCATAGCGAAAGCGCCGGGCCTTCTTGTCCTGCACGCCATAGCGCTCCAGCAGGATCTGGTCCCATAGCCGGGTGAAGCTGCGCATCTTGCAAAGCTCGGTGACGAACCGCACGCCGGCATTGACGAAGAAGCTGATCCGCGAGGCGACGATCTCGAAGTCTTCCTCGGGCACCTGGTCGCCGGCCTTGACGGTGTCGAGCACGCTGATGGCCGTGGCCAGGGCGAAGGCCAGTTCCTGCTCCGGCGTCGCGCCGGCCTCCTGCAGGTGGTAGCTGCAGACGTTCATCGGGTTCCACTTGGGCACCTCGATATAGCACCAGGCGATCATGTCGCCGATCAGCCGCAGGCTGGGGCCGGGCGGAAAGATGTAGGTGCCGCGGCTCAGATATTCCTTGATCAGGTCGTTCTGGGTGGTGCCCTGAAGCAGGCGACGGTCGGCCCCCTGCTCGTCGCCCAGCGCCACATACATCGCCAGCAACCAGGCGGCCGGGGCGTTGATGGTCATCGAGGTGTTGGACTGCTCCAGCGGGATCTGGTCGAACAGCTGGCGCATGTCGCCCAGGTGGCTGATCGGCACGCCAACCTTGCCGACCTCGCCGCGCGCCAGGATATGGTCGGCGTCATAGCCGGTCTGGGTGGGCAGGTCGAAGGCCACCGACAGGCCCGTCTGACCCTTGGAGAGGTTGGCGCGGTAGAGGGCGTTCGACTTCTCGGCCGTGGAGTGCCCCGCATAGGTGCGGAAGATCCAGGGCGCGTCCGGCGCGTGCTGGAACGGCTTGGTCGTCATCCTGCGCTTCCCGTTTATCGTTCTTGATTACCGCTGATCATGAACCCGGTTTTGCTGCGACGCAATATCGCAGGAGCGAAGGCGATCAGAAGGGTCGCTTGCCCGTCACAACCTCGAACCACAGCCGAAAGTCGCCGGCCAGGCTGTAGAGCGGATATTTGAACGTCGCCGGCCGGTTCTTCTCGAACACCAAATGCCCCACCCAGGCGAAGCTGTAGCCGATCAGCGGGGCGGCGATGAAGAACCGCCAGTCGACCAGAAACCCGCAGGCCAGGACGGCGATCACCAAGCTCGTTCCGACCACATGCAGCCGGCGGCTAGTGCGGTTGATGTGTTCGCTCAGATAGAAAGGGTAGAAGGCGGCGAAGCTGCGATATCGCCCGGGTTCGTCTTGCGTGCTCATGCCCGATGTTCCGCCCATAGGCTTGTCAGGGCAAGAACCGTGTGTCGCCTTGGCTGCCACCGGCGCCTGCCGCGCTCAACGCCAAACGATCGCAAGGTTGCGTAACAATCTGGCCTAGAATTCGCCGTGATCGAAGTATTTTAAGGCGTAACGTTAGCGCAGCACGAGGCCAAAAAGCGGCCTTCAGCGACCTAACGCCGCAGTGCCACCTCGCCGTTTCATCAACGCCACGGACGTGTCATTGTAGGGAACAACCTTTGGAGGCGAAACTTGAGCGAGGAAACCGAGGGCCGACGCCCTAATCCCGTGGACCTGCACGTCGGTGGCCGGGTCCGCATGCGTCGCAGGCTGCTGGGCGTCAGCCAGGAGCAGTTGGCCGATTCGCTGGGCCTGACCTTCCAGCAGGTCCAGAAATACGAGCGCGGCGCCAACCGCGTCAGCGCGTCGAAGCTGTACGAGATCGCCCGCACCCTGCAGGTGCCCGTGTCGTTCTTCTTCGACGGTCTGGCGGATCCCATGGACGGGTCGGAGATCGACGAAGTCGGTCAGAAGGCCGAGCGTATCGTCCAGGAATTCCTGACCACGCCCGAGGGCCTGGAACTGGCCGAGGTGTTCCCGAAGATCGGTCGCGGTCGCGTCCGTCGCCAGGTCCTCGACTTGGTTCGCGCCATGGCCGAAGAAGCCAGCCGCGCGGAAGAGGCCGCCTAACACCGGCCAAGATCTCGGATGTTTCGTTCAGGCCTCGGCGTTCACACGCCGGGGCCTGATCGCTATCGGGGGTCAGCTTGCCGAGACGCGGCCCTGAGCCGCCTGCCACATCCGCTTGGCGGTCTGTAGCGAAGCCGTCGCCAGGCCGCGCAGGTCGTGGCTGCGCACGATCCTCAGACCGAACTCGCGGTCCTTCTGCCAGATCACCTTGACGTCGTGGGCGTAGCCGCTGACGAGATCGACCAGTTGAACGGATTCAGGCGGCGTGGACCCCGACAGCATCTGGATGCGCAGGCCGCTCGCGGACTCGTCGCGGATTACGCAGTCCCAGGCGAAGGCGCCGCAGAGCACCTTGCCGGCATGTTGCATTATCGTGCGTGTGCCAGCGCGCCGGTCTTGGGCCCCGCCAGAGCCGAACTTGGACATACACCTACCAACGCGCATCGATGTTAATCGGCGGTGCGCGCAGAGGGTTTATTTCCCGATGACCACGCCGCCTGAACGGACTCGCCGCTAAAATCTGTGGAAACCCAGAGGCTCGACCGTTATTTGGCCGGTAACCGGTCTGCGGCTAACGTGTCTGGGCGAGCCGGCGAAGAACGGCATGCGAGGAATCACAGGGGACGACTCCATGACCCACGGCGTGGCGCTGCTGGCGGACGTGACCGGGCGCGAACTGATCGTCGCCCTGGCCAAGCCGGGCGACAATCCGGGCGACCATCGCGTCCTGCCGTGCTCCACCGCGCTGGAACTGGAGGCTGGCCTTCGGTCGGTGGTGGCGGAACTGGCGACCGACGACCTGATCGGGGCGGCGGTCAGCGCGGCCGGGCCCGCGATCGACGGCTCCGTGATCTTGACCAGCACCGGCCTGACCATTTCCCAGGCTTGGCTGCGCAACGTCCTGCGCACGCCGCGGGTCTATCTGGTCAACGACTTCACCGCCTGCGCGATGGGGGCCCCAAAGGTGGCGGAAGCCTCGCTCGGCGTGATCCACCCCGGAAAGGCGGACCGCAACAGCGCCATCGCGGTGCTGGGACCCGATATTGGACTGGGCGTGGCGGCCCTGGCTCCGTTGCGAGGCGACGGCTGGCTAGCCGTTCCCAGCGAGGGCGGCCACATGGACTTTTGCCCGCTGGAGGCGCGCGAAGCGGCGGTCTTCTCGGCCATCCGCGTTCGTCATGGCGATATCTCCGCCGAACGGCTGCTGTCCAAGGAAGGATTGAGCGACATCCACGCCGCCCTGGCGAGCGAAGACCCCACTTACCGGCCTAAAGATGACAACGCTGTCATCAGCTTGGCGCGGTCGGGCGACGCGGTCGCGCGTGAGGCGCTCTCGATCTTCAGCGGCCTGCTGGGCGGTTTCGCCGGCGACATGGCCCTGCTGTTCGCCGCCCGGGGCGGGGTGTTCCTCAACAGCCCCCTGCTGGAAGAGATCGGCGATTTGCTGGACCAGGAGGCCTTTATCCGTCGCTACCGCGCCAAGGGCCGGATGAGCCACTACGTGGCCGACCTGCCGGTGTTCATCATGCCGGGTCGCCCCGCCCTGCTGGGTCTGTCGAGCCTGTTCACAGCCAGCGACATGCGCTACGCGGCCTCGGACGTGAAGTTCTTGGACTGCTGACAGGCGGCGGGGACCAGCAAGCCGCGCCCCGCCCACCGCTCTACGCCTTGGGCGTGGTGGCGATCGACCATTTGACGCCGTAAGGGTCCTTCAACTGGCCATAGCGGTCGCCCCAGAACATCAGCTGCGGCGCCATCAGGGTCTCGGCGCCCGCCTTGATCGCGCGCTCGAACCAAGCGTCCACGTCGTCGACCTGTAGATGCAGGGTGAAGGCGCCGGGGGTTTCGAGCGCATAGCCGTGATCGGGATAGGCGTCGCTGAGCATCACCGAATTGCCATTCATGCGCAGATGGATGTGCATGGTCCGCCCCTGCTCGTCGGGCTCGAAGCGGAACAGATCCTCGGCCGCGAACGCCTTGACGTAGAAATCCGCCTTCGCGCTGGCGTCGCTGGACTGCAGACAGGGAACCACGCCGCCGACGACGGGCGGGCTGGCGGCGAGCTTTTCGAGTCGCCGGTCGCTCATGGTCGTTTCTCCCTGGATCGAGGCCTGATCTGAGGACGAACCGGGCCATGCGGACCCGACATCACCGGAGGATTTTTCCGCAGCTTGCCTAGCTGGCCGCGCCGTCGCGCTCCAATCGGTCGAGATGAAGCCGGATATGGGTGGCCTCGGCGGGGGTGTTGGCCAGGGCGATCGCCTGGTCGAACGCCGCGCGGGCCTCTTCGCGCCGGCCCAGCTGGAAAAGCAGCCCGCCCCTCAACCCGAAGAAGTAGAAATAGCCCGACAGCTTGGCGGCCAAGGGCTCGATCATCGCCAGGGCCGCCCCTGGCCCCGCGACCTTCGCCACGGCCACGGCGCGATTCAAGGTGACCACCGGCGACGGCGCCAGTTGCTCCAGGTCGCCATACAGCAGGTCGATCCGCGCCCAATTGGTCGCTTCGGGGCGCGGCGCGCGATCGTGCTCGGCGGCGATCGCGGCCTGAACCAGATAAGGGCCTGGCCGGCGGTGGCGGACGGCCTTGTCGATCAAGGCCAGCCCCTCGTCGATCATCCGGCGGTTCCACAGGCTTCGATCCTGGTCCTCCAGCAACACGACCGCCCCCTCGGTGTCGAAACGGGCCGCCGCACGAGCGTGCTGCAGCAGCAGCAAGGCGGTCAGGCCCATGACCTCCGGCTCGCCCTGAAACAGGCGCAGCAGCAGCCTCGCCAGGCGAATGGCCTCGTCGCACAGCGAGCCCCTGGTCGCGGCCGCCTCGCCGCTGGCCGAGTAACCCTCGTTGAAGATCAGATAGATCATCGCCGCCACGGCGTTGAGCCTCGTCACTTGCTCCGCCGCGTCCGGCGCGCCGAACGGTACGCCCGCCGCGCCGATCCTGGCCTTGGCGCGGGTGATACGCTGCTCCATCGCCGATTCTCCGACCAGAAAAGCGCGGGCGATCTGGCGAACATTCAGGCCCGAGACAATGCGCAAGGCGACCGCCACCTGCTGGGTGGCGGTCAGGTCTGGGTGGCAGCAGATGAACAGCAGCCGCAGCACGTCGTCGCGATAGTGGTCGCCGTCCAGCCGCTCGACCAACGAGGCCTCGGCGTCTTCGAGGTCGGAGATCAGCGCCTCGGCCGGCAGAGGCGCCGACTTGCTGCGCTTGCGCACCCCATCCAACGCGGCGTTTCGGCCCACCAGGATCAGCCAGGCGGTCGGGTCGCGCGGTGGCCCATTCCCTGGCCAAGCCTTCAGGGCGCGCAGGCAGGCGTCCTGGAAGGCTTCCTCCGCCGTGTCCAGGTCGCGAAAATACCGCAGCAGCGCCGCCACGGCCTGGGGCCGGGCCGCGGTCAGGGCGGCGTCGATCCATGCCCCGTCGAGACTGCAGCCGCCCATGCTCGCCATGTCGCTCATCCGCCAGCCGCCTTCATCGCGCGGCTCGGCCCGACCTGGACCGCGACAGGCCGAAAAAGGCCGATCGGCCGCACTTCAAAGGCCCCGCCGCTGGCATTGGCCGTGGCCAGTTGCCGCGCCACATCGATCGCCGCCTCCAGCCCTTCGCACTCGATCACATGGAAGCCCAGCAGCTGTTCCTTGGTCTCGGCGAACGGCCCGTCGATCACCAGATTCTCGCGACCCTTGCGCAGGGTGACGGCGCTGGTGGTCGGTAGCAGCCGGGCGACGGGGCCAAGCCAGCCCTTGCGGACCAACGCCTGTTCAACCTCCGCCAGCCGCGCCATCACCGCGTCGTCCTCCGCCTGGGTCCACGATCCGACCATGTCTTCGGCGTCGTAGCAAAGGATCGCGTAGAGCATGGAACAGACCGCCTCTCGCAACCAGGACGATCCGCGCGCCCGGCATCCGACATGGCGTTCTGGAAAAGGCCGCGAAATCCTTTTGCGGCCAGGCTTGGACGATCAAATTACCGACACGAACCTGCGCTAACCGGTCGCACGGAGGCGAGAAAATCGTCCACTGCGTGAGCGTCGCAATCCTTTTTCGCCTTCTGGGCGCAGGCGGAATTGACGGGCGCAAGCTGTCGCAACTGCGGTCAACGCCGCCCGTTCAAGGCGGGGTAAGGCGGCTGGCGAAATCGCGGCGGGCGTTGGGAAACACCGCTTGGTGGCTGGGGGCGGGATTGAACCGCCGACCTGTGGGTTATGAATCCACCGCTCTAACCATCTGAGCTACCCAGCCCGCGCGAAGCGGAGGCGGGCTTATATGCGCAAAGCGGGGGCGGCTTCAAGCCCGTCCGAGCATCAGATCGAGCACCGCGCCAAGTCGCCGCTCAAGGCTTTCCGGACCATAGTCAGCCAGCACCTTGGCGCGCGCCGCGACGCCCAGGGCCACGGCCTTGGACGGCGCGGCGATCAACCCCGCCAGGCTGGTGGCCAGGGCGGCGGCGTCGCCCGGGGGGACCAGCCGGCCATCGACGGCTTCGGCGATCATCTCGACCGGACCCGGAATGGCGCTGGCCGCGACCGGCAGGCCGACGGCCATGGCCTCCAGCAGCACCAGCGGGAAGCCTTCCTGGTGCGACGGGAAAGCAAAGACGTCGCCGGTGGCGAGAAAGGCCGAGACGTCGTCACGCCAGCCGACCAGGCGCACGCGCTCGGCCAGACCGTGCTGGGCGATTAGCCCTTCCAGCTTGCCGCGTTCATCCCCCTCGCCGGCGATCTGCGCCTCGAAGGCCACGCCTTCGTCGCGCAACAGGGCCAGGGCGGCGATCAGAATGTCGAAGCCCTTCTTGGGATGCAGACGGCCGGCGGCGACGATAAGCGGCGGGCGGTCCATCCCTGAGAAAGGCGCCGCCAGAAGCGTCGGGGGCCGGACGGCGTTGGGCACGAAATGGACGCGGTGAGCGGGCGCGCCGCGTTCGATGGCGAGCCGCGCCAAATGCTGGCCGACGCAGAGATAATGCGTCCGGGTGGTGTCGATATCGAAGGCCGGCTTGTGCACGCAGACGGCCAGCACGGCCTTCGCCGGCGCGACCTTGGCCATCAGGCGGGCTGGACGCTGGCCATGGCTAAGGATCAGGTCCGGCGCCGCGGCTTTCACCAGCTTGCGAGCCGCGCCCAGGGTGATGGGGTCCCAGTCGGTATGGGCCGGCATCGTCGCCAGGGCCGGAACGCGGCCATGCTCTTGGGCCGCGACCCTGCCCCCGGCCCGCACCACACCCGTGGCGACGCCGCCGTCGGTCGCCGCATAGGCTTCGAGGATGGGCTGGTAGTCGAGAAACACCTGCTCCAGGCCACCCAATCCCTTGCCCAACATGGCGTGCAGGATGGCGATCAAGGCGGGCTCCGTCTCTGGCGAGGCCGGACCTTCGTCGGGGGCGCGCCGCAAGTCAACGCCTGGAGCTGGTCGGCGGGCTCAAGGGCTAACTCGCGCGCCTGACCCTCGAGCTCACTCCGCCGATCGACTCGCGACCGCCTCCTCCACAGAGTGAGCCTGCTATTTCGGCTTGCCCTTGCGTGCGTCCCAGAGGCTCGCCGCCAGTGACGGCTTGCCCTTCAGCAGGGTGGCGGCGGCCATGCCGGCCATGAACGAGGCGGTGGGATGGGCCTGGATCATCGCCACCACGCGCTCGTCCAGCGGCGGCTGGCGGGTGCGGGCGATGTGGCTCTTCTGCGCCAACGCCCACACCGTCACCGCCAGGGCCGCTGTCGCTGCGACGATGGTATAGGCCCATGCGGCCCCGACCCACTGACTGAGAAAGGCGAACACCGCCATCGCCGTCGCCACTGCGGCGATCGCGGCCGCCATGATCAGACCAACCCCCGTCATTAATCGCGAGATCAGTCTATCGATAAAGTCGTCAAGCATATCGCCCTCCTGAAAAGCCAAGACGCCAACGCATGAAGTGGAACTTGGTCGCAAAGCGGCCTTACACGGCCAGCCGTAGGGCGACCTCTTCGCCGATGGCCAACGAACTGGTCAGGCCAGGGCTCTCGATGCCAAACAGCGCCATCAGCCCCACCAGGCCGTGGGTGTCGGCGCCGCGCAGCTGGAAATCGGGCTGCGGATCGTTGGGGCCATGCAACTTTGGCCGGACGCCGGCATAGTCGGCGGTCAGCAGGTCTTCCGGCACGTCGGGCCAGAACTTGCGGATATAGGCGGCGAACACCGCAGCCTTGGCGGGATCGACCGAATAGTCGGGAGCCGGCACATATTCCAGGTCGGGTCCGAACACCGCCTGACCGCCCAGATCGTTGCGATAGTGGGTGCCAAGGGCCCCATGGATCGGCGGCGGATAGATCAGCCGCTGGAACGGCGCCTTGGCCGCCAGCCGGAAATAGACGCCCTTGCCGAAATGGGCCTCCGGGATCTGGTCCTTGGGAAAGCCTTCGATGTTGGCCGCCACCGCCTGGGCCGACAGGCCGGGGGCCGTGACCAGCAGGCGACAGGTCAGGGTCGCCGCCTCGGGACCGCCGATCCGCACAGTGAAGCCGCCGCCGGCCAGGGGGGTCGCGCCCTCGAACGGCGTATTGATCACAACCGCCCCGCCGGCCGCCTCGACCTCGCCCTGCAAGGCCAGCATGTAGTCGTGGCTGGCGAAGACGCCGCTCTCGGGCGACAGCAGGGCGGCGTGAGCGTTGAGACCAGGCTCCAGGGCGCGGGCCTGGGCGCCGGTCAAGCGCTCCATGCCCTCCACATCATTGGCCAGGGCCTGGTCGTAGATCGTCGCGAGTTGCTCGAGTTCGGACTCCTGGGTCGCCACCACCAGCTTGCCGCACTTCTTGTAGTCGAGGTGATGCTTGTCGAGGAAAGCGTAGAGCAGCCGCCGCCCCTCGACGCACAGCCGCGCCTTCAGCGAACCGGTCGGATAGTAGAGCCCGCCGTGGATCACCTCGGAATTGCGCGACGACACACCTTGGCCGATGTGGCCCTCGGCCTCCAGCACGGCCACGGCCAGCCCGCGCTGGCTCAGGGCGTAGCCGCAAGCCAGGCCCACCGCGCCAGCCCCCACCACGACGGCGTCGAAATCGAAGTCTTGGATCATTTGAGGGACGCCGCGTGCTTCATGGCGCGAATGCGCACGAGGCGATCCGAGACCGAAGAGAAGATGATGAACGGTCCGTATGGAATGGCTCGCCAGTCCTTGCGGTTGCGCAGATTGGCCCGGGCCGCGAACGGAAAATCGACGACGCGCTCGCAACGATCTAGCAATTCATCGAGATAGCGCTCGGCTCGGCGCGGCCAGGACTGCCTTCGGCAACATAGGCCCGAACGGACAGCAGATCGCGTCGCGCGCCCGCCGTGATCGCCAGCCGCCGCCTCACCCGCGCGACGCATCCAGGCGCTCTTTCAGACCCGCGCGAAGCTCGGCGAAGAAACCTTCCGCGTCGACGTCGGTCGAGGGATCATCCTCGGCCTCAAGCGCGTCGAGGAAGCGCTCAAGCTTTTCGGAGCCGCCCATGACCTCGGCGGCGCGCCGATAGTTGAGTTCGGCCAGTTCCGCGCTGACCGCTTCGTCGAGCGACGTGAACTCGCCACGCTCGACACGCGCCTGCAGATCGAAGGCGTCGTCCGGCGTCAGGGTCACGGCGACCGGGGCGGGATGGACCGGCTTGTTCATGGGCCGAGCCTATCACGAAGGCAGAAACTCGCCAGTCATCAGCGCGTCAAGCGCTGCGTGGAAAACGTCATCACGATCCCGCCGATCGGCCCAGACGCTTTGTTCCCTACCCCTCCCACTGCGACCACAGCGCCGCAGCGTCCGCCTTGGCCTTGACCACCGAGGCGTCCTTGACGTGGCCGTAGCCGCGGATGTTCTGCGGGACCGACGCGATGCGGGCCGCGATCGGCAGGCGTTCGGGCGTGAGCCCGCCGGTCAGGCGGTCAAGGGTGAGTTCGTAGTCGGCGATCAGGCCGCGCTCCATCCTGCGCTCCTCGGTCCCGCCGAACAGGTCGAGCGGTCCGCCCCGCAGGCCCTTCATCCTGGCCATGATGGGGAAGGCGTAGTCGAGCATCCACCCGCCGAAAGCCATCTTGCGCGGCCGGCCGTCCTTGTCCTTGGCGCCGATGATCGGCGGAGCCAGCCAGACCTTGACCTTGCCGCCCTTGAAAGTCCCGGCCAATTCGGCCTTGAAGCGACCGTCCGTATACAGACGGGCGACCTCGTACTCGTCCTTGTACGCCATCAGCTTGTACAGATTGACCGCCGCCGCGCGGGTCAAGGGCAGGCCCCCAACGGAGTCGGCGCCTTCGCCGCCATCGGCGACCTCGGCGGCGCGGACCTTGGCGACCTTGGCGGTGTAGCGATCGGCATAGGCCTGGTTCTGATAGGCCACGAGGTCGGCCGTGCGCTTGGCGATCAGTTCGTCCAGCGACATCGTCTCCGGCGTCGGCACATCGGCGTCGCCCCCCTGCTGGCTTGAGGGCCCCATCGCGGCCGGGTCATGCGCTACGCGGCGACCCAGCTCGAAGGCGGCGAGGTTGGCGTCGTAGTCGACGCCATTCAGCTTGATCGCCCGATAGACCGCGCGGCTGGACAGCGGGATCACCCCGCGCTGCCAGGCGAAGCCGACCATGATCATGTTGGCGAAGATGGCGTCGCCGAACTGGGTCTCGGCCAGGTGCTGGGCCGGACAGGAGTCGAAGGTCTTGACCGCGCCCTTGATACGCCGGGCCATGGCGCTTGAGTCGAACCGCACGTCGCGGCTGGTGACGAAGTCGGCGGTGGGCGCAAAATCGCTGTTGCCGAACGCGCGGGTGCGGTCCTTGGCGTATAGCGACAGGCCCTCCGGCGAGGCCGCCACCAGCATGTCGCAGGCGATCAGCACGTCGGCGCTGGCGGCGGGCACGCGGCCGCCGACCACGGTGTCCTCGGTCTCGCCGATCTTGACGTGGCTGAACACCGAGCCGCCCTTCTGGGCCAGGCCGGTCATGTCCACGACGCTGCCCGCTCGACCGTCGACATGGGCGGCCATGGCCAGGATCGAGGCCACGGTGGTGACGCCCGTGCCGCCCACGCCAGTGAAGATGATCCGCCGCACGCCGTGGAAGTCGCTGAATACCGGTAACGGCGTGGAATCGGCCGTCAGGGCCGGGGCCTTCTTGGCCTTGGTGCTCTCGGCGCCCTCCAGGGTGATGAACGACGGGCAGAAGCCGTCGACGCAGCTGTAGTCCTGGTTACAAGACGACTGGTTGATCTTGCGCTTGCGGCCGAACTCGGTGTTCAGCGGCTCCACCGACACGCAGTTGGACTTGATCGAGCAGTCGCCGCAGCCCTCGCAGACCAGGGGATTGATGAACACCCGCTGGGTCGCCTTGGCCATGGTCCCGCGCTTGCGGCGACGGCGCTTCTCGGTGGCGCAGGTCTGGTCATAGAGCAGCACCGTGGTGCCCAGCGTGTCGCGCAGCATCTTCTGCACGCTCATCAACTCGGACCGCGGGAAGACCTCCACGCCGGGGGCTAGATCCTTGACCCCTTCGTAGCGCTTAAGCTCATCGACCACGATCACCGTCCTGGTGACGCCTTCACTGGCGAGCTGGCGAGTGATCTGGGCAGGGGTGAAGCCGCTTTCGGCCTGCTGCCCTCCGGTCATGGCCACCGCATCGTTGAACAGCAGCTTGTAGGTGATGTTGGCCTTGGCGGCGATCGCGGCCCGGATGGCCAGGGAGCCCGAGTGATTGTAGGTGCCGTCGCCCAGGTTCTGGAAGACGTGCTTCTCGGTGGTGAACGGCGCGGCGCCCACCCAGGTCAGGCCCTCGCCGCCCATGTGGGTGTTGAGGTCGGTCGAGGGATCGTTGAAGCCGGCCATGTAGTGGCAGCCGATCCCGGCCAGAGCCCGCGAGCCCTCGGGCAGCTTGGTCGAAATGTTGTGCGGGCAGCCCGAGCAGAAGAACGGCTTGCGCTGCTGGTCGGCGGCCAGGCTGACAGCGGCGACGCCGGCGGCCGAAACGCGGTTCAGATAGGCCTGGGCCCGCTCCATGTGCGGCCCTTGCGGCAGGCGGTCATAGATGGCCAAGGCGATTTCGGCGACCGACAGCGAGCCCAGCTCCGACAGCAGCGGGTGGCCGTGCTCGTCCAGCTTGCCGATGATCCGGGGACGGGCATGGGCGGGCAGGTCGTAAAGCGCAGCGCGGGCCTGCGGCTCGATCAGCCCGCGCTTGTGCTCGATGACCATCAGGATCTCGAGACCGGCGGCGAAGCTGCGCATGCCCAGCGGCTCCAGCGGCCAGGGCATGCCGACCTTGTAGATCGAGACACCCAGGTCCGACGCTTCCTCGAGGCTCATGCCCATGGCGGTGAAGGCTTCCAGCACGTCCTTATAGGCCTGGCCCTGGCAGACGATGCCGAGGCGGGCCTTGCCGACCCGCACGTGCCCCCCTTTTCCATACAAGCCGCCCAGCACGACCCGGTCGATGCGGTTGGCGCGGGCGAAGGCCAGGGCGGCGGGCAGCTTGTGGAGGCGGAGGCGACGCTCCTTCTCCATCGGCTGGTCCTTCAACCGGATCCCCAAGCCGCCGGGCGGCATCGGGAAGTTCTCGGGAATGATGATCTTGTGCCGGTCCAGCGAGACGTCGATGGTCACGCCCGAGTCCATGGTGTCAGCCAGGGCGATCATGCCCGTCCACAGGCCCGAGAACCGCGACATCGAAATGCCCATCAGGCCGTAGTCGAGCACCTCCTGGACGTCGGCCGGTGACAGCACCGGCATCTCGAAGTCCTGGAAGGCGAACTCCGACTGCGACGGCAAGGTCGAGCTCTTGCAGCCATGGTCGTCGCCGGCCACGGCCAGCACGCCGCCCGTGGGGAAGGATCCGGCGAAATTTGCGTGCTTGAAGACGTCGCCGGTGCGATCGACGCCGGGCGCCTTGCCGTACCACATGCCGAAGACCCCATCATGGGTGGCGCCGGGGAACAGGTTGGCCTGCTGGCTGCCCCACACAGCGGTGGCGGCCAGGTCCTCGTTGAGGCCCTCCTTGAAGACCACGTCGTGGGCGGTGAGAAGTCCCGACAGGCGAGCGGCCTGCTGGTCCAATCCCCCCAGGGGCGAGCCGCGATAGCCCGACAGGAAGCCGGCGGTGTTTAGCCCATTGCGGGTGTCGAGACGCTTGCGGTCGAGCAAAACGCGGAGCAGCGCTTGCACGCCAGTGATGAAGGCGCGGCCATCTTCGAGCACATATTTGTCGTCAAGCGTGACTTCCGAGTGCCGCATAGCAAAAATTTTCCTCGTGGGTCTTCTCGCCCGCTCAGCAATATCTTATAGAAGCGGGGAAATTGTTTGCCCAAGGCTTGCCCGACTCAAGGCCGCTTTCGGCACGATCGCCGCGCTAAATGACCTCTGGGGGAGGAATTCTTGTCCGAACAACTCGACGCCGTGGATGCCAAGATCCTCGATCTCATCCAACACGACGCCGGACTGTCTGTCGCGGAGATCGCGGAGCGAGTCGGGCTGTCTTCCAGCCCGTGTTGGCGCCGGATCAAGCGCCTTGAGGACGCGGGCGTCATCCAGCGCCGCGTGACCATCCTGGACCGCGAAAAGCTGGGCCTGGGCTTCGAGGTCTATTGCACCGCCAAGCTCTCGCTGCCGACCAAGGAAAACCTCGAGGTCTTTGAACAGGCCGTCGGCAAGTGGGCCGAGGTGGTGCAGTGCGCCACCGTCACCGGCGCCGCCGACTACGAGCTGCGCATCGTCACCCGCGACATGCGGGCCTTCGACGAGTTCCTGCGCGACAAGCTGCTGTCGCTGGGCCTGGTGTCCAACATCGAGAGCCGGATCGTCATCCGCGGCGTCAAGAACTCCACCGCAGTGCCGCTGGGGCTGGTCAGCCCGTATGTCAGCCCGCTGAGCTGACCGAAAGGCTCGGCAATAGCGAAAATTGCTATATATTGGCATTGCCCCTTGGAGCGACGCCATGAACGTGTCCTTGACAACCGAACTTGAGCGCCGGATCGCCGAGAAGGTGGAGTCCGGCCTCTACACCACCGCTAGCGAGGTCGTACGGGAAGGTCTGCGCCTGCTGTTCTCCGCCGACTCACTTCGAGCCCAGCAACTTGAGCGCTTGAACGCGGACCTTCAGCTCGGCCTCGACCAACTGGATCGAGGCGAAAGCATCACGGGCGAAGAGTTGGCC
This sequence comes from Caulobacter sp. DWR3-1-2, assembly GCF_049896225.1. NCBI lineage: Bacteria > Pseudomonadati > Pseudomonadota > Alphaproteobacteria > Caulobacterales > Caulobacteraceae > Caulobacter > Caulobacter sp. DWR3-1-2. The sequence continues at coordinate 24,197 of NZ_JAFCTW010000018.1, read as the reverse complement.
CGCGAACTGGACGCCCTGCTGAAATCGGCGTGACCGCCTACTCGGTCTCCTCGGCGGCGCGGCAGGATCTGTTGGATATCGTCAGCTATATCGCTGCTCGCGATATTGACGCCGCGACAAAGGTTCGAGACGCCCTGCTGACCGCTTTCGACCGCCTGGCGAGACGCTCAGCCCTGGGCCACGCCCGGCCCGACTTAACCAGGCTTCCCCTAAGGTTTTGGAGCGTCGCCGGTCGCTACAGCGTGGCCTATCGCGGCGATGGCGGGTCCGTGGAGATCGTTCGCGTCTTCGGCCCGGGCAGGGACATCGCCTCGCTTCTGCGCTGAGCTTCACCTCCGATTTCTTCTAGAATCCCCTCGCCTCCCCATTCACACTAACCTCTCCACCACCTCGGAGCCCTCCCATGATCGACCTCGTCATCGACCGGCGCCGCAAGGATCTCGGCGGGTTCGAGGTGGGGCGCGTCCTGCCCTTTCACAGCCGGCGGATGGTGGGGCCGTTCACCTTCTTCGACCACATGGGGCCGGCCCGGTTCGAGCCCGGCTTCCCGCGCAATGTCGATGTCCGGCCGCATCCGCATATCGGCCTGTCGACCCTGACCTATCTGTTCGAGGGCGAGATCACTCACAAGGACAGCATCGGCTCCAATCTGCCGATCCGTCCGGGCGAGGTCAACTGGATGACGGCCGGCAGCGGCATTACCCATTCCGAACGCTTCGAGACCTTGCGCCGCGACGGCGGCGTCATGCACGGCATCCAGGCCTGGGTCGCCCTGCCGGACGGCCAGGAAGAGGTCGATCCCGCCTTCTCGCATCATCCCCGCGACCAGATGCCGGTGTTCGAGGACAAGGGTCTGAAGGCCGCCCTGGTGGCCGGCAAGGCGTTCGGCGCCTCGGCCCAGGTGCCGGTGTTTTCGCCGCTGTTCTACGTGCACTGGGAAATGGCTGCGGGCGCCAAGGCCGGACTGCCGGCCGAATATCCCGAGCGCGCCGCCTATGTGGCCACCGGCAAGGTCGAGGTCGAAGGCCAGACCCTGCACGCCGGGCAGATGGCGGTGTTCAAGCCGGGCGACACCATCGTCTTCGAAGCGCTTGAGCCGTCGACCGTGATGCTGCTGGGCGGCGAGCCGGTCGGCCCGCGTTTCATCGAATGGAACTTCGTCTCCTCGTCCAAGCACCGGATCGAGCAGGCCAAGGCCGACTGGCGCGCCCAGCGCATGAAGCTGCCTGACCTGGACGACCAGGAGTTTACCCCCCTGCCCGAGCCGGTTCCGCCGGCCCAGCCGATGTCCTAAGCCCCGCGACCAAGGTCGGGGACACGCCCAAGGGCATGTCCCCGACCTGCGGCGTCACGATCCCCGTTGAATCTCCCCGCCTCGAGCGCCCATAAGGTCTCCATGACCGATCTCGCGCTCGAAACCTTCGTCCGTGGCCTGCCCAAGGCCGAACTTCACATGCATATCGAGGGCAGCCTCGAACCCGAGCTGATGTTCGAGCTGGCCGCGCGCAACGGCGTCATCCTGCCGTTCAAGACGGTCGAGGAGGTCCGCGCCGCCTACGACTTCTCCAACCTGCAGGACTTCCTGGATATCTATTACCAAGGCGCGGGCGTCCTGCTCACCGAGGCCGATTTCAAGGACCTGGCCCTGGCCTATTTCCGCCGGCTGGCGGCCGATGGCGGCACCCATGCCGAGATCTTCTTCGACCCCCAGACCCACACCGATCGCGGCGTGGCGTTCGGCACGGTGATCGCCGGGCTGACGGCCGGCATGGTCGAGGCCGAGGCGACGCTGGGCATCAGCTCCAAGCTGATCCTCTGCTTCCTGCGCCACCTGGACGAAGCCGCCGCCTTCGCCACCCTGGAAGAGGCCAAGCCCTATCTCGACAAGATCGCCGGGGTTGGCCTGGACTCCTCCGAAGTCGGCCACCCGCCCGCCAAGTTCGCCCGTGTGCTGCAGGCGGCGCGAGACCTGGGCCTCAAGCTGGTGGCGCACGCCGGCGAGGAAGGCCCCCCGGCCTATGTCTGGGAAGCGGTCGATATCATCAAGGTCGACCGCATCGACCATGGCAACCGGGCGCTGGAGGACGACTGCCTGACGGCGCGGCTGGTGCAGGACGGCACGACGCTTACGGTCTGCCCGCTGTCGAACCTGAAGCTGTGCGGGGTTTCGGATCTGAAGCATCACCCGCTGAAGCGAATGCTGGATCTGGGGCTGAAGGCCACGGTCAATTCCGACGATCCGGCCTATTTCGGCGGTTATCTGCTCGAGAACTACATGGCGACGGCAGAAGCCATCGGCCTGACGCGGGATGAGCTGATCACCCTGGCCAAGAACAGCTTCACGGGGTCGTTCCTGGACGAGGCGGAGAAGGCCGAACGGGTGGCGGGAATCGACGCCTATGTGGGATCACACCCACTTGCCCCCACCTGACCGCTTCGCGGTCTGTCCGCCCCCATGGGGGGCGGAGCTCAAAAGCGCGGGGCTCTTCTCCCTCTGGGGGAAGACGATCGCGAAGCGATCCCTAGGGGGCAAGTGTTCGCCGCTAGAGCGCCCGGCGCACCGCGTCCGCCAACTCGTCCAGCTCGGCGATGCCCAGATCCGCGCTGAACGGCAGGCTCAGCACCGAGTTGGCCAACCGATCGGCCACCGGCGTCTCGTCGCGGGCGGCGTGGCCCGGGCCGACGGCGTTGGTGGCGTAGCCCATTTCGGCCAGCTTGGCGGCCACGGAGGGCGCCGCGCCCTCCTGCAGGCTGACGACCCAGGCGTCGGACACCCAGCTCATCCCCCAGCCCGGCTGAAAACCGATCGGCGCGCCCAGGAGCAGCATCCGCAGGCGCTGGGCGGCGGTGGCCAGGCGCAGGCGCTGGCCCGACCAGGCGTCCAGACCCGCGTCACCGGAAAAGGCCGGCGCATCAAGGCGGGCGACGAAATCGGCGTCCTCGCAGGCCACGAACACCCCGCGACCGCCGGGCATGCCGACCACCACGGGAACGGGGGCTTCCATCACCACGTCGAAGCCCTCTGCGGCGTCGACGACGATCGGCAGGCCCGTCTCGATGTGGAACGCGGCCCAGGCCGTCATGTCCGGCGCTCGGCCAAAGGCGCAGGTGGGGACAATGGCCTCGATCGGCGGCGGAGCCTCACCCAGTCGCTCGCGCAGGTGGGCGGGGTCGAACATCCAGCTGTAGGGATCCACATCGACCAGCCACGGCCGGAGACCGGCGGCGGCGATGCCCTGAAGCGTGGCGGCCGAGGCCAGGGCGGGAACGATGCAGACGCCGCCGCGACGCGCGCCGGCGGCGGCCAAGGCGGCGGCCAGGGCGGCGACCCGGGTCGAGACCGCGCGGACGGCGGTCGGACGATCGAATCGGTCGGCCAGCTTGGCGTCCAGGCCCGGCGTCAGGCCCTGGCGCAGCAAATGCTCGACGGCCGCGAAGTCGACGGGCACCCCGCGCTTGACGAGTCGCTCGCGCTTGCTGACCTGGCCCGAGGGCGCGGCTTGGGACTGAGGCTGCATCAGGATTACGTTTCCGACGAATCCGGCTTTGCCACACGGCATCACCTTATGGTTAAGCAAACGTATCGAGTGACTCGGATGATGCGCATGCGGCGCGCCGTCGCGGCATTTTTGGCGCCGGAATCTTTGACCTAGGCAGAAGCCGTCCATTCGTCGCGCAGTTCGCGCTTCAGAACCTTGCCGATATGACTGCGGGGCAAGGATTCCACGAGACGCAGGTCGACCAGTCGCTGGGTCTTGCCCAGCCGAGCATTGACCCAGTCCCTCAACCCCGCCGCGTCGATTCGCGCATCAGGCCTCAGCGCCACGAAGGCCACCGGCGATTCGCCCCAGGCGTCGGACGGCACGCCGACCACCGCGGCCTCGACCACATCCTCGTGCTTGACGATCTGCGCCTCGATGTCGCTGGGATAGATGTTGAAACCGCCGCTGATGATCATGTCCTTCTTGCGATCCATCAGGGTGAGGAAGCCTTCATCGTCGAACCGACCGACGTCGCCGGTCCGAATAAAGCTCCAACCCTCGGGCGAGCGCCAGGTCGCCTCGGCGGTCTTGCCCGGCTGGCCGTGATAGCCGTTCATCATGCCCGCCGAGCGGCCGACGATCTCGCCGACCACGCCCGGGCCAACCTGCACGCCATCCTCGTCGATCAGCCGGATGTCATGGCCGGGCGCTGGGCGGCCGACCGTGTGCAGCTTGTCCGGATGCTCGTGGGCCATCAGGATGCAGGTGCCGCCGCCCTCGGTCATGCCGAAATACTCGACCAGCCCGCCGGGCCAACGAGCCAGGACCTCCCCCTTAAGCTCGGCGGCGAAGGGCGCGCTGGTGCAGAACTTCAGGCGGGTCGAGGACAGGTCGAAGTCGCTGAAGTCGGGGCGGTCCATCAGCCGGCGGTACTGCACGGGCACCAGCATGGTGTGGGTCATGCGATGATCCTGGGCCAGTTCGAGATATTTGCCGGCGTCGAACTTCTTCATCAGCAACACCGTACCGCCGCCCGCCAGGGTGGGAAAGAAGCAGACCAGGGTGGTGTTGGAATAGAGCGGCGTCGACAGAAGGGTGACGGTGTCGGACCCGTAGCCCACGGCGTCGCCCCGGAACACGTGCTTCCAGCGCATGGCGTGCGACTGGACGATGCCCTTGGGCGCGCCGGTGGTGCCGCTGGAATAGATGATGTTGAAGGGGTCTTCGGGCGCGATGGTCACGGGCTCTGGCCGGATGCCGTCCGGGGCCAGCCAGGCGTCGAAGGCCTCGCCGAAGTCCGCGCCGTCCAGGGCGATGTAGCGCACGGCGATGGGCGCGGGCTTCTGAGCCTCGGCGACGCCGGCGTCCATGAAGAACAATCGCGCCCCGCAGTCGGCGACCATGCCGGCGATGGCCTCCGGCGTCGAGGACGGGGCCAGGGGCGCGACGGCGACGCCGGCTCGCAGGGCGCCGAGGAACAGCGCCGTGTACGGAATGGATGACAGGGCGCAGACGGCGACGGCCTCGTTTCGGCCGATCCCGTCGCGTTGCAGGGCGGCGGCCACGCGGTCGGCCAGGGCGTCGAACTGGGCGTAGGTCACGGCCTCGCCGGTTTCCAGGATCACGGCCGAGTGGTCGGGATGCTCCTGGGCCCGAAGCCGGAGGATGTCGCCCATCACGCCGTAGTCGGCGGTCATCATGTCGGCGATGGTGTTCATGGAAGTCCTACTCAATGCCCAGGATGGAGACAGACACATGTGCCTGTCTCCATCGGCTTCGCCGAACGCCTCACGCGTCCTTGAACCCCTTGCCCTCGGCCACCAGCCGTTCCAGCAGGGCCGAAGGCTTGAAGTCGTCGCCCAACTCGGCCTGGAACGCCTTCATCTTGGCCAACACCTTATCGAGCCCCACCAGCTCGCCCCAGAACATCGGGCCGCCGGTATATACCGGCCAGCCATAGCCGTTGATCCAGACGGTATCGATGTCCGACGCCCGGATCGCCTTGCCCTCTTCCAGGATCTTGGCCCCCTCATTGACCATCGGGTACAGGCACCGCTCCAGGATCTCCTGGTCACTGATCGCGCGACGCTGGATCTGGCGCTTTTCGGCGAAGTCGAGGATCACCTGCTCGACCTCTTTGCTCGGCTTGGCGACGCGGTTCTCGTCGTAGTCGTAGAAGCCCTTGCCGTTTTTTTGGCCGCGGCGGTCCATCTCGCACAGCACTTCGCGCACTGTGGACGAGCTCGACTTGGTCTGGTCCCAGCCGATGTCGAGACCGGCCAGGTCGCTCATGGCGAACGGCCCCATCGGCAGGCCGAAGTCGTACAGCACGCGGTCGACGTCCCAGGGCATGGCGCCTTCCAGGATCAGCTTCTGGGCCTCGCGCTGGCGCTGGGCCAGCATGCGATTACCGACGAAGCCGTGGCAGTTGCCGACCAGCACCGCGACCTTGCCGATCTTCTTGCCGATCTGCATCGAGGTGGCGATCACCGACTTGTCGGTCTTTTCGCCGCGTACGATCTCCAGCAGCTTCATCACATTGGCCGGCGAGAAAAAGTGCAGGCCGATGACGCTTTGCGGCCGCGAGGTCGAGGCGGCGATGACGTCGATGTCGAGATAGGAGGTGTTGGAGGCCAGGATCGCGCCGGGCTTGGCAATCGTGTCCAGCTTGCCGAACACCTCCTTCTTGATCTCCATCAGCTCGAACACCGCCTCGATGATCAGGTCGCAGTCGGCCAGGTCTTCCAGGTGCATGGAGGGTGTCAGCAGGCCCATGCGCTTTTCGACGTCGTCCTGGGTCAGGCGGCCCTTCTTGGCGGTGTTTTCGTAGTTCTTGCGGATCACCCCGACGCCGCGATCCAGGTTCTCCTGCTTGGCCTCGATGATCGTCACCGGGATGCCGGCGTTGAGGAAGTTCATCGAGATGCCGCCGCCCATTGTGCCGGCCCCGATCACGCCGACCTTCTTGACCGGGATGATGGCGGTGTCGTCCGGCACGTCGGGGATCTTGTTGGCCTGGCGTTCGGCGAAGAACACGTGGCGCTGGGCGGCCGACTGACTGCCGGTCATCAGCTCCATGAACAGCTTGCGCTCTTCCTTCAGCCCCTCGTCGAAGGGCAGGTTGACGGCCGCCTCGACGGCCTTGATGTTGTTTTCCGGAGCCAGGAAACCGCGGAACTTGCGGGCGTTGGCCTTGCGATATTCGCTGAAGATCTCGGGCTTGCCGCGCGCGGCCTCGACCTTGGCGTTCTGGTCGCGGATGCGGGTCAGGGGCTGGTCCTCGGCCAGCACCACCTTGGCGAAGGCGATGGCCCCGTCGCGTAGAGCGCCTTCCTCGACGATCGAGTCGAACAGGCCCATGGCCAGCGCGGCCTTGGCCGGGATGTGCTGGCCGGTGGTGACCATCTCCAGGGCCTTTTCGACGCCCACCACGCGCGGCAGGCGCTGGGTGCCGCCGGCGCCGGGCAGCAGGCCGATATTCACCTCGGGCAGGCCAGCCTTGGCCGAGGGCACGGCGACGCGGTAGTGCGCCACCAGCGCCGCCTCCAGCCCGCCGCCCAGCACAGTGCCGTGGATCGCGGCGATCACCGGCTTGGGCGAGTTCTCGATGGTGTTCTGAACGTCCTGCAGAGACGGCCCGGTCATGGCCTTGCCGAATTCGGTGATGTCGGCGCCGGCGATGAAGGTCTTGCCCTCGCAGATCAGCACGATGGCCCGGACCGCCGGATCGGCGATCGCCGCCTCGAAACCCTTGGACAGCCCCTCGCGCACCGCCGCCGAAAGGGCGTTGACTGGCGGCGAGTTCAGCGTGACGACGCCGATGTCGCCTTCGACCGAGAAGTCCGTGACGGTGTTGATCGCGGCCATGGCGCTTCCATCCCTGAGCTGGCGTTGCACGTTCTTGAGTTTGAACGGTTGTTTGAAGCGAAACCTGCACAGACCGGGCGGTGAAGTCCAGGGGTCGCGAACGGCGCCGGAAATTTAGGCGCCGGCCGTTGACGGCGCGAAGATCATACTAGAAATTCGAAAATGCCAGTTTCAGTCTGAACATTCGGGCGGTGGGGGATATTCGCCAGGACAAGAGGCCCGCCAACACCAGGCGGCCTTGGACAAATGGTCCGACTGACAAGGGGCGTACGCGCTGACTCGGTTTCCAGGGAGCGACTTGCATGCGTCCCCCATCTTCGAAACCGATCCGGAGCGGCCGCGGCGCGCCGACAGGCGTGTCGACTAGGTGAAGCGCACTCGGCGCGGGAGCCCTCTCCCGCGCCGCTTTCTTTCCAGGCTCTGTGCCCTAAGCCGCCGACTCCGTGAAGGCCGCATAGACCAGGGTGCGCAGCTCGCGCCGGATCGGGTAGGCCGAGGACGGGATCAGCTGGGTCATGAACACCACCGCCAGATCCTCGACCGGATCGATCCAGAATGCGGTCGAGGCCATGCCGCCCCAGAAATATTCGCCCAGCGAGCCAAGGTTCCTGGTTCGGGCCTGATCGACGGTCATCGCGAAGCCGAGGCCAAAGCCCAGGCCCTCAAACACCGCTTCGCTGAACAGCGATTGCGACATCTCCGTCAGTTCCTTGCCGCCTGGCAGATGATTGGTGGTCATCAGCTTCAAGGTCTTGGGGCTGACGATCCGGGCGCCGTCCAGTTCGCCGCCGTTCAGCAGCATGCGGCAGAACCGCATGTAATCGTCGGCCGTCGAGACCAGCCCGCCGCCGCCCGACTTGACCGAGGGATCGGTGAGGTAGCGGCTGGTCTCGGGATCGTCCTGCAGCACCACCTCACCCTTGGCGTTGAGGGTGTAGCAGGCGGTAAAACGATCCTTCTGACTTTCCGGGACGAAGAAACCGGTATCGACCATCTTCAGCGGGTCGAAAATCCGCTCCTTAAGAAACGTCTCGAATGGCTGGCCCGAAATCAGCTGAACCAGATAGCCCAGCACGTCGGTGGCCACCGAATAGTTCCAGGCCTCGCCAGGGCTGAATTCCAGCGGCACGGTTCCCAGCGTCCCGATGAAGTCATTCAGCCCGCCGTCGCTATCGACCCCATCGAGCTTCAGCTTGCGATAGGCCGCGTCGACATTGCTTCGCTGCTGGAAGCCATAGGTCAAACCGGCGGTATGGCGCAGCAGATCGACGATCCGCATGGGCTCGGAGACGGGCTTGGTCTGGAACGCGCCCGCCACGCCAGCCTGGAACACGCCCAGGTTTTTCCAGGCCGGGATGTAGCGGTGCACCGGATCGTCAAGCGCGACCTTACCCTCCTCGACCAGCATCATGAAGGCGATCGAGGTGATCGGCTTGGTCATCGAATAGATGCGAAACAGGCTGTCGGCCTTCAGCGGCAAGCCGCGTTCCTTGTCGGCGGAGCCCAGGATCGCGGTATGGGCCAACTGGCCACGACGCCAGACCTGAACGAGAGCGCACGGCAGTTTTCCGGGCGCGATATATTGGTCTTGGATGAAGGCGTCGATGCGCTTCAATCGGTCCGACGACAGACCCACGGCTTCCGGTGTGCTCAACGGCGTATCTCCCACGGCCACCCGAGGCGGGCGGCGTCCACTGTTCTTGAGGCCGATCGAAGAAGCGGTACGTCGAAACGCTAACTTTACCCGATCATGCGCATATCGATTGAAAACTAGGGAGTGGGGATGGGCAAGTACTTGCACGACAAGCCGCCCACGCAGATCGAGCAGGCCGCCGCCGATTGGTTCTTCGACAACAGCCTCGACATGTTCGTGGTGATCGAGAAGAGCGCCGTCGCGCGGGTCAATCCCGCCTGGATCCGGCTGACCGGCTGGACCGCCCAGGAAACCTTGGGCCGCCCCATCCGCGATTTCTTCCACCTGCACGACACCGAGACCATCCAGGCCATTGGGGCCGCCCTGAGCGCACAAGGCCAGGCGCGCTCCGAACACCGCCTGGCCCGCAAGGGCGGCGGATGGCTGTGGGTGCGCTCGCAATCGAAGGCCCTGCCCGGCGAAGCCCTGCTTATCGTGTTCCAGGATTTCAGCGAGGACCGCACGCGTCGCATCGAGCGCCAGCAGGCTGAGCGCGCCAACGAATTGCTGCGCAACGCCGCCGGGGTCTATGTCTGGCGCTTCGATGCTCGCAAGGGCGTCTATGTTTTCGAGCAGGACATCGCCACCCCCTCCTCGCCCCAGGGCGGGGTCCGGATGATGACGATCCAGGAAATGACCACCTCGATCCATGGCGAGGATCGCCAGAGGGTGTGGGACGCCTTCATCCAGACCCTGGCGCAGGGCGACCATCAGGTCCTGACCTACCGCTATCTCGATCCGGCCAACCAGATCTGGGTCTGGATGCGCGCGGCCTGGCGCGGCGTCAAAGGCGCCAGCGCCAACACCTGGGACGTGATCGGCATCAGCCAGAATGTGACAGAACTGGTCGCCGCCCGCGACGCCGCCCTGGACGCCGCCGACGCCAAGTCGCAGTTCCTGGCCAATATGAGCCACGAAATCCGCACCCCAATGAACGGCGTGCTGGGCGTCATGCACCTGCTCAAGCGCGAAAAGCTGTCTGAAGACGGTCGCCTGCTGCTGAACGAGGCCCTGGGCTGCGGCGCCATGCTGTCCGAACTGCTCAACGACATCATCGACTTTTCGAAGATCGAAGCCGGCAAGCTTGAACTCAATCCCGAGCCGATCGACCCCGCCGCCCTGCTGCGCAGCGTCGCCGAGCTGCTGAGGCCCCAGGCCCAGGAACGCGGCCTGGCGCTCGATGTCACGGTCGATCCTGGCATTGGATGGGTCAACGCCGACCCCCTGCGGCTGCGCCAAGGGCTGTTCAATCTGCTGGGCAACGCGGTGAAGTTCACCCTGGAAGGCGGCGTTCAGGCGCGGCTGACCTCACGTGAAGCCGCCGACGGCCTGCGTTTGCGCTTCGAGATCGAAGACAGCGGGGTCGGTATCGACGAGGCCGCAGGCGCGGGCCTGTTCGGGCGCTTCAACCAGGCCGACGGCTCGACCACGCGGCGGTTCGGCGGCGCGGGACTGGGCCTGGCCATAACCCGTCGCCTGGCCACCCTGATGGGCGGCGACATTGGCTTCACCAGCCAGCCAGGCCAGGGCTCGACCTTCTGGCTGGAGATCGACGTCGAACGCGCCGTCGAGACCGTCGCGGAGAACGACGAGGTTGAGATTGCTTTGCTGGCCGGCCTGCGGGTGTTGATCGTCGAGGACAACGCCACCAACCGGCTGATCGCCAGTCGCCTGCTGGAGGCCATGGGCGCGGTGGTCGAAACGGCCGAGGACGGCACGGCCGGCGTGGAAGCCGCCAACCGTTCTGGCGCCCAGGGCGGCTACGACCTGATCTTCATGGACATTCAGATGCCCGGCATCGATGGGGTCGAGGCCACGCGGCGAATCCGCGACCTGGGCGGCGCGGCGGCGCGGACGCCGATCGTCGCCATGACCGCCAACGCCATGGCGCACCAGCAGGCGGCCTATCTGGCGGCGGGCATGAACGGCGCCGTCGCCAAGCCGTTGTCGCCCACCGTCCTGGTCCAGACAATCGCCGCCGTCCTGGCCGCCGCGACCCTGACAGAGGCGGATAGCGCACGCCAGGCGACCTGAGGCTTCGAGCGTCCCGCTTCCGCCGCACGCCTGCAATACGGCAGCAAGATCGAGCGCCCATGAAAGCGGCGCCGGAAGGGTCGCGCGCGTCTTGTGACGTCGCTGGGGCTTCCTAAATTGGACTAACCGGTCCAAAAGCCGCGCGCGGTGACCGGCGTTGAGGGGCAAGCACATGGATGACGGTCGGACCGCGACCCCCGCCACGGAGCGGTACGCGAAGAAGAAGGAGGCGATCCTCGCCGCCGCGACCGCGATCCTCAATCGCCAGGGCGTCAAGGGCATGACCCTGGCCGACGTCGCCGCCAAGGTCGGTCTGATCACCACCAGCGTCACCTATTATTACCGCAAGAAGGACGACCTGGCGGCCGCCTGTTTCATGCGCGGGTTGGAACGCTTCGACGCCCTCGTCACCGAGGCCGACCGCGCGCCCGATCGCCGTGGCCGCCTGTTGAAGTTCCTCGAGCTCTATCTCGACCTGAACCGCAGGGTGCGATTGGGGGAGGCCGCGCCTTTGACAAGCTTCACCGAAATGCGGGCCCTGAAGGAGCCTTTGCGCGCCTCGGTGCAGGGCGCGTTCGCCGACCTGTTTCGCCGGGTAAGGCGCTTTTTCGAAGGGCCAGACTTCGAGCATCTCGACAAGCGCGAGCGCAACGCCCGCACTCACCTGCTGCTGGAGCAGATGTTCTGGGCCGGCTCGTGGTTGCGGCGCTACGACGTCGATGATTACGGCCGGGTGCGCGACAAGATGTACGACATCCTGGTCAATGGCTTGGCCCCTCCCAACGAGAAGGGGGAGAGTCGCGACTGGGCGCCGGCCGCCCTGCCCGACCCGACGCCGCAGTCGCCCGACGGCCAGGAATGGCGTGAAACCTTCCTGGTGGCCGCCACCCGCCTGATCAACCAGCGGGGCTATCGCGGGGCTTCGGTTGAAGAAATCTCGGCCCAGCTCAACGTCACCAAGGGTTCGTTCTACCACCACCATGAGGACAAGGACGCCCTGGTGGTGGAGTGTTTCGAGCGCACCTTCGCCGTCACCCGCAAGGCCCAGGCCGACGCCCGGGCCCTTGGCCAGGATGGCTGGGAGCAGGTCGCCGCAGCGACGGCGGCCTTGGTCGAGTATCAGCTGTCAGAGCACGGTCCGCTGCTGCGCGCCTCGTCGATGGGGGCGTTGCCGATCGAGATTCGCCACGAGATGTCGCAAGGCTACAACCGTGGCTCGGAGCGGTTCGCGGCGATCATTTCCGATGGGGTGGCGGAGCGCTCGGTGCGGGCGGTCGATCCGATGATCGCGGCCCACATGATCAATTCGATGCTCAACGCGGCGGCCTCGCTGGGCGCCTGGGTGCCCGGCGTCGAACGCGACGAAGCGGCCAGGCTGTTCGCCCGGCCGCTTCTGATGGGACTGTTCACGAAGTAGGAAACCCTCTCCCTCCGGGAGAGGGCGAAAAAGGGTTAGAACTTCTTGCGGATCCCCATCTTGTAGGTCCGTCCCAGGGGGTCGCCCGTGAAGGGGTCATAGCCCAGGTCCAGCCTCGCATAGGACGGATCCTTGTCGAAAACATTGGTGATCGCCGCCGTCAGGGTGGTGTCCCAGGGCAGGAACACCCGATAGGCCAGGTCGGTGAGGATCTGCTTGTCGATCGTCTTGCCGGCGGAGACCGTCACCGGCGCGCCGGTGGTGTCCTTGTAGGCGCCGGTGGCGAACGGCGCGGTGCGCCGGTCGGTGTAGCTGTCGATATAGTGCACCGTGGCCCGCAGGTTATGCGGCCCCATCGACCATTGGGCATAGACGTCGCCCTTCCACTGCGGAATCGGCACGGCGATCGTCTGGTAGTTCAGCTTGCCAACCGCGTCGAAGGCCGGCGAGACCACCACCCCTTCGACAGTCTGCGCCGACACCTTGTATTCGGAGATGTAGGTGGCGTTGGTCCCAAGCGCGACATTGCCGCCCAGCACACCCTCGAACAGGTAGTCGGCCGAGAAGTCGAAGCCCGAATTGCGGATGTCGGGCCCGTTGACATAGTTGGTCCGCAGGCGGGCGATCGACGAGATCGTGTTGCAGTTGGTGTTGTAGGTGAAGCGCGACTGCAGGGCGGCGAAGGCGGCCACGCCGCAGTTGTTGGCTCCCGTCGCCCCGTTCGGATAGAGGGCGCTAACCATGCCGGCCACCGGTTCGGCGACGATCGGCTTTTTGAAATCGAACCGGAAATAGTCGATGCTGGCCTTGAAGGCGCCGGTCTTGAACAGCACGCCGGCGTTATAGGTGTTGGCCTCTTCCGGCTGCAGGTTGGGGTTGCCGTAGATGTCGACGGCGCGGAACACTCCGAGGATGCTCTGCAGCGAGGTGATGGACGAGGTCACCAACTGCGGATCCGGCGGACCGCGGAAGGTGGAGCCAGCCGAGGCGCGGAACGCCATCCACTTGGTCGCCTGCCAGCGGATCGCGGCCTTGGGATTGAAGGTCGAGCCCGTCGCCCCGCCATAGTCCTCGTAGCGGGCCGCCAGCTGCATCTGGACGGACTGGGTGATCGGCAGGCTCAATTCGCCGAACCCGGCCATGATGCCGCTCTGCTTGTCAGCCTCGGTGCCCACGCCCAGGAACATGAAGGGCCCGTTGCGGACCGAGCCCGTGCAGTTGGTCACGCCGAAGTCGGGCGTGTTGACGCACGGATTGATCGCCGCGTTGCTGATGTTGTTGTAGTCGGCCTTGAAATAGGTGCGGCGATACTGAACCCCGGCCGCCCAGGCGATGTCGCCGCCCGGCAGGGTGATGTTGGTCTTGCCATTCAGCACCGCCTCGCCGACGAACAGCCGCGACGACTGCTTGGTCGACAGTTTCTGGAAGAACCAGCGGGTCACCTCCTCGCTGTTGGCCAGGGCCGAGTTGTAGGCCGGATTGGCCACGCCGGTGATGGCGTTGCCGGGGATGGCGTTGGCGAAGGGGTTGTAGAACAGACAGCCGCCGACCCCAGGCGTGCCTTGGATGCCTGGGGTGGCCGCGTCGGTGTCGCAACGCGAACCGCCCAGGCCGCGCAGGGCCAACTCGAAGCGGTTAACCAGGGTGTCGTAACCCGTGCGGATCCCGACCTCCTGCGAATAGGTCAGGGCGATGTCCCAGCCGATGCCGTTGTCGAACTCGCCTGACAGGTCGCTGGACACCCGGAAGGCGTCATAGGCCCGGGCGCCGATCGAAGGGCCGTAGCCGAAGGCCGGGTTGCCTCCCAGGCCGTACGGGCGGTTGGCGGCGTTGATCGCCCCGCCCGCCAGGATGGTCGAGGGCACGGTGGTCTGGGCGCCGGTCACCAGGCTGGTGGTGGTGATAGTCGGGTTGGCGGCCATGAAGGCGATCAGGCCGGGGTTGTTGGCCGGCACATAATAGCGGCCCGCCAGGGTCGGGGCGGCGGCGGCCTCGGCGGTTGGCACGGCCAGGCCGGCGTAGGACGGCGAAGTGTTCCAGTCGGGTACGTCGGTATGGCTGTACAGCACCTCGGCATGGAACTTGGTCTTGGCCGACAGGTCGGCGTTGACCTCGCCATAGGCCTGGATGGCGTCCTGCTTCTCGACCAGATTGTCGAACGGCGAATAGTGCCAGTAGCAGACCGGCGTCAGGCCGCTGAAGCCCGCAAAGCCCCCCAGGGTCGAGCAACTGGGGTCGCGGAAGCCTGTCGTCGAGGCGGCGGCGGGGATGAAGGTCGAGGGATTGCCCGCCGCCGACCAGCCCGCTTCCGGATTGGTCAGATAGGGCTTGTTAGCCCAGTCGCGATCGGCCACCGACAGCTTCGAGCGGTGTTGCCAACCGATGGAGCCCAGGAAATTGGCGTTGTCCCAGACCTTGCCGTAGGTGACGTTCAGGCCGTAGTCGCCCTTGGAACCGTCGATGAACCGATAGTCGGCGCCGGCTTCCAGGCCATTGAAGTTCTTCTTGGTGATGAAGTTGACGACGCCGGCGATGGCGTCCGAACCGTAGGTGGCCGCCGCGCCGTCCTTCAGCACCTCGATCCGGCCGATGGCGGCGGCGGGGATGATGTTGGTGTCGACGATGCCGGCGCCGGCCGCGGCCAGCGGATTGATCGCCATGCGTCGGCCGTTGAAGAGCACCAGCGTCCTTTGCGAGCCAAGGCCTCGCAGGTTGACCGAGCCTGAACCTTCCGAGCCTTGGGCGCGACTGTCGAACTGGTTGGTGTCGCCCAGCACGCCGTTCGAGACCGGTAGCGCCTTGAGCAATTCGACCGTCGAGGGCGAGCCCTGCTTCTGCAGGTCCTCCGCGCCGATCACATCGACCGGCAGCGAGGCGTCCTCGGGCGTGCCGCGGATGAACGAACCGGTGACGATGATCTCCTCGACCTCGACCGGCCCCTGATCCCTGGATTTGGTCTGGGCATGGGCGGCGCTGCACGCCAAGGCCGTGACGAGCGTCAGGGCCGAAGCCCCCCGCAGGAACGTCGTTCTTTTCATTGTCTTCCCTCCCGAGCTGCTTTTTTTGAACGCAGACATTTTGGGCTTCGGAGAGATCTCAGTCGGCGGCACGCTCCGCGCCGCGCCGATCGGAGGAACGTGGCGCCGCAAAGGCTGCGACGTCGCCGCGAGGACGCGTTTCGAAACTTGAAGATGCGGATAAACGAGCCGACAAGCTTAGGGTCTCCTTGGGCCAGTACTTGAAACGTTTGATTTTAAGTCCGCCATTCCGCGCGAACCGGCGGCCGCCCCGAGGAGTCGAACACCTGTTTCGATGATGCGGTATGTTTTGACGGTACGTCAACCGCTCGGCTGCGAATGACCGCCCGATGCTGCGATGCGACCAATCCCGAAGGGCGAAATTATTCGGCCCGCCTATGTCGCGAAGTCGGCCTGTCGTTCGTCATATCCGGGAAGCGTCGACGCCGTAGGCGGCGCCTGCCATGCGCGCGACGCCTTTGAGAGCAAGGGAATCAAATGACGCCGCGCCTCTTTTCGAAGTCGCTCGCGATCCCATCTAGGTCAACGACAGCCCGCGCCGGCCACGACGATACTTGCCTGCGGCGTTGGTCAACACGCCTGCAGGTCGGTCAGCCAATCGCAAATTTGTGCACCGCAGCATTAAGATGGTTGACTACTAAGCATCTTAATAATACGTCTTCCGTCATGACGACCGATCATCCGGCTCCGACCTTGCAGGGATGGCGCGCGCATGTGCCACGCGACCCGATCGGTCAGCGCCTGAAGACCATCTCCTTCCTGAATCGCGAGATCGGCAAGAAGATCGGCGAGGCCCTCGGCGTCAACGTCACCGACATGGCGGCCCTGGAACAGCTTCTGAACAACGGGCCTCTGACGCCCAGCCAACTGGCCGAACGTCTCAAGGTGACGACCGCCGCCGCCACCCAGATCGTCGATCGCCTGGAGCGCGCCGGTCACGTCTCGCGACAACGCAAGGCCACCGACCGTCGCAAAATCTTCGTGGTTCCGGTGGAAGCTTCGATGGAGAGAGCCTTCGAGAAGCTGGCGCCGATGATCGACGGTCTCGACAGAGTGATCGCCGGCCTGACACCGGCCGAGCGCCAGATCATCGAGGGCTTCCTGGATCAGGTCGTCGACGTCTATCGCGACGTTGCAGGCCTTCCTCCATCGACCGCGGACTCTTGCTGAACGCGATGCCCGCCCTCTCTCCGCGCGAACGCGCCCAAAGGTATTTGTCGATGAGTGCATTCATGACCGGTGAGCGTCGCCGCCCTCGGCCATTCCAAACCTCGGCGTCGATCCTGGCGCTGGGCCTGGCGCTGGGCCTGAGCCTGAGCCTCGCCGGCTGCGTCAGCACCCCGCGCCCGACGCCCGACACCCGCCTGCCCGCCGCCTATGAGGCGCCGGCCGGAACCGTGCTGCCCCGGGCCAGCCTGGATCGCTGGTGGACCACCTTCAACGACCCGCTGCTGACCCGCCTGATCGAGACGGCGCTTGAAAAGGCGCCCGACGCCCGCAGCGCCGCAGCTGTGCTGGACGAGGCCCGCGCCGTGCGCCGCGGCCAGATCCGCCAGATCTACATCCCGGGCACGCCCCTGACCGGAAGCGCCAAGAAGACCCACACCGAGATCCTCGACAGCAGCGGCGCGGCGGGCTTCACCCAAGGTGGCGACAGCGAGGCCTACGCCGCCAATTTCGACGTCAGTTGGGAACTGGATCTGTTCGGCCGCAAGCGCTCCGCCCTGGGCGTGGTCAACAACGACCTGGCCGCCGCCCGCTTCGCCTATGAGGGCGCGCGGGCCTCTCTGGCCGCCAATGTCGCCCAGTCCTATTTCGAAGCGCGGGGCCTGGCCGTGCAACTGGATGACGCCCGGCAAACCGAGCGCATCAACGCCTCGCTGCGCGACTTTTCGGTCAAGAAGGCCAATGCCGGCCTGATCGCCACTTCGGAATCCGACCGCGCCGAATCCGACCTCGCCGGAACCCAGGCGCGCGTCGCCAACCTGGAAGCCCAGTTGGCCACGGCGCGGCGCAGCCTGCTGATCCTGGTCGGCCGCGGGATCGACTCCGTAGGCAGCCTGACGGTCACGGCCGTGCTGGACGCCGCCCCGCCCGTGCCGGCGACCATCCCCGGCGATCTGCTGGGTCGCCGCCCCGACATCCGCGAAGCCCAGGCGCGGTTGGCCTCGGCCTCGGGCAATCTGAAGATCAATGAGCTGGCCCTGCTGCCGACCTTCAACCTGACGCCGGGCGTCGGGCTGTCCAAGAGCGTCTCGCCGTCCTTCCCCTTCGCGGGCGGCGGCGGGAGCGGCCAGACCTCGACCACCAGCTCGGCCTGGTCGATCGGGGCAAACGTCTCGATCCCGGTGCTTAACATCCCGGCCCTGTTGGCCGACATCGACGCCCAGAACGCCCGCACCCAGCAGGCGGCCATCGCCTATGAGCGGTCGGTGCAGACCGCCTATGGCGAGGCCGAGAACGCCATGGTGCAACTGGCCGCCGACCAGCGTCGCGTTACCCTGCTGACGGCCGGCGAGGCCCGCGCCGAACGCGCCTACACCGCCAACCGCAAGGGCTACGGCCTGGGCTTGATCGACCTGACCACCACCCTCCAGGCCGAGCAGTCCTGGCGCGCCGCCCGCACCGCCCTGACCGGGGCCCGCACCGACGCCCTGTTGCACGCCGTCCAGACCTACAAGGCGCTCGGCGGAGGCTGGTCTCCGGATGCGCCGGCCTCGCCCCAGGGTTCTTCGACCCAGGGTTCCTCGACCCAGGTTTCCCCGACCCAGGTTTCCCCGAAATGAGATCCTCCCCCATGACGACCCGCACCACGCTCGCCGCTGTCCTGCTGATCGCGTCGGTCGGCCTGACCGCCTGTGGCGACAAGAAGGACAAGGCGCCCGTCAAGACGGCGGCCTCCCAGGCCCGCACCGTCAGCGTCGGCAGCATCGAGACCCGGCCGCTGGGCGGCGGGGTCGAGGCGTCGGGCCAGCTCGTCTCGCGCGAGGAAGCCGCCGTCGGCTCCGAGCTCAGCGGTTATCGCGTGGCGCGGCTGTTCGCCGACGAAGGCGACTGGGTGCGAGCCGGCCAGCCCCTGGCTCAGCTTGACTCCACCCTGCTGCGCGCCCAGGTCGACCAGCAGGCCGCCCTCACCGCCCAGGCCCAGGCGGAAGCCAAGCGCGTCGCGGGCCTTGATGGTCAGGGCGTGCTGAGCCAGGAGCAGATCGAGACCCGGCGCTACCAGGCCAAGGCCCAGGAAGCCGCGCTCAACGAAATCCGCACCCGCGTCTCGCGGATGACCATCACCGCCCCGGTCAGCGGCCGGGTCCTGCAGCGCGGCGTGCAGCCGGGGCAGATCGCCGGCGGCGGCGGCGCGCCCTGGTTCACCATCGCCCGCGACGGCTTGGTCGAGCTGGACGCCGAGGTCAACGAGGCTGACCTGGCGGGTATCCGCGCCGGCCAGCCCGCCCAGGTGTCCCTGCCCGGCGGCCAATCTGTCTCGGGCGTGGTGCGCCTGGTCAGTCCCCGGGTTGATAGCGCCAACCGCCTGGGCAAGGTGCGCGTGCGCCTGCCGGTCCGTCCCGACCTGAGGCCCGGCGGCTTTGGTCGCGCCACCTTTGGGGCCTCGGGCGCCAGCGTCACGGCGGTGCCGGAGTCGGCGATCCGCTACGAGGCCGACGGCCTGTTTCTGATGACCGTCGACAGCAACAACCGCGCCCACCAGGTGGCGGTGAAGGTCGGCCAGAAGGGCGGCGGCTGGGCTCAACTGATCCAGGGCCCGCCGGCCGGCACGCGCGTCGTGCTCGGCGGCGCCTCGTTCGTCACCGACGGCGATGTCATCCGTCCCTCGGCGCCGAGCCAGCAGGCGGCCCGCTGATGGCTGGCGAACAGAAGACCCCCCAGCAGAAAACGCGCGAGCTGCAGATCTCCGCCTGGGCGATCCGCAACCCGATCCCGGTCGCGGTGCTGTTCATCGCCCTGATCATCGCCGGCATCGGCTGCTACCTGACCCTGCCGATCAAGCAGTTCCCCAATGTCGAGTTCCCCTCGGTGTCGGTGACCGTCACCCAGAGCGGCGCCGCGCCCGGCGAGATGGAGACCCAGGTCACCCGTCCGATCGAGGACGCCGTGGCCAGCATCTCCAACGTCAAGACCATCACCTCCTCGGTGGTCCAGGGCGCGTCGATCACGACCATTCAGTTCAACCTCGGCGAAGACCTGCAGAAGGTCACCGACGAGGTGCGCTCCAAGGTCGATCAGACCCGCTCGCTGCTTCCCAAGGAGGTTGACGAGCCGATCGTCCAGCGGCTGGAAATCACCAGCGCCCCGATCATCACCTACGCCGTCTCGGCGCCCAACATGAGCGCCACCGAGCTGTCGTGGTTCATCGACGACACCGTCACCCGCGCCCTGCAGGGGGAAAAGGGCGTGGCGCAGGTGTCCCGCGTCGGCGGCATCGATCGCGAGATCAATGTCATCATCGACCCCGATCGCCTGGCCAGCTTCGGCGTCACCGCGCCGCAACTGAACCAGGCCCTGGCCAGCTTCAGCGTCGACGCGCCGGGCGGCCGGGCCACCATTGGTGGTCGCGAGCAGACCCTGCGGGTGCTCGGCGCCGCCACCACCATCGAGCAGCTGCGCGACATCACCATCCCGATCGTCGGCGGCCGCTATGTGAAACTGACCGACGTCGCCCAGGTGGGCCAGGGCGCCGAGGAGCAGCGCGGCTTTGCCCGCCTGGACGGCAAACCCGTGGTCGCCTTCCAGGTGATGAAGACCCGCGATTCCAGCGACGTGGCCGTCGAGGACAATATCAAGAAAGCCATCGGCGGGATTGAGGCCAAGCAGCCTGGCGTGTCGTTCGTGAAGATCTTCTCGACCGTCGATGAGACCCGCGCCAGCTTCGCCGCCACCGAGCACACCCTGCTGGAAGGCATGCTGCTGGCCTCGCTGGTGGTGTTTCTGTTCCTGCGCGAATGGCGGGCCACCCTGATTACCGCCATCGCCATGCCGGTGTCGCTGATCCCCACCTTCGCCTTCATGGCGATGATGGGCTTCTCGCTGAACGTCGTGACCCTGCTGGCCCTGACCCTGGTCATCGGCATCCTGGTCGATGACGCCGTGGTCGAGATCGAGAACATCGAGAAACGCGTCGCCCGCGGCCAGAGGCCCTTCCAGGCGGCGATCGAGGGGGCCGACGCCATCGGCCTGGCCGTGGTGGCCACCACCTTCACCATCGTGGCGGTGTTCGTGCCGGTGTCCTACATGCCCGGCACGCCCGGCCAGTTCTTCAAGGAGTTCGGCCTGACCGTCGCGGTGGCGGTGCTGTTCTCGCTGGTCGTGGCTCGCCTGCTGACCCCGCTGCTGGCCGCCTATTTCCTCAAGCCGGTCGAGCACGCCCACCCGCGCAAGGACTTCAAGGGCTTCTATCGCAATGTGCTGGAGTGGTCGCTGGACCACCGGATCCTGGCGATCATCATCGGCACGGTGATCCTGGTCGGATCGTTTGGCATGGTGAAGTTCATTCCCACCGCCTTCCAACCGGCCGCCAACGCCAACTTCTATTACCTGAAGGTCCAGGGTCCGCCCGGCGCGACCCCGGCCGACATGGAACGCACCGTCCAGGCGGTGACCAAGATGTTCAGGGGCCGGCCGGAAACCTCCCACGTCTTCGCCCAGGTCGGCTCCAATATCGGCAGCGGCTTTGGCGGCGTGGCCGGCTCGGACATCCGCGACGCGACCATCACCATCGTCCTGAACGGCAAGCGCGACCTGACGGTGACGCAGATCAAGCAGGTGGTCCGCAACGGGCTGCACGACATCCCCGACGCCCGGGTCAACCTGCTCGGCGACTGGGGCACCTCGGAGGTGCAAACCATCCTGACCTCGGAAGACGGCCCGCTGCTGGAGCGCACGGCGGCCCAGATCGAGCGCGAGATGCAGGCCCTGAGCACGGTCGCCGATCCGCGCCCGTCCTCGCCCCCCAGCGGCCCCGAAATCGTCATCCGGCCCAAGGCCGACGAGGCCGCGCGCCTCGGCGTCAGCGCCGCAGACATTGCCGCCATCGCCCGCGTGGCCACGGTGGGCGACATCGACGCCAACGTCGCCAAGATGACCCAGGGCGAGCGGCGGATTCCGATCCGTGTGCGCCTGCCGGCCGAGACCCGTGCCGACCTCAGCGCCTTGGGCGCCCTGCGCATCCCCACGGCCAGCGGCGGCACGACCCGCCTCGACTCCGTGGCCGAACTGTCGTTCCAGGCCGGTCCGGCCCAGATCCTCCGCTTCGGCCGCAAGCGTCAGGTGACCATCGAGGCCGACCTCAACAACGGCGCCCAGCTGGGCCAGGCGATGAGCGACGTCGGCGCCCTGCCGACCATGAAGCATCTGCCGCCCGGCGTCGGTCCGGCCACGGCCGGCGATCAGGAGGCCTTCGTCGAGCTGTTCACCGGTTTCGCGGTCGCCCTGCTGTCGGCGGTCGGGCTGGTGTTTGGGGTGCTGATCCTGCTGTTCCGCAGCTTCTTCAAACCGATCACCATCATTTCGGCACTGCCTTTGGCGATCGGCGGGGCGTTCTTCGCCCTGCTGATCACCGGCCAGTCGCTGTCGATGCCGTCGCTGATCGGCTTCCTGATGTTGATGGGGCTGGCGGCCAAGAACTCGATCCTGCTGGTCGAATACGCCATCGAACAGGAGCGGGCCGGCATGAGCCAGCGTGAGGCCATCATCGAGGCCTGCCGCGAGCGGGCCCGGCCGATCGTCATGACCACCCTGGCCATGATGGCCGGCATGCTTCCGACGGCGCTCGGCATCGGCACGGGGTCGGAATTCCGCCAGCCGATGGCTGTGGCCGTGATTGGCGGCCTGATCACCTCGACCGTGCTGTCGCTGGTTCTGGTGCCGGTGGTCTACGAGATCGTCGACGACATCGAGCAATGGCTGACGCCAAAGCTGTCGCGCTGGACCACCCCGCGCGAGGCGGCGGGCGGCGCGGCCGCGTCGCCGGTAGACCGGCTTTAGGGACCGCAAATCCTCGATGAACCGCTCATCCCCGCGAATGCCGGGATGAGCGGAATCAGGAAAGCCCCAGTGCGCCGTCCAGCGACAGCGAGCCCGGCCCCGCGACAATCAGCCAGGTCAGCAACGTCAGCAGCAGCACCTCGGGCTTGTAGAGCAGAGAAGACAGGCGCATCAGCGGCGAGGCGCCCTCGATTTCCTTGCCGGTCACCGTGAACAGGGCCACCAGGCAGATGATCGCCAGGACGCCGGCGCCGAGCGGCGTCGCCAGGCCCAGGACCAGCAGGCCGCCGAACAGAAGCTCGCAGGCCGCAACGAGCCAGCCTTGAACCTCCGGCGCGCGAATCCCAGCCTCCTGCAGCGATCGGCGCATCTTGGCGTGCTGCTCGGCATTGGTCAGCTTGCACCAGCCCGACAGTGCGAACATCACGCCTATCACCAGCCTGGCCGCCAGGGCGGCGTAGGGCGCAAGGCCGTGAAGGGCGCCGGTGGCGGTCTGATAGATCTGGATCATGCGGCTCTCCCGCCGCTATCAATGGCCGTGCGCCGTTCCGGTTGCCCCGCCGCGCCTCAGCGCGTTCCGTTGTCGAGCAGCGTGCCGACGGCCGGAGCCCCGGTGGCCCGGCCGCTGATCGGATCGCACCACGAGAACCGGCCATTGGGCGCGTCGGTGCGCCGTCCGGCCAAGCCGGCCTCGAACAGCGCCTGTCCCAGGTCGACGCCGTCGAAGCCGACATGGGCCAGGTCGCGATGATACTCGTCCACCCCGCCCGTCGGCTCGACGGTGACGGCGCGGGCCTCGCGCACCTTGGCGCGCACCCAGTCATTGGCCAGTTTGGACGCGCTGGCCTCGGCCCAGCAGCGAGCGTCCGGCACCCCCTGGGGAGCATAGGCGTTGGCCAGCCGCACATGCCGGCCGTCGATCACGAAGGCGTCGGCGCCGAGCACCCGCACGCGGTCGCCCAGGCCAGGGGGCTGGAGCACGGAGGCGGGTGGGTCGGGCGTCTTGTGGCAAGCGGTCAGGGCTGTCGCCATCGACAGGGCAAGCATGCGTTTGCGGATCACGGGACTTCCCTTCCAGGCTTGTGGTGAAGGTAGTGCATCGGCCTGCGGCGGACTAGGTCCTCCCCCACAGGGGGAGGAACTTGGTAAAGCAAAAGGCCCCGGGGTTTCCCCCGGGGCCTTCGCAATCTCAGCCGAAGTTTAGAGCGTCGAGACTATTCGACGATCTTGGCCACGACGCCGGCGCCGACCGTGCGGCCGCCTTCGCGGATGGCGAAGCGCAGACCCTGGTCCATGGCGATCGGGGTGATCAGCTCGACGTCCAGCTCGGCGTTGTCGCCCGGCATGATCATTTCCACGCCTTCGCGCAGCTTGATGATCCCGGTGACGTCCGTGGTGCGGAAGTAGAACTGCGGGCGATAGTTGGTGAAGAACGGGGTGTGACGACCGCCTTCTTCCTTGGTCAGGATATAGGCCTCGGCCACGAACTTGGTGTGCGGGGTGATCGAGCCGGGCTTGCAGAGAACCTGGCCGCGCTCGACGTCTTCACGCTTGGTGCCGCGCAGCAGCACGCCCACATTGTCGCCGGCCTGACCTTGGTCGAGCAGCTTGCGGAACATTTCGACGCCGGTGCAGGTCGTCTTCTGGACCGGGCGGATGCCGACGAT
>NZ_JAFCTW010000017.1:0-97653 GCF_049896225.1 Caulobacter sp. DWR3-1-2 | reverse complement strand
CAGGCACCTGAGCCACGACTGCGGCTTTGGTGCTTAATGCGTCCGCCTGCATCAGGCTCGAAACGTAGTCGATCATGTTCTGCAGCATGCGTTGGTGTGCAACGGTCCGCAATGGGTCGAAAGCCGAAATTGGTCGTCCGCCGAACAGCGGACACTCATCGTGTTAGCGATGGGCTAAGCCATCCCTTAAATCGGCATCCGCATGATTTCCTGATAGGCCGAGATCACCTGATCCCGCACGGCCATCACCGTATCGAGGCTGGCCTCGGCCGAGGAAATCGCCGTGACCACGTCGATCAGTTCGGCCTTGCCGGAGGCCTGCTGGGCCATCTTGGTTTCGGCGGCGCGGGTCTGGTGCAGCGTGTCGGTCATGGCCGAGCGGACCATGGCCCCGAAGTCCATGCCCTTCTTGACCTCGCCGATCCCGCCGAGCGATGGCGTGGCCATCGAGCCCTGGGCGGCATAGGCCTTGGCGGCGGCGAGCGCGGTGATCATCGGTCAGCCCTTACTTGCGCAGGATGTCGAGGGTGCGGGACTCCATGGCCCGCGACGTCTCGATGACGTTCATGTTGGCTTCGTAGGCGCGCTGCGCCTCCTTCATGTCCAGCGCCTCGACCAGGGTGTCGACATTGGGCAGCTTGAGATAGCCCTTGGCGTCGGCGGCCGGGTTGCCGGGGTCGTACTCGGTGCGGAAGTCCTTCATGTCCGGATCGACCTTGGCCATTGACACGCCCTCGCCACCGCCGGGCAGGGTGGTGGGCTTGAACACCGGCACCTGGCGACGATAGGGGTCGCCGCCGGCCACGCGGGCGGTGGAATTGGCGTTGGCGATGTTCTCGGCGATCACCCGCATCCGGCCCTGCTGGGCCTTCAAAGCGCTGGCGGCGATCGCCATGGTCGCCATCGACTGGGAGCGGATCTCGGTCATCTAGGGTTCCTTAGCTGCCCGGCCGACGCGTGGAGGTTCTCAGCAGCGCCATGGATTTCTGGTAGAAGCTGACCGCCGCGTCGTAGTTCATCCGCGCGTCGGTCATCTTCAGCATCTGGTCTTCCAGCGTCACCGAATTGCCGTCCAGCGTGGTCTCGGTGTCGGGGCCCTCGGGGGCGCGCCAAATGTTGGCCGGCTTGGTCGGCGCCATGTGGGCGGCGCTGGTGGCGATCATCTGGACACCGCCGGCCGGCTGGGCCACCGGTCCGCCTCGGTAGGGCTGGCCCGTCGCCTGCTGGTCCAGCGTCGCCTTGAAGCTGTAGGCCTTCAGGTCGCGCGGCTGGTAGTCCGGGGTGTCGGCGTTGGCGACGTTCTGGGCGATGACCTTCTGCCGCTCGGACAGATAGCTCAGGCGGCTCTTGAGCATTGAGAAGAGGGGAATGTCATCGGGACCCATGCGCTCATGGTGAAGAAACAGGGTTAATCCGGCCTTAAGAACCTTGGGGCACACCAGGGGTGCGGCTCCGCGCCGCGCCCTTTGCACCGTCAGGCGTCATGAACTTCGACTTCGTAGAACTGATCCGCGCCGTCGCCGCCCTGGCTGTGACCCTGGGGCTGGTCGGACTGGCGGGCGTGGCCCTGCGCAAGTTCGGCCCCGACGCCATGTCGCGCATCACCGCCCTGCGCAAGGACCGCCGCATGCAGGTGGTCGAGACCCTGGTCCTGGACCCCGCCCGCCGCCTGGTGCTCTTCAGCCTCGACGGCGAGGAGCGCCTGCTGATGCTGGGCGAAGGCCAGTTGCTCAACTGGGGCCCCAAGACGGTCGTCGCCAAGCCCATCGCGCCGACCATCGCCCCGACGGAGCCCGTGATCTGATGCGCGGCCTGATCAAACTCGTCACCGGCGCCGATCCCAAGGACCTCCGCCACGCCGCCGCCATCGCCGCGCTGGTCACCCTAAGCACGGTCATCGCCCCCGCAGTCGCCATGGCCCAATCGGCCATCAATGTCGACCTCGGCACCGGCGCTGGCCTGTCCGAGCGCGTGGTGCAGATGGTGGGCCTGCTGACGGTGCTCAGCCTGGCGCCGTCGATCGTCATCATGACCACCTCGTTCGTGCGGATCGTGGTGGTGCTGGGCTTGCTGCGCACCGCGATCGGCGTGCAGCAGAGCCCGCCCAACCCGGTGATCATCTCGCTGGCCCTGTTCCTGACCGCCATCGTGATGGGTCCGACCTTCGAAAAGTCCTATGCCGATGGGATCAAGCCGCTGCTCGACAAGCAGATCGAGATGCCCGAGGCCTTCGACGCCGCCACGGCGCCGGTGAAGGTGTTCATGCTGCGCCAGGTGGACCAGGATGATCTTGCCCTGTTCATTCGCCTGTCGAAGATCGAGAAACCCAAGACCGCCGTCGACACGCCGCTGAAGGTGGTGACCCCTGCCTTCATGATCTCGGAGCTCAAGCGGGCCTTCGAGATCGGCTTCCTGCTGTTCATCCCGTTCCTGGTGATCGACCTGGTGGTCGCCAGCGTGCTGATGAGCATGGGCATGATGATGCTGCCCCCCGCGACCGTCAGCCTTCCGTTCAAGCTGATCTTCTTCGTGCTAGTGGACGGCTGGCGACTCGTCGCCGGCAGCCTGGTCGAGAGCTTCCAGCGCGGCTCGGGCGGCGGCTAAAGAACACAGGCAAGAAGAAGAACGATGGGCGTTTTCGTACTGGGGTCGATCAATCTGGACGCCGTGGCGCGGGTCGACGACCTGCCACGACCCGGCGAGACGGTGGCCGGCATCTCGCTGGAGCTGTTCCCGGGCGGCAAGGGCGCCAACCAGGCCGTGGCCGCCGCCCGCATGGGCGCGGCGACCCGGCTGATGGGCGCGGTCGGCAAGGAAGACAGCGGCCCCACCCTGAAGGTCAGGCTGGCCGGCTATGGCGTGCAGGTCTCCGACGTCATGGAACTGCCGGGCATCCCCACGGGCCAGGCTCATGTGTGGGTGTCGTCCAGCGGCGAGAACATGATCGTCGTCACCGGCGGCGCCAACGCCACGCTCTCGCCGCAACAGGTCGCCGCCACGGCCCTGGAGGGACAGCGGGTGATGCTGTGCCAGTTGGAGACCCCCGCGCCCGCCATTGAGGCCCTGTTCCGGGCCGGCGCGGCCAAGGGCGCCCTGCGCATCCTCAACGCCGCCCCCGCCCTGCCCCAGGGCGCGGCGCTGTTTCCGCTAACCGACATTCTCATTCTCAACCAGACCGAACTGGCCACCTATGCCCGGCTGGGCCACGATCCGACGCGGCTTGAGGAAGTCTCCCGCGTGGCTCGCAAGCTGATGAGTCGTCCGGACCAGATCGTGATCGTCACCCTCGGCTCGGCCGGTGTCGCCGCTGTGCGCCGCGACGAGGCATTCCTGGTCGAGGGCCGCAAGGTCAAGGCGATCGACACCACCGGGGCCGGCGACTGCTTCTGCGGGGCGCTCGCGGCCTGTCTGGCCGCCAGCATGGACCTGCGCGAGGCCGTCGAGCACGCCAATGCCGCGGCCGCGCTTTCGGTGCAGAAATCGGGCGCGGCGCCATCGATGCCCAGCCGGCGCGAGGTCGAGGCGTTTCTGGCGGGGTGACTTCCAAACCGCTCAGGCAGGCAAGTGCCGGGATGAGCGGATTTTAAAGCCTAGGCCGCGCGGATCCCGCTGTGGCCGCCAGCTTCTTGCGAGCCCACGACCGCGTCGTAGCCGAGGATCATGTCGACGTCCTTGCCATTGGTGGCCAGCGGCAGACGCAGCCACAGGATCGAGATGTGCGGCGAGCCCTTCCAGGCCAGGCTGTGGACGCCGACGCCCGGGCGGCGTTCGTTGACGACCTTGTTCAGTTGTTCACGCCAGTATTCAACGGCGGCGGTGTTGTAGACGTCTTCCAGGGTGCGGCCGGTGATTTCGCGGCCATACACCGAATAGAGGCCGGTGCCGGCCAGCCGCAGGCGGTAATCCACCGCCCCATCGGCGTCGCGCTTGACGTCGATCAGGCTGACGGTGGGCAGCATGCGCTTGATGCCCGCGGGATGCAGGTCGAGGCGCGACGGGAGGCTCGCCCCCCGACGGAGGGACGCCCAATAGGCGAACATCTCCTGGTGAGCGCGGGCCGCCGTGGCCGATGCGCTCAACTGCGCGTTCATCTTCAGATTCCTTAACAAGCCGTTGGAATCACGACGATTCACTATGTCTTAAGGACCGAATCGTCGCCAGCGAAAACCGCGCCTCAAACAAAGTTTACCGAAGGGAGTCAATCCGCAAGACAAACGCCCGGCCTCCGCGAGGGATGCCGGGCGTCGCTCGATTTCGCGAAACGGCGGCGCAAGCGGTTGTTTGAATTAAAGTTACTGAACGCTCAGACTCAGGCGGTCGGGCTAGCGACCTTTGCGCGCCGGCTTCCGGCCGCCCTGGCCCAGGCCCATCTGCTTGGCCAGGTGCGACCGCGCCTTGGCGTAGTTGGGGGCCACCATCGGATAGTCCTTGGCAAGGTCCCAGCGCGCCCGATACTGTTCGGGGCTGAGGTCGTACTTGGTGCGCAGGTGTCGCTTGAGCGATTTGAACTTCCGGCCGTCCTCCAGACAGACCAGGTGATCGGGCGTGATCGAACGCCGCACGGGCACCGCAGGCTCCTTGGCCAGCCCCGCGATCGGCTCTGGCTCGCCGCCGACGCCCGTAAAAGCGGCATGCACGCTGCGGATCAGGTTGGGCACATCCGTTGCGGCGATGGTGTTGCAGCCGACATAGGCGGCGACGAGGCTGGCCGTGATTTCGATAAGCTCGGACGGTTCGTCCATTTGAGTACTGCTCCCCCGAGTCGCATGGAATTAGCCCAGCCGCGTCTAGTTCAGTCTTGGATAGCAGATAATTACAGTCGGGAAACATAGATAGCGCGTTATATTTGCTGATAACCGACAGGACAATAAATCTATTTATTCGCAAAAACAATTTTCAGTTGATATAAAGTCTTCGTTTCTGATGACACTCGTCGTTGAATCCGTTCGACCGGCTATTGGCGACTAGGGCATTTCCCGACCTGACTGCGTCAGGCCGTGAGCTCTAATCTTCTGTTTTGACGCATTTCTCTTCACGCGAACCGGATTCACTTCGGTCGAAAAATGCTCTAGCGGCCGAAATCTCGCGAGAGGGCCAGCATTGCGGCGCGTTGCGGCACCGAATATTCATCGACGGCGGCCTCGTCGCCTTCGCGAATAGCCTTGAGCAGCGCGGGCGTCATGGCAGAGGACAGAGACCAGTTCCAATAGCGCAGCACGGTCTGGGCGCGATCGACCGCGACGGTGTCGAACGCCGCCAGCACGCGTTCCAATCCCGGGTCGGGGGCGCCAGTGGCGTCGGTCTCGGGTCGACGCAGCCCACGCCACAAGGCGCGCACCGCCGCGCGCGGCAGGCCCGTGGCCTTGCACAGGATCGCCAGGGGCTCGCCGCCCCGGTCGGTGAAGATCTTGGCCCCGGTCATGGGCTTGAGCCCGGACAGATAGGAGATTTCCTCGGCGGTCTCGCGCGTCATGCCGTTCTGGGCGGCGCCGACGGCGGCCTCCAGGCTGTCATAGGGGCTCTTGGCGATGGCGGCGCGATTTCGCTGACGCCGTTCGATGAACTGCAGGGCCTTGCGTGACAACGGGTCCTGCCAGCCCTCGGCTGAGGCCAGGGGGAAGACGTCGCCGACGGCGTCCTGGAGAATTTCGCGCGACACGGCGAAGCGCTGCAGGATCGTCCGCCGCGCCTCGGCGTCGGACCACCAGAACATCACATAGGCGTGGCTGGGCCGCAGTTCGGGCCGCTTGAGCAGCAGCGAGATCAGTTGGGGGTTGTCGCGAGTGGCCGCGACGATGTTTTCCAGCCCCTGGTGGCTGAAGCGCACCAGCTCGTTCTTCAGCAGGGTCTCGGTGACAAGGGTCTCGTCCATGTCGACCAAGGCGTCGGCCACCACCTCGCTGACCCCACGCCGCAGGGCGATCAGGCGGCGGTGATCGGGGCTGGCGTTGTAGAGGCAGTTGATCAGATCGGCGTCGCTGAGATTGGGCGAATTCTCGAGCAGGGCGCGGGCCACCTGCAGGTCGTCGCGCAGCAGCAGGCGAACCAGCACGCCGGGCATCTCGGCGAGATTGGCCAGGCGCCGGGCCACCTTTTCGCGCTCGCCGACGACGGCGTCGCGCAGCATCTCGACCATCAGGTCGGCGGTCACCGAGCGTTCGAAGGCGTTGATGCGGCTGGCGGGCAGGCACAGGACGTCGGCCAAGCGCTTCAGCAAAGCGGCGCGCGCGCGGGGCGACGCGACCGGCTCGGGCTCGGGACTGACAAAGGGCGTGGCGCGTTCGTTCATGCTGGTCCTGACGCAAGCCCGTCGTACTCAAACCTAGACCAGACCGTTCTTAACGTCGGATGAGCGGGCTTGGCCTCTGGAAGGCGCGATCGTCGACCCTCTAGAGAATGTGGGGCGGACCACTTGGCTCCGCAACCGCGACGACCTTCCGGCACGGCAGACGCCGGGCGGCCCGTCATCGGCCTAGAATTCCTGCCACTCGCCGGGGCGCGAGCGCGGCTCGATCTTCAGGGCGTTGGCGCCCTGCACATAGCGCTCACGGAATGCTTCGCGCCGGGCTGGCGCCGGGGCCGGCGCGGAGCGACGCGGAGCCTCCTGGCGCGGCCTGTAGTCGTGAATCTCGGCGCCCACCTGGAAACCGCCGATCAGCCGCTCCAACTCGGCGGCCTCCGAGGCCAGGGCGTGGGTAGCGGCGGTGGATTGTTCGACCATGGCCGCGTTCTGCTGGGTGGCCTGATCCATCTGGTTCACCGCGACATTGATCTGCTGCAGACCCACGGCCTGCTCCTTGGACGAGGCGGCGATGTCGCCGACCAGATCGTTGATCTGCGCCACCTGGACCAGGATCTGGTCGAGGGTCTGGCCGGTCTCGCCGACCAGCTTGACGCCCTTGCCGACCTGTTCGCTGGAGGCGCGGATCAGACCCTTGATCTCCTTGGCCGCGTCGGCCGAGCGCTGGGCCAAGGCCCGCACTTCCTGAGCGACCACCGCGAAGCCGCGTCCCGCGTCGCCCGCCCGAGCCGCCTCGACCCCGGCGTTGAGGGCCAGCAGGTTGGTCTGGAAGGCGATCTCGTCGATGACGCCGATGATCTGGCTGATCGATTGCGACGACTTCTCGATGCCGCCCATGGCCTCGACGGCCTCACGCACCACCTGGCCGCTCTTCTCGGCGTTGGACTTGGCGCTTTGCGTGACGCCGCGGGCCTTTTCTGCATTGTCGGAACTGCGGCGGACGGTGGCGGTGATCTGGTCGAGTGCGGCGGCGGTCTGTTCGAGGCCGGCGGCCTGGCGTTCGGTGCGTTGGGAAAGATCGTCGGCGGCCATCGCGATCTCGCCGCAGCCGCCGCGGATGCCCCGGGCGGTGGCCAGCATGCCGGTCATGGCCTGCTGCAGGGTCTCGACCGCGGCGTTGAAGTCGCGCGGCGCCTGGCGGGCCTCGCCCTCGAAGCCGTCCTCGCGCATCCGCCAGATCAGGTCGCCCTGCGCCAGCTTGCCCATCCCCTGCCCCAGGGTCGCCACGGCGGCGGCCTGGCTGCGGGCGAAGGCCTCGACCTGATCGGCGCGGTGCTGGCGCGCGGCCTCGGCGACAGCGCGGTCGGCGGCCTGCTGGGCGCGCTCGCGCTCGCCTTGGGCCAGGTCGTTGCGGACGCCGTCAAGGGCGCGCGCCACCGCGCCAATTTCACGGTCGTCGGCGCCGGCGATGGCTTGGTCATACCGCCCGGCCCCCAGCCCCTCGACCGAACGGGCCAGCGAGGCCACGGCGCGACCGCTGGCGGCGCTCCAGGCCAGGATCAACAGGGCCAGCGTCGCGATCAGCGTCGCCAGGCCGGCCACGGCGAACGGAGAGACCAGGCCCGCACGGGTCGCCAGCGACCAGCCGATCTGGCCAAGGCCCGCGACCACTCCCGCCACCACGATCAGCTTCCATCCGAAGGACAGCCGATTGAACCCGTTCATGCCGAATCTCCGCCCCAGCGCGGGGTTCCCCAAGCAATGGCGGCTGATTCCTAATGGCCCATTAACCATGTCGCGGGCTGCGACGTTCTGGCGGGGTGAAGGTGTCAGAGGCTCACCCCACTTGCCCCCTACGGATCGCTTCGCGATCGTCTTCCCCCAGAGGGGGAAGAGTTCAGGTGAGTGCGCGAAACTCCGCCCCCGATGGGGGCGGACAGACGGCGAAGCCGTCAGGTGGGGGCAAGTGTGTGTGATCCCGCGCGAAAGCCCTGCCCCTTCCCGATCCGCCCGCAACGGCGAGGCCGCGCCTTAAAACCGCGATCGCGAGCTTGCTCTGGCGTCTGGCCGAGTCAAGGACGGCGCTCCCGCGCCGCCGCAACGCGGCCGCCAGAGGTGGTCCTTGACATCGTCAGACGCCAGAGCTCCGATCCACCAAGGCTTTAAGGCGTGGCCGCATCAGGGGCGGATGCGGGCAGTCGCCGGAAGCAGACATTTCAAAAGTCAGAGAAGGGTAGAAAGCGGAAGGTTGCCTGATAAGCTGCCGGCGGCAGTCCTGGGGGCTATGTGAACGTCTTCAATGCCATCGTCGTCGGTTTAGCTGTCGCTTGCGTCTCGGGATGCGCTGCATCCAGCAAACCTGTCGCGCAAGATGCTCCTCCACTGGGGTGGCAAGTCTGGAAGGATAGCCTTTGGCTTTCCGAAGGCGACGTGTTCACGCCACCACTTGTCCGCATAGCTTGTGTTTCAGGTGGGGAACTTGAGATCGTGGTTCGAGCGCTCGCGCGCGACGTTGACGATGGGCCTCCGGATCCTGCGCGCATGAGCGTGAAAGCGGGTGCGCTCAACTTGGAGGGGCCCATAACCTGGTCGGCTCAGGCTGATCAACGGTTTCCCGTTCTGAGGACTTCCATTAGTTCCGCACGATTGATGCAGCTCGCGGATCAAGCCATTACGTCCCGTACTGATGGGGCAACATTTGTCACTCCGCAGCTTCACCAGCAGGAACTTGTCCCACTCATAAAAAGTTGCGGATCACCCTCCTGACGGTCCGCCTAGGGTCGAAAGCGGCCATTCGCTCGCCCCCTACCCCTCGATCACATGCGGCACGAACCGGGCCAGGTTCTTGGTCACCACGCTGCCGTCCTCGCGGATGCCGATGCCCGCCGGCTCGGCCCCTACGATCCACGCCCCGACCACCGGGCGCTTGCCGTCGAACTCCGGCGGCGGATGGTAGGCCTGAACGATCGCGCCCTCCTCGCCATAGCCCTGGTCGAGCACCGGCTCGTCGCCCGCGCCGACCACCTCGACATTGGCCCCCTCGCGCGAGAACAGCGGCTTGCGCACGAAGGTCGAGCCTAGCGCCGACGCAGCGGCGTCGCCCTCGAAATAGGCCTCCAGCAGGTTCGGGTGGCCCTGATGGCGCTCCCATAGCAGCGGCAGTATGCCCTTGTTGGACAGGATGGCCTTCCATGGCGGCTCCAGCCAGCGCACGTCGGCGCTGACCAGGTGGACGGCATAGGGCTCGCGCAGCATGTGCTCCCACGGATACAGCTTGAACGCCGCCTGCAGCACGAAGCCTTCGCGATCGACGAACTGGCCCTCTTCGTTGAGGCCGATGGCGTTCATGGCCACGAACTTGGGGTCGAGACCCGCCTGGATGGCCAGGTCCTCCAGGAACCGCACGGTCTGGCGATCCTCGACGGCCTCGGCGTCGCTGGCGAAGTGGACGAAGCCGCCGGTCGGGAACAGGGTCTTGAACCGGTCGCGCAGGGCCTCGAACAGGCTGTTGAACTGGTCGGCGTTGGCGGGGAGCGTCCCATTTGCGATCAGCTCCTCCAGCCACAGCCACTGGAAGGTGGCGGCTTCGAAGACGCTGGTCGGCGTGTCGGCGTTGTATTCGTAGAGCTTGGGTTTGCTGAGCCCGTCATAGCCGAAGTCGAACCGGCCATAGAGCGACGGCTGCTTGGCGCGCCAGGCGCCGGCCACGAAGTCGCGATGCTCGGCTGGGATGGCCAGCTTCTCCATCAGCTCCTGGCTGCCGACCACCTCGTCGACCAGGTCCAGGCACAGGTCGTGGAGCTCGGCGGCGGCCGGCTCCAGGTCGTCTTCCACCTGCTTCAGGGTGAAGGCGTAGGCCACGCTCTCGTCCCAATAGGCCTGGCCATCGGTGTGGTGATAGACGAAGCCCACGGCGTCGGCCTTGGCCTGCCAGTCGGGACGGGGCGTCAGCTTGAGGCGGCGCACCGGCTACGCCTAGGCCTCGCCGTCCGGCTTCTGCTCGATCTGCAGGGTCGGCTTGGCCGGGGCCAGGCGGGCCAGCACGTCGTCGGCCGAGGACTGGCCGGGCATGATGCCGGCCAGGCGCAGCTTTTCGTCCAGATCGGCGCCGGTGCGGCGGTCTTCCAGTTCGCCGGCCGCCTTGATGCGCTCGCCGCGGACCATCTGGCGTTCCTTGATGCGCGCCAGGCTGTCGGCGGCCGAGCCCAGCGACGAGCCGGCGCCCGCGCCGCGCGCGGCGACCGAGGCCTGGGCCTTCTGGACGCTTTCATTGACCTTCACGACCTCGACCTCGCGACGCAGGGTCTCGATGCGGCGGTCGGTGGCGCTGATGGCGGTATGCAGCTGATCTTCGGCCGCTCGCATCTCGCCAATCTGCGGCGTCTTAAGGGCGATGTCCGACTCCAGATCGGCGATGCGCTGGGCCACCTGACGAGCCAGGTCCATGTCGCCCTTGGTGACGGCGGCGCGGGCCGAGCCCTCGTATTTGGTGACCTGGTCGCTGAAGCCGGCGACTTCCTTTTCCAGGATGCGGCGACGGGCCACCAGGCTGGCCATGTCGTCGCGGGCCTTGCCCTGGGCGGTGTCGGCGTCGCGGATTTCCTGGTCGAGAATGCGCAGGGCGTTGGCGTCGACGACGGCCGAGGTGGCTTCGTGCGCGCCGGCCCGACCCAGGGTGAACAGTTTGTTCCAGATGGACATGGGAGTCTCCGTAGGGTCGTGAATTAAGCGGCGACGGGAGTGAAGGAGTTGCGCAGGTCGGACGCGGCGTCGATGGCGTTCTCGGCCAGGGTCCGCAGCTCGATCAGGATTTCCTCGACCGGCGAGGTGGTCGAGATTTCGCCGAACAGTTCGTAGAAATCGCGCTCGCCGACCGTGCTGATGCCGAAGTTCGACAGCGGCACCAACTTCTGGGCCTTGAGCAGGAATTCGTTGAAGGCGTGGCGGTCGGCTTGCTCGTCGACCGGCCACAGCAGGGTGGAGGCGGCGATCTGCTGGTCGCTGACGCTGATGAAGATTTCCAGGTCGCCCTGCCAGTGCATGGTGGCCAGCAGGATCGGTTCGGCGCCTTCCAGCACCCGTACGGTCAACTCGTCGGCGCCGCGACCGGGCGCGTCATCGAGCGCGGCCTTCAGGGTGCGGACAGTCCAGGCGGTCTGGCTCATGGGGGCGTGGTCCTCGTCTTCGTTCGGTCTGGGGCCTGCTTAGGCGGCTTCATACTAGATGGGCGAGCGAACGCCAGTCGTCGAGAGCGCGATCTTACGGTCTTGGATGACAAGTTGGTAATGGCGCGGCCCCTTTTGCGCTCCCCTCTTTTTTGACCGGGGCAGGCGCCGTACATGTGGACGGAGTTTCGCATCGGGTCGCCTTCATGTTCGGTAAGCTCTTCGGCCGCAAGGACACCGCCCCCGTCTCGGCCCTGCCGGCGATCCGCAACGTCACGCTGGGGCGGACCGTCTGGCTCGATACCCTGGCCTGGCGCCGGCTGGGCGATGATTTGAAGTTCACCCTCGACACCGACACCCTGGAAATCACCGCCCAGGGCCTGATCGAGCTGCGCGAGGGCGGCTTTGTCCACCGGTTCTATACGGACGACAACGTGATGTTCCAGGCTGTCACCGACGACCGCGAGGGCCAGCGGGTCACCGACATCACCGTGTTCATTCCGTGGGACAGCGCCTATCCGGGCGGCAAGGCCGACGAGGAGGCCTGGGCCAAGCGGCTGCGGGCCCGCACCTTCACGGGTCCCGGCCTGCCGGAATACCGCCGCGACTGGTTCGGCGACGAGGCCGAGAGCCAGGAGCCGGTGGCCTTCTGGGAAGACGTCCATGACGACCGAGACGGGATCCCCGACCGGCGGATCTTCCAGACCAGCATGCTGTTCTCCCGCGATTTGCCGGGCGACGGCCGCGAGCTTCTGCTAGCCATCCAGCAGGAGAACGAGAACGAAGACACGCGCCAGCGCGAGGTCTCGTTCGAGATCATGATCGGTGTGGCCCTGGGCGTCGGCGAGTTCCGGGCCTAGGCGGCAAACGAGTTTCGAGGGGAATGAACATGAGCGACCTGCACGGATTTGGCGGCAACGCCCTGGCGTTCCTACTGGCCTTCGTGGTCGCCGGCCTGTTCACCTTGGCCTTCAAGCTGATCTACCAGTGGGTTACGCCCTATGACGAGGCCAAGCTGATCCGCGAGGGTAATGTCGCTGCGGCCCTGGCCCTGGGCGGCGCCCTGGTCGGCTATGTGCTGCCCCTGGCCTCGGCGCTCAGCAACACCGTGTCGCTGGTCGAGTTCTGCGCCTGGGCGGCCCTGGCCGGCGTGATCCAGGTCGCCGCCTTCAGCCTGGTGCGCGTCGTGGCGATGAAGGACGTCGCCGCCCGCATCGAACGGGGCGAGATCGCCGCCGGCGTCTATCTGATGAGCATCTCCCTGGCGGTTGGCCTGCTCAACGCCGCCTGCATGACGGCCTGAGGCTTTCCATGACCGATCACCCGCAACCCCGCCGCCGCCTCCGCTCGGGCAGCCTGGCCCTGACCGGCCTGATGGCCGGCACGGCGATGTCGATCAGCGCCTGCGACGGCTCGCCCGCCGCAACCCAGTGGGGCGACCCACCGGCCGCGACGCAAGAGGTCGACGCCAAGACCTTCGCCTCGCTCGCCGACTGCAAGGCCGACGGCGCCATGACCGCCCAGCAGTGCGACACCGCCTATGCCCAGGCCCAGAAGGACAGCGCCACCAACGCCCCCAAGTTTGGCGACCAGCAGAGCTGCGAAGAGCGCTACGGCGTGTCCCAGTGCGTGCCACGCAGTGACAACAACGGCGGCGGCAGCTTCTTCACCCCGCTGCTGACCGGTTTCATCGTCGGCCAGGCGCTCAGCAACATGGGCGGCGGGTTTTACGGCGCGCCGATGTATCGCGACCGGGGCGGCACCTATTACGGCGGCTCGGGCGCCCCGCTGTCGCGCGACTATGTCACCGGCCGCACCCGCGTCCGCGCCGACAGCTTCGACGCTCCCGCCATGAAGGCCCCGACCCGCGTCCAGAGCCGCAGCTCGGTGATCTCCCGCGGGGGCTTCGGCGGCGGCGGGCGCTCGTACGGGGGGTAATACACCGCTCATCCCGGCGACTGCCGGGATGAGCGGATTTAAACGCCCGCTCAATGCGTCTCGTAAGCCGTCTTGCCACCGCTGATCGCGAAGGCTTCCTCGGGCGACAGCACCAGCTTCTTGCGGCCGACCAAGGCAAAATAGACGATGCCGACCGCAAACCAGATCGCCACGCCCAGCATGCCGGCCCGATAGATCGGGTCCTTCAACTGATAGAAGATCGTCACCAGCGAGATCACCACCGTCAGGCCCGCGCCGAGCACGCCGAACTTGCTCTTGTACGGCCGCGCCATGTCGGGGAATTTTCGGCGCAGCAGGATGAACGACACGCCCTGCGCCACGTAGGACAGCATGGCCCCAAACACCGCCATGTTCAGCAGCGTGCCGCCGATCACCGCCGCGCCCTTCTCGGCCCCCAGCATGAACCACACCGCCAGCATCACCAGCAGGCCGGCCGCCGAGCCGGTCAGCAAGGCGACGTCGGGCGTCTTGCGCGTGCCGCTGGTCACCGACAGGCCGCGCGGGAAGTAGCCGGCGCGCGACAGCGAATAGATCTGCCGGCCATAGGCGAAGATGATGGCGTGGAAGCTGGCGATCAGCCCCGCCACCGCCACGGCCGCCAGGACCTTGGCCAAGCCTCCGCCATAGATCGTGCGGAAACCTTCCAGGATCGGCTCGCCCGACTTCGACAGGGCGAAGGCGCCGGGCGAGATGGCGCTGTTGAGCCACAGCACCAGCAGGGCCGAGACGATCAGGGTCAGCATGCCCAGGATGATGCCCTTGGGCAGGTCGCGGGCCGGGGTGTGGCTCTCCTCGGCCGCCAGGGGCAGTTGCTCGATGGCCAGGAACAGCCAGACCGCGAAGGGC
Source organism: Caulobacter sp. DWR3-1-2 (assembly GCF_049896225.1). Taxonomy (NCBI): domain Bacteria; kingdom Pseudomonadati; phylum Pseudomonadota; class Alphaproteobacteria; order Caulobacterales; family Caulobacteraceae; genus Caulobacter; species Caulobacter sp. DWR3-1-2. The sequence goes on along the minus strand of NZ_JAFCTW010000017.1, from coordinate 83,442 downwards.
AGTTGGGCCAGGGCCCCGCCGACCCCGGCCGGCAGGAACGGTCCGTGGCCGTCCTTCAGCTCGGTCCCGCCGGGCCCCACGTTCATGGCGTATTTGAAAAAGTCGGCGTGCGGCAGGGCGCTGACCCAGAACACCGCCAGGCAGCCCAGGGCCAGCAGGGTGATGAACACCGTGAACTTGAACGACATCGCCACCCCGCCAGCGTTCAGCCCGACGAAGATGACATAGGCCCCGATCCAGTAGAGCGGCTGCACCCAGGCCGGCGTCTCGAAGATGCCGCCCAGGTACGAGCCGATGAAGAAACACACCACCGCAGCGGTCAGCACATATTCGACGTTCTCGCACAGCCCGGTGATGAAGCCGCCCCAGGGTCCCATGGCGGCGCGGGCGAAGCTGTAGGCCCCGCCGGTATGCGGCTGAGCGGCGGCCATCTCGGCGATCGAGAACGTCAGGCCCAGATACATCACGATGATGATCAGGGTGGCCACCAGCATGCCGCCCCAGCCGCCGACCCCCATGCCCAGGTTCCAGCCCGAGAACTGGCCGGAGATCACCGCCCCGACCCCCAGGGCCCACAGCGAGAACACCCCCGCGTAGCGCTTCAGTCCGCGCTTGTCGAAATAGGCCGCATCGACCTTCTCGTAGCTGACGCCGCCGCCCGCGATTTCCTCGCTCATGATCCGTCCCCCTGCTTTTGTTTCCCAGTGGAGGTTGCGCGTCGATGAGGGCGACGGCGATTCATCGTGATCACAATCCGCACTTTGGGCGACCCGCGTTCACTATTTCGGCGCCACGCGGCCTTGTGGCGTAAAAGGCGGGCGGCGGACCGTTCCTCCCCCTGTGGGGGAGGTGTCGGCGAAGCCGACGGAGGGGGGAGTGACACACCATCGCCCGCGCCCAATCCGCGATCCTAAAACTCCCCCCACCGATCGCTACGCCATCGCCTCCCCCACAGGGGGAGGACTTGAAACCCCCAGCAGCGCCGTGTCGCTCTCGTCCTTCAGCGCCACGCCCGTGAGGCCCAGGCGCAGCGCCTCACGGGCGTGCCAGGCCAGCTTGAACGCCGCCGCCTCGTAGCTCAGCCCCTCGCCCCGGATGTTGGAGACGCAGTTGCGCTCGGCGTCGGTGCGGCCAACGCGGGGTTCGAAGGTGATATAGGCCCCCAGGCTGTCGGGCGACGACAGGCCGGGCCGCTCGCCGACCAGCAGGATCACCAACCGCGCGCCCAGTAGCGCCCCGACCTCGTCGCCGAGCGCCACGCGGGCCTGGCGCGCAATCACCACGGGTCCGAGCCGCCAACCGGCCGCGCGTACGGCGGGCAGTAGGGTCTCGACCAGCGGCGCGGCATGGGCGTGGACGGCGGCGCAGGACAGGCCGTCGGCGACGACGATGGCCAGGTCGCAGGCGCCGCGCGCAGAGGCGACCAGGGCCGCCCGGCCGGCGTCCGACAGGGCCCGCCCCAGGTCCGGGCGGCGCAGATAGGTGGCGCGGTCCGGCGCGGCGCTATCGACGATCGTCGCGGGCATGCCCAGCGCCTCGATGGCCGCCGCCACGCCCTCGGCGTCGAACGCCGCGTGCACCGCGTCGCGAGCCTGGGCGTGGGCCAGGGCGAAGGCCAGCACCTCGGAGGTCGGCAGGCTGGAGCCTGAGCGGCCCAGGGCGATCCGCGCCGGGGTGTGACGACGCAGGGCCGTCCAGGGATCGGGAGTGACCGGCGTGCTCAAGTCCCCGCCCCCGCCGTCAGCAGAGGATGGCCCGCCGCACGCGGCGCCAGGCGGCCATCGCTCCCGACGATCCGCGACCGCTGTAGCCAGGCCTCGAACTCCGGCGCGCGGGTCTTGCCCAACAGCTCGCGGACATAGAGCGCGTCGTGGAAGGAGGTGGACTGATAGTTCAACATCACGTCGTCGGCGCCGGGCACCCCCATCACGAAGGTGACGCCCGCCGTGGCCAGCAGGGTCAGCAGGCTGTCCATGTCGTCCTGGTCGGCCTCGGCATGGTTGGTGTAGCAGACGTCCACCCCGAGCGGCGCGCCCAGCAGCTTGCCGCAGAAATGGTCTTCCAGCCCGGCCCGGATGATCTGCTTGCCGTCATAGAGATATTCGGGGCCGATGAAGCCGACCACGCTATTGACCAGCAGTGGCTCGAACGCCCGGGCCACGCCATAGGCGCGGGCCTCCAAGGTCTGCTGGTCCACCCCGTGATGCGCGCCGGCCGACAGGGCCGAGCCCTGGCCGGTCTCGAAATACATGACATTGTCGCCCACCGTCCCCCGGTTCAGCGACCGGCCGGCGTCCAGCCCCTCCTGCAGCAAGGCCAGCGTCACCCCGAAACTGGCGTTGGCGGCTTGGGTGCCCGCGATGGATTGGAACACAAGGTCGACCGGCGCGCCGCGCTCGATCAGTTGGAGCGCCGTGGTCACGTGGGTCAGCACGCAGGACTGGGTGGGGATCTCGAACCGCTGGATCAGGTCGTCCATCAGCCGGGTCAGGTCGCCCAGCACATTGAGGCTGTCGCTGGCCGGATTGACGCCGATCACCGCGTCGCCGCAGCCGTACAACAATCCATCCAGGATCGAGGCGGTGATCCCGGCCGGGTCGTCGGTCGGGTGGTTGGGCTGCAGGCGCACGGCCATGGTCCCGGGCAAGCCGATGGTGTTGCGGAACCTGGTGGTCACGCGGCACTTGGAGGCGGCCAGGATCAGGTCCTGGTTGCGCATCAGCTTGGACACCGCCGCCACCATCTCCGGCGTCAGGCCGGGCGCCAGTCTGGTCAGGGCGGCGGGGGTGGCGATCTCCGACAGTAGCCAGTCGCGAAATTCGCCCACCGTCAGAGACGCCACGGGCGCGAAGGCCGCCACGTCGTGAGTGTCGAGGATTAGCCGGGTGACCTCGTCGGTTTCATAGGGAACCACCGCCTCGTTCAGTAAGGTCTTCAGCGACACGTCGGCCAGGGCCATCTTGGCGGCGACCGTGTGCTGGGCGCTGGTGGCGGCGATCCCGGCCAAGGCGTCGCCCGAACGCGGCGGCGAGGCCTTGGCCAGCAGGTCGGCCAGGTTGTCGAAGGTCCAGGTCGTCGATCCGAGCGTCGCGCGGTAGGCCATGGTGCGAGGGTGGCGCAGATGGGGCCGGCTGGGAAGCGGCGCGCGGCGCGGTCGCGCTTTCAGGACAAGCTTGCCCCTTCGGTGTGCACCGTAGGGGACAGGCCCATGGGCCTGTCCCCAATCGCATCAAGCCAGCGCCTTCGCCCGCGCCGTGGCCGCCTTCACCGCGTCGACGAAGGCGTCATGCACCGCGGTCGGCAGGTCATGACCCATGCCCTCAATGATCCGCAGCTCTGCGCCGGGGATCGTGGCCGCGGTGTCTCTGCCGCCTTCCACATTCACCAACGGGTCGGCGGCGCCGTGCAGCACCACGGTCGGGGCGGTGATGGTCTTCAGGGCTTCGCGGCGGTCGCCCGAGGCGATGACGGCGATCATCTGACGCAGAACCCCGGCCGGGTGGTTGGCGCGCTGTATGGCGGCTCGCAGCAGGGGTCGCTCGGTCTCCGGATCGACCGGCCAGGCCGGGCTCTGGATAGCGATCTGGGCCTTCAGCGCATGTTCGGTCAGGCTGTCCAGATCGGTCGCTGTCGGGCGGGCGAACAGCGCCGCCTGCGCCTCAGGCGTGGCGGGCGGCACGGCCGGATTGCCGGTGGTCGACATCACCGAGACCAGCGACAGCACCTTGGACGGATGCCGCGCCGCCAGCATCTGACCGATCATCCCGCCCATCGACACGCCGGCCACGTGGGCGCGGGCGACGCCCAGGGCGTCGAGCAGGCCGGCCGCGTCGTCGGCCATGTCGCTCAGGAGATAGGGCGCGCCAGGATCCTGGCCCTGCATCAGGGCGGCGAACACCGCCGGCAGGTCGGGCGTCGGGGCGTGGTCGAACCCGCTCGACAGGCCGATGTCGCGATTGTCGTAGCGAATGACGCGGTAGCCCTCGGCCACCAGCTGATCGACCAGCGACATCGACCAGCGGGTCAGTTGCTGGCCCAGGCCCATGATCAACAGCAGCGCAGCTCCGCCTTCGGGTCCGAAAACCTCGTATTCGATCTCGATGCCGTTCGCGCGGACCTTGGGCATGGGGCTTCCTCTTTGTGGTTTCGAAGAATTCTAACGCTTGTTTGAGTTCCGCCAAGCCCCGTCGAAAGGCTTGAACCGACAACGCTGTCAGTTAGGGTGCGTGTGACCCGGAAAAGGGCCGCGGAGGAAACATGCTCAAGACCCTGGCCGTCGCCCCCATCCTGGCAATGGCGCTCGTCGCCACCACCCCCGACCTCGCCCTCGCCCTCGCCCGGCCGCCCCTGAAGCTCGTCGAGGTTCCCAAGGCTGCTGGTCCCGCCGTGTCGCTGTTCAACGGCAAGGACCTGACCGACTGGAACGCCTGGCTCGGCTATCGCGACCCGGGCCTGACCTACAAGGATCCGCCTGTCGCTCCGATCGGCGCAACCGTCGAGAGCGCGGAGATCTTCAAGGTGGTTCAGGAGGACGGCCGGCCCGCCCTCTATGTCAATGGCAAGACCTGGGGCAGCCTGGTCCATAAGGGCGACTTCCGCGACTACCACCTGCGCCTGCAATACAAATGGGGCAAGGGCCGCTGGGCGCCGCGCGAGACCCAGGCCCCCAACAACGGCCTGCTCTACCATTCGCACGGCGCGCCCGGCGCGGTGTTTGGCACCTGGAGCCGGTCGATGGAGTTCGAGATCATGCTCGGGTCGGTCGGCATGGTCGTGCGGGTCGGCGACCCGGTCAGCGCCACGGTCAAGGCGGTGGACGACCCCAGCCTGATCGAGCCCAAGCTGCGGTTCTCGCCCACCGGCCGCGACGTGGCCGTCGTTACGCCAAATTGGAACGTCGAGGCCGCCAGCGACGCCGAGAAGCCGCCCGGCCAGTGGAACACCCTGGACCTCTATGTGCTGGGCGACAGCGCCATCCACGTGGTCAATGGCGTGCCGGTGATGGAGGTCCGTGACATCCGCGCCGAGGGCCAGCCCCTGACCCACGGCGCGATCCAGCTACAGTCCGAAGGCGCCGAAACCTTCTTCCGCGACATCGCGCTGGAGCCGATCACGGCGCTGCCGAAGATCGTTGGGAACTAGGCGGGTCTTGAAAAGCAGGTGGTAGGCCTGGAGGGAGAGCCTGCTCCTGAAATTGACCTTAGATATTTCAAGGGCTTAGCACCACCCACGCCCGCTTTGTGAAACAGTCGTGTGATACAGTCAAGGGGGGCGCTGCTGCTTGGTGGACTCCCGGCAACGCGGTGCGCCACCATAGGCGCATGGCCAAAGCTGAGTCGTCCAAGTCCCGCCCTATGTCGCACGTCGCAGCGGCAAGGATCATTGACGCGCTCGACGCCTACTTGGCCGCGCCGGAAACGGCACAAGCAGACGTCGCCCGGCTGGCTCAAAGCCTACCCGAAGCGCTCCGCGAGCGGGCGGACGTGAGCGTCAAGAAGGGGGCGTCCTACCGGGACGTGATCCTGATTCAGCTCGCCTTCGGTCTGGAGCAGACTGGGGAGTTCGACCACAGCATTGCGGCGTTCGGTGCGAGGGTCAGCGGCAAGCTGGTGGGTACCGCTGCGCGGTATCGTCACATTCTCAGCGTTAAGGACGCCTACCAGAACATCGGGAAGAACAACGACAACCTCATCCGGGGCAACGTGCGTGAGTACGACGAGCTGTTGTCCATGCTCAATGACACGTCCGAAGAGGAGCGTGCCGATCTATTCTCCTACGTGGTCGCCGCGACCGCGATCACATCCCGGCCGGTTCTAGCGATGCCCTCACTCGCTCGGAGTGAACTGACCTTCGCCAAGGTATCAGGCTTCCTTGACGCTCTGCTTCTGGAGGGCTCGGGCGGGGCATACGAGCAGTTCGCCACCGCCGCCATCCTCGAAGCGCTGCTCGATGAGTTCGGGCTAAGCGGCGGGATCGGCGGCGGCCTGTCGATCAAGACCAAGCACATCAATGCTTCTGACGCCAGTTCCGGCGCGACCGCCGACGTTCAAATCATGCGCGGGAACAAGATCGAGGAAGCGTTTGAGGTCTCCGCCAGCAACTGGAAACTCAAGGTCGCCCAGGCATTGATCTCCGCCCGTGAAGCAGACCTCTCCCGCGTCCACATACTAGCTCACGGAAACGACCTCACCGGCCTAGTAGACGCGCTGACCGGGACGACCACGGACGTGTCGGTTATGGACGTCAGAAGCTTCCTGCGGACGCTTGTGGGCGTTCTAAGGAAGCCAGGCCGCGAAGAGGCCCTTCGGCGGCTCCACGGCCATCTGGTCCACAGCCAACCCGACATGGAACGGGTCAACAAGTTCGTTGGGCTTCTAGGCAGCCACGCGCTTACGGCGTGAACGCCCCAACACCTGCTCCACCAGCTCGTTACCGATAGCCTGCGCCAACCTGGGCGGCACCGCGTTGCCGATCTGCGTATACTGGGAGCTGCGCGACCCCAGGAACCGCACATGCTCGGGGAAGCTTTGGAGCGCGGCGCTCTCCATCACAGTCAGGCGTCGCGCGCCCGGCAGTTCACCAACGTAGGGCGAGCCGCCGTTCTTGAGGTGGCGGTGGTACGCCGGAATGCGGTCTTCGAGGTCGAGGAAGTGGGTCTTATTGCCCCCGGCGGCGGCGAGGATCGTGGGTGACGCCCGGCCAAGTTCGACAGCCCGGCCACCACCGTTGAACAGGTGCCCTTGATACGGGTTCGGCCGGAGGTCGGGGTTCTTCGCGAAGACGATCTTTGACGGGTTCGGTTCACCACGAGGCTCACGGGTCAGCACCGCGCCCGCAGGTACCCGGTTTTCGGGACAGCCGGGCGGCAGGCGGAACGGCGCGCCCTCGGCGCTGCCCACGATCACGAGGCGCTTGCGGCTCTGCGGGACACCGTAGTCGGCGGCGTTGAGCACCTGAGGCTCGGAGATCGCGTAGAGATCGAAGAGGGGCTCTAACACCGTTCTGAGGTACGGGCCGAAAGAGGCAAGGCCCGGCACGTTCTCCATGATGAACGCGCGCGGGCGGACTTCGAGTACGGCCCGAACGAACTCGGGCAGGAAGTCTCGGACGTCCTCGCGTCCACGGCGGAGGCCGCCGATTGAGAACGGCTGACAGGGCGGCCCACCGGCCACAACGTCAACGCCAGCCCAGCGCGCGAACTCGACATTGCGAATGTCGCCGTTGTGGACCTCTGCATGGGGGAAGGTAGCGCGGTAAGTGGCGACGGCGTCGGGCATGATCTCGACCGCCAGGGTGCTGTGAATGCCTGCGGCTTCAAGGCCAAGGCTCAAACCGCCAGCCCCTGAGAACAGGTCGAGTGTCGTAAACGCCATTCCCTCCCCTTCCCATCAACGCCACAGAGCTCGGCACGACTAGCAGAACAAGCTTAGAACGCAACGCTTCACGCGGAGGTTCGTCCGCATTTCCTAACAGGCCGTTATCCACGACATGGCGTGAGCCGCGATGCGGGCGGGGTGCCCAAACCCGACTCACCTTGTTGCCCAACGTCCGATGTCTTCATGGTGGTATCGGGCCGCGCCCATGTGAAGCACGAACCGTGGCCCCGTCCCCCGCCTTCTCCGATCTGCAAGAGACCGAGGCGCGATACCGAGGATTACAGCGGCCTCCTTCTCGCTGACCGTCTCGACCACCGCAGGCAATCCAAGGGCAACCCTCGGGTCCTCCATCACCTCGGCTGCGGCAGTGTCATATGCCCAGCGACCGTATGTCGTTCGGAGTTCCCTGCCCTCTCCACGAACGCTGATAGGCGCGCCGTTGTTGCTCTTGCGCATGTCTTGATCCCTTGGAAAAACCCCCGCCAGCGGGATGCTGACGAGGGCGCATGATGAAGTTGGAATGAGATGGAGTCGGGAGGCAGCGCGCATGCCACTTCCCGCCGCGCCGCCCAAGCTCACTGCCTGGACAACTGCTCCTTAAACGCCTGGACCTGTGCGGGGATCGCCTTGTCAGGCGTCCCGCCTTGCCGCAGCTCGCGCTGGAACTGAAGGGCCGCCGCGTCGATCTGCAAGCCGCGCTCCTCCTCGACCAGTATAGCCTTGGCGTTGTCGTAGTAGTCCTGTCTAACAACCTTCATGACCTCCACCTTCTGGTAGTCCGTATAGCTGGACCATTCAGGCGAGGTGACGTAGTCACGGAGGCTCTCCGGCAGGGTCTTGTCGCCCAGCTTGGTGTCGCCCATCAGGACCAATAGGCGGTGCTGCTGGTCGCCGGTCAGCCTGACGCCGCCGATGGAGCCTGGAACCTTCGGTAACTGGAACGACAGACGGGCCAATTCGACGTAGAGCGGGTCCTCGTCGCGGCTGGACACCTTGATGCCAGCCACGCGGTCGTACTCGACGGGCTGGCCGATGAAGCCGTCACGACGCTCATGGAGCGCCACGTTGGCGAAGAAGTACGAGGAGACGTACTGGTTCTTCATCTGCTCCCACCAGTCCGCCGGATCAGTCGTCTGTAGGGTCTGGTCGTTGGCCTCGCTGGACATGCCCTTCTGTATCCCGCCCATGGGGGCGAACCGCTGGAGGAGGCCCCCCGCGATCTGCTGGAGGCCTTGGGCCTGGGTGTCTTCCTTGGCGAGCTGCGAAACAGCCTGGAGGCCTTGGAGGTAGGTCTTCGACATGATGTTGGTGGTGATCGCGGACCACCCGGCGTCGGCGAGGCTTGCCAAGCGGTGGGCGATGGAGGGGTCGCCCGACAGGTCGGAGTCCTCGATAGCCTTCTCGAACTGATAAAGGTCCGCGCCAATGCCGATCAGGGTCGCGAGCGGGTCGATCCGGCCGTACTCGATCCAGTGGTCTCCCACCTTCATGGAGTATTGCGACCGGAGGGACCGGCTGCTCGACTTGAAGCCGCCGTCGTAGCCCACCAGGGAGCCATTGGCTGCCATGTTGTAGCCCATCAGCAGCACCGAGGTGCCCATGCCCATCTTGACCAGGGCCTCGGTGGCCTTGGGTCCGTTGGACCGGAGGTCTTCCCGAAGCTGCTTCTTGAACAACCCCACGGGGGAGTAGTCCATGATGCCAGTCTCAAGGATGCGGATCGGAGTGTTGACGAACGGCGCGATGATGCCTGCGGGGTCCATTGCTTTGGCAGCCTTGGACATTGCGTTGCCGATGCTGGTGGTCGGAGCGTCTTGGAACAGCATGCGACGGGCGTCAGCCTGGGCGATCTCTTCGATGCCGTGGCGCTGGATCACGTCCTCAGCCAACTGCGCGATGCGCGCCGGGTCACCGCCTCCCGCCTCAATGGCGTTCTGCAGGTGGACCGCAGTCTCCCGCGAGGTGCTGGAGACGAGGACCTTGGCGTTGCGGTGGGCGTAGTCGGAGAGTTCCTTGCCGGTCTTGCCGATCTTCAGGCCCTGCTCGGTGGTCACCCCAACGGCCTCCGCATAGCGGTGGGCGCTGTAGACTGCCGTGCCGGTCAGCTCGTCGAGGAACTCGATGGTCATCACACGGCCAGCGCGGGTGAGCGCGCCGAAGGTGTTGACGATCAGGCCGACAGTCGCCCGCGCGGACGCAGCCAGGAAGGCCGGGCCGTGGTCGGCTTGGGCCATCAGGCTGTCCACCTCGCTGGCCGACAGGTAGATCGCCGGGTCGCGCATGGCAGCCTCGCGGTGGAACCTGAGGCTCACCGATCCGCTGGCGTGCTGGCCGAACTTGTCGCCAGCAAGGGTGGGCACGCTGCCCATCATCCGCTCCCAGTCCTTGGCCGCTTTCTCGGCAGCCATGGAGCCCTTGAGGCCAGCCGATCCAGCACCTTCGGCAGCGTGTCCAACCTCACGGATGAGGGAGGCACCAGCCACTTGGAGGGCGCGGGTCAGGCCGTTGACGTAGGCAGGAGCGACGGTCGCCCACTTGGCGCGGTTGACGGCGGCGGCGATCAGGAAGTCGTCGCGCTTGGTCAGCCAAGCCAGGGGGCCGTGGCCCAGGCCAGCGATCAGGTCTAGGCTGTGGTTGGTCACCATGCCCAGGGCGGTCGCCGAGGCGGTGCCGACGCTGAACAGGTTCGCGGAGGTCTCGCGCAGCGCACGGATGCCCCGCACCTTGAAGCCGCCCTCTTGCTTGGCGATGGCAGCCGCGACGGCTGATAGGTCGCCGTTGGCCTTCATGACTTGGTCGAACAGGGCCTTGCGCTGCGCCGGGGTGGAGGCATCGCCGAGTTGGCGGAGCTTCTCCTCCCAGGACGACTTGAGCTTGGCGGCTCGGGCGGCGGGGTCCTTGATCACACTCTTGGCCAGCTCGACGCCTTCCTTCGACGTCCGCACCGCGTTCATCATCTGGATGGAGCGCAGGCCCCGGCCCATCTCCGAGAAGGAGCCACGCATGGCAGCCTGGAGGGTGGTCAGGGTCTCGAACTGCTTGAGGAAGGCGACGTAGGCCGGGTGGGCAGGGTTGTCGAAGGTGAACTCGCCGCGCGTGATGGCTTCCCCGAGGGCTTCCCCGTGGACGATCAGCTTGCGCGCCTCGCCGCCGACCAGGGCCGAAGCGGCGCGGACGTGGACGTCGAGGTTGCGGGTCTTGCCCTTGAAGGTGTTGATCACCTTGGCGACGTCGCTGCCGATCATCTTCGACAGGAAGGCAGCAGCCTCATCCGTGCGGGGCGCGGAGCCCATCGCGTCGGCCAGCCGCTTGCCAACCTCCGAGGAAGAGATGCGGTTCAGGAGGTCGTCGATGGAGCCGCGCAGGGCCTCGGGGTCAGCGTGCTTGGCCATCCACTCGCCGAAGTCCAGGCGGCTGGGGTTGACGCCGATCCGCTCGATACCCTCGAACTGAGTGTGCCCGAGGAACTGTTGGGCCAGCTCAGTGATCTCGCCCTCGGTCATCGTCGCGCCTTTGCGCTCGACGTTCAGGATCATGGACTCGACGCTGTCGATCTGGTCGCCGACAGGGCGGGCGGTGTGGACCTCAGCCGGAGCAACGCCCAGGCCACCCTCGGGGAAGAGGTCGGCTTGGTGGCCAGCTTCGGCGGCGATCTGGTCAGCGACGTGCGCCTTGACTTCGGCATGGGTGACCGAGGCGTCGTGAGCCACGACCGTCTTGCCAGCGGCCTCCGTAAGGGTGCCAGCGGCATCAACGATCTGTGACCCCCGCAGGAGCTTGAAGCCCCTGGCGAGGGTCTCGAAGCCCCCGGCGAACGCGAGGTTGGTCGTGAAGTCGGCGGCGGTGTTCTTCATGCGGGCCATGATGGCGTCGTCGTTCTTGTCCACGCTCAGCGCATCGACCAGCCCGTTGAACTTGGTCGCTTCGCCGAAGGCGGAGCGGTCCATGCCCATCTCGTGGGCGGTATTGGCGAGGTTGCCTTCGAGCGGGTGCAGGCTGCTGAACGCGGCCACGCCGCTGGCCACAACGTCAGCCGCCAGGGGAGCGAACTTGCCCCACTGAGCGAACATGCCCGCGCCTTCCAGCGCCAGCTTGGTCTTGCTGAAGGGGATGGCGAACCCGACGACGGCCTGGGTGAGCTTGGCGAAGCCGCCCTCGGACTTGGGTATCTGGGCGTCGAACACCTTGTGCTCGTCGAGCAGGCGGCGGACGGTGTGGTCCTTGGCCTGGTCATAGGGGACGAAGGCGAACTTACCGCCCTCGAAGGTCATGATCTTGGTGTGCTGGCCGCTCTCGGCGAACAGCGCCTTGTCGAGCGTGGCGTCGTCCTGGCGCTGCATGTCGTACAGGCCGTCCACGACGTCGAAGGCGGTCTCGGCGACGCCGGTAATGGCGCGCTCCAGGCCTCCCGCCACGCCGCGCCACAGGATGTCCTCGACCCAGCCCGGCTTGCGGGGGGTGGGGTTGACGATCGGCGGCGCGTAGCTGCGCTGGGGGATGCTGGAGGCGGCGAATGTGGGTGCGAAGGAAGCCTCAGAGGCCCCGAAATCAACCCCGTCGTCGGCACTGAGGTCGAGACCGCCGGCGGCGGGGTGGTTCTGGGCAGGGGTCGCGAAGTCGATTTGATCATCACTGCTAAGGTTAGTGCGTCCGGCGACGTGTTGGGGGCTATGGGCCAAGCGGCTCTCCTCTAGCGGGCAGCGGTGGGAATGGTTCTGATGACGGGGTTATTGAGCCGCTTGCGCGTTTGAGCGGGGCGGCGAACAGGATGCGACCGCGCGTAACCAACCTGACGAGGCCGTGGCGATGGCCTCGCTATTGGCTGGGGGCCTAGACCCGGCGGCTGGCTCGCGAGATGACCTCAAGGTTCCGGCGGGTCATGTTCAGACGGTCGCCGTCTCGGTGGCGGACGATCTGCCGAGGGCCTGCCCCGGTGATCAGTCGGGACACCTGCACCAACGTGGGGTCTCCTGGCTGGCCGCTGGTCCTCACGTACTGTCGGCGATTTCCGTTGGAGTTGGCGAACCACCCGCCCCGGTATCCCCAGTCGTGCAGGCGGGAGAGGTCAGCGGCGTCGATGGTGGCGAAGTAGCCAGGGCGGTTGCCCAGGGGGACGCGCAAGGTGGAGCCATCGTCTTCGTGGGTGGCCATGGGAGTTTTGGTCTTCGTCATGTGAGGTCCTGAAATGCAGAAGGCCCCCGCAGCGCTTGGCTGACAGGGGCCTTGATGAGGGGGCGGTGTGCGCAGGGTTAGGGGCGAGGGCCGTAAAGCCGCTCATGGTCGCCCCGAAGCGCCACGCGGGCGACGGCGCGGGCTTCCGACAGGTGCGCGAGGTTGGCCCCCGGTTGGGCGTCGGGCACCGCAGGCGGGTTGCGGGTCGCGATGACCACACCCTTGTTGACGAGCTTGTCGCCCATATCGTGGAGGTGGACGGACTTGCGTTCCTTCGCGACCCATTGGGCGTCTTCAAGCGTCCACGGGTGACCGGCGAACCAGTCGGCGATGGCGTATGCGGTTTCAGCCTCGCCAACGCGACGGCGCTGGACGGTCTTCAGGAAGACCTCGTTCCCCGTGGAAAAGGCGGGTGTTCGATTGTCGGGTAGGGTGGCGGCTTGCATGGTGCTCATGGGTCTGGAGCCCCGGCCAAAAGGCCGCAGCGTTGATGGATGATGAAGGGGGTGAGGGACGCCCTGTGCAGGTCGATACACATGGGCAAAAAGTGGGGCAGACGAACGAACGCCGCAGGGAGCGGGGCCGAGGTCTGACAGGGTTGGCGTGGTGATTTCGGACAAAGCCCCCGGTCGCCCCCGTCGCGTCGCCTAAGCCAGGGCCAGGGAGCTTCGGGAGCGCCAGAGGCGACCGGGGGAACGACGCCAACTGACCAGAGGGCAAGGTCAGGGGCGAAGGGGACGCAACGAAGAAGCTTCGCTGCGGGATTCGTTAAGGTCAGCCTCGACACGCCAGCGCGGGCGGGACTCCTCGACAGGAGAAGGCCAGCACGACGAAGCTGGCATGAGGGGATGGACTGTGGAGGTGCATCTCCCTGCCCTGACCTTGTGGGCCAGCAGTCGGCAGCCTTTGGCTAGCGGCGGGGAGCCGTAGGACAGCCTAGGGGAACAACTGTAGGGAAACCGGAGGGCGGACTGGCTTGGTCTCTAAAGGACGTACCAATTGATCCATCTGATTTCGTTCAGCTTTTCGCCGTGCCTGGCGACAACGAAGCCGGAGCCGGATAGGCTAAACAAATCAGTAACTTGCCGCCGCCATCACACCCGCCGGTCGAGCAGGCGTTTGACGCCCATCGCTGTCCAGCCTTTCCCGCGAGGGGTGTCGATATGCATCTCGTCCAACTGCGCCGCCACATGGGCGAGCGATAGGCCCTCGGCACGAAGCCTAGTGGCGATGGGCTGGACGCGAGCAGCGAAGGCGTCAGCCTTGGCAGCCGCTGCCGCTGGACCCAGGTCGCGCCGAGAGACGCTGAGGCCCGCAGGGTTGCCCAGCCGGGTGACGGGCCGACCGCTCTTTTTCGACGCATAGGGCAACCCGTCTTTCAAGCGCGCCTTGATCTCACCTAGCGCCGCCTTCGTCCGCGTCGAGATGGCCTCGCGCTCCTGCTGCGCCACCGCCGCCATGATATGGACCGTCAGCCGGTTGGCTTGGGGCATGTCACAGGCGACGAAGTCCACGCCCTCCTCCTCCAAGCCGGTCAGGAAGTGGACGTTGCGCGAAAGGCGGTCGAGCTTTGCGATGAGGAGCCGCGCGTTTGTCAGCCGGCACCGCTCCATTGCTTCCGCCAGGGCGGGCCTGTCGGCGCGCTTCCCGCTCTCGACCTCTTCATAGCTGGCGACCAGCGTCCCGCCTGACCGCTCAAGGTACTCCCCCACGGCGCGGCGCTGGGCAGCCAGCCCAAGACCAGAAGCCCCCTGCCGGGCGGTCGAAACTCGGTAGTAGGCTACAAAGCGGGTGTTCATATCAAACTTCCAAACGGACGTTACACAGTTCGATATGGTCGATGGAGTCGGGTGTCAACCGCGATATGACGGACGCCGCACCTCCCCCTCCAGTCCCGCGCTGTCGCCTGCCTGCAACGCTGCAGCCTCCGCACTGGCGCAGATAGTTAAATATAATCAATCGGTTGACAGACTCTGCCGGACGACTCAGAGAAGCTTCACCGGCGAACACCCGCCGCGTCTTACGGAGTTCTCCCTTGAACATTGCTCACTTGACGCGCGTCGCTGCCCAAGCCGGTAGCGACGCCCCGTCCGTTTCCACTGGCACCGTCGATGACGAGCTAGTCGGGCTCGATGACGCTGCATGGATACAGGCCTCAGCGGCTGCGTTCAGGGTACAGCTCCAAGCTTTCAGAACGAACCATACCCAGCGGGGATAGGCTCGATTCCTGTTGAAGCTGCGCGTCACCGCTGTAGAATTCTGACGCGGCCCCCGGCGCGCTAGCGCCGAGGACCGGGTAGCTGGCTAGAGCAACCGAAGGACCAGATGGACAACCCATCTGGTCCTTTTGCTTGTGCGCCCACCTACGCGCTTGGGCAGGAGCAACCGCCGTGGCGGTCGTGCAGCGCCCTAGCCAATGGAGGGGCATCGGGCCGAAGGCCGGGCGACCGGCGGACGTCAGCCGCCACGAACCGCGACCCGCCGTCAGCCAGGGCAGTGCTGAGGTTGACCGAAGTGCCGCGCTGCCCAAGCGCCGTATAGTAGCGCCCCGCCAGCATTTGAGGCTGCATCCAGCGTGAAGCGAGCGGAGGGCTCCCGGAACTGTCAGGCCGCCCCCCGGTAGGGGGGTAAAGAAGGCTAGGCACCTACCATATGCCCCCTCGGCTTTCTGACCCTAAAAACCATCGAGCCAAACGGCGGCACCGAACGGACGGCAGGTCTGCGGAGGCGGCGGCAACCGTCTTGGCACCAGAGGCCAACAGTTCCCCCAGCAGGCGGTTCGTCTCCTGCTGCGCCGTCGTGAACGCAGCGAGGGCCTCGGCGAGGTCCATAGGAAGCGGCATGGCTTCCCGCGTGTCAGCGTGGGCCGTCTCACGGGCCTCCTCGTTGAGGAGGTAGCCGCCGGTCTTGCGGATGGACGGCAGGACCTCGCGGTTCACCCAGCGCTGGAAGACCTTGGCCTCGGGTTTGTCCGAGCGGTTGATCAAGGCGTAGAGGCCGGACTCGGCGAGCACGAGCATCGAGCGGCGGACTTCCTTACCCACCCACCGTGGGTGGGGGATAAAAGCAGCAGAGTTCGGAACTCGTCGTCTTCGAGCCGCTGCATGATCGCGGAGGCCTGCCCCTTGGTGGTCTGATAGATACCGAGCGCTCGGCAGACGTCAGCCGCCACGAACCACGGCTCACCGTTGATCATGGTGGTCCTGATGTTGACCGGCTCGTCGCGTCCGGTTGGCGCGAAGGTGAAGATGGTGGGGGTTTGGGCGGGGTGATCCGGTGCAGGAGGCTGGAACGGCAGTACAACTCCAGCAATCAGGTCAGGGCGAGGCGCTAAACCCCCAGTTCTAAAAGGGCTAGGCACTTGCAACACCCGTGCAACTGGTGCCTACCCGGCAGTGGCGCTATCCGCGCATCGGGGACCACTCATGACCGAACTTGCAGCGCATAGAAGCGAACAGACAGCCGGGCTTCGCACGTACTTTCGGATGGGGCTGGCTTCGGTCCTCACGGTGCCCTTGTTCTTCTGGCTGGTCTACTGCGTCGTCGTTTCGGTGGTCGGTGCACTGACGCTCATCATCGTGGGGTTCAAAGCATCCTGGGCGGTCGGCGGGATCATTGGGGTGTTCCTATGCTTTGGCCCGTTTCTGTTCCTCTGCGTGATCTCTCCGTTTCTGTACCTCGGGCTCCTGAACGCACTTCCGCCGATTTGGACGGACACGGCAACCTCAACAGGTCGTAAAATTGGCTCGACTGTGATTACCGTCGTAACCGTGAGCTTGGTCGCTTCTGGAGCGCACTGGGTGGGCACACGGGCAGTCGGCTGGGTTGCCGACCTCAATCCCTGCGCGTCCTACGCCGCCGGAGTTACCGGCTCCAAGTCCGTGGAAAACTGCGCTGCGCCGTGAGGCCCGGCGAGACGCCTGCCGCCTTGCCACCGCAGCCCACCGGGTCTGGCGCGCTGCATGCCTAGTAGCGCCACAAGCCTTGCCCTACCTCGGCAGCCTGAAGTCCCCTAAGGCCACCTTGACCAACTCGCGGTGCAGCACCTCCACCATGTCGCGCTTCCCGTACCTCGTGGAAATGCCCTTCGTCGTCCAGCCTCCTAGCGCGTCGGATGTCTCATCGCCTACCCCGGCGAGGCGGCAGGCGTCTTTGAAGCCGTGCCGGAAGCTGTGAAAGACTAGCGACGGTTCCGACAGCCCAATGCGGTCCATGTGTCGCCCGAACCACCTGCTGAGATCATGGGAGTACTCGCCCCCCTTGCCCGGCCTAAGCTCCGGGAAGAGGCGCTCCTGCCGCGCCGCGCGGGCAGCCTCGACGAAGTCCAAAAAGCCCGCAGCCAAGACCTCGGGATGGACAGGTATGACGCGCTCGCTCGCTGACGTCTTCAGCCGCTTGGCCCCTGCCCGCTTACCGTCAGCATCGAACTCCGAGAGGTCGAGACAGGTCACGCCGCCGATCACCCTCACGTCTTGGGGCGCAAGCTGACAGAGTTCCCCAGCCCGCGCACCTGAGTAGGCGGCGAGTGCCGTGACCCAGTAGCGGCTGGGCCGCTCGGTCTTCTCGTCAGGCAGACCGGCAAAAACCTTCCGCAGTTCGTCCGAGGTAAAGCCCCGGCGCTTGACGTTGGCCCTGCCCTTCTTAACCAGATCAGCGGCAGGGCTCTTGCCGATCAAGTCCTCCTTCACCGCCCAATTGAAGATGGCCGCGAGGTGCTGCAGGTATGTGGTCACGGTGTTGGGGGCGAGGACGCTCACCTTATCCCGTTCACCGGCAGCGGCGGCCTCGACCATGGACAGCTTCGGGTAGCGCTTGGTCATATGAACAGGAACCCGCCGCAGCAGGTCACGAAGGTTGCGGCAGTCGGCCCGCGTGATCGTCTCGATGTCTCGGCCGCGCCCTAAACACTCCTCAAGCGCCTTGAAGATGTGGTCGTACTTCCGAGCGGTGGACTCCAGCCCATGCAGGGCCTCCCGCTCACGCCGATAGTCGTCGATCAGCTTACCTAGGGTCACGCCCCCGCTTTTGACCGCCGCGCTCTGAGCAGCGGGGATGCCGGGGGCACCTACCTCGACCACCCTACCCGCCTGACGCTCCCTCAACAGGTCCAGCCATTCGACCTGGGCGGCGAGCAACGCGCCTGCCATCAGGCGGACGCTCGGGTCGCCCTCGGGATACCAGCGGCCCGCCTTCGCGAGAACCTCAGCGGCCTGCACTGCCCTTGGCTGCCAGTCGCCCGACGCCAGCGCCTCACGGGCTTCCGGCTCCACAAACTCCAGCACGAGGTCCACGTTCTCCGAGGCGGACCGTCCGGCCATGAGGCGAGCCTCGGCATCAGTCGCCATCCAGTCGGCAAGTTCCCGCTTCGCCAGCGCCTGCGCTTCAGGGACCGACAAGGGGGGAGCAGTCTCGCCCGCAAGCCGCCTACGGGCGTCCGCGATCTCTTGGTCCGTCTGGACACCCCGGACACGAGCAAGGCGACCCGCCTCCCTGATGTCCTTTATCCCCAGACTCTCGTTCCAGAACGCTTTCCCAACGATCTTGACGATGTCGTCGGGCACCCGGCGGCGGAACCAGTAAACGGCTCCTCGGCGGTTCACATACTGTGGCTTTGGCAAAGTCTCGTCGCCCCGTTGTGATACAGTTTTGTGCGTCACGGGCGAAATACAAGTCCTTGAATTACCTAGTCTTCCAGCAGAAACAACGCCTTAGATGGGCGGTGGTAGGCCTGGAGGGACTCGAACCCCCAACCAGACCGTTATGAGCGGTCGGCTCTAACCATTGAGCTACAGGCCCCCATAGGCAGGAGGACGGGTCGATTAGCATGAGCCGAACGGCGCTTAAAGGTCCGGTTCAGGTTCAGGCTGTCATCCGTCGCGCGCCGCCCTCCTCTGGCCATGCTCGTCGTGATCGTGGGATAGGACGTTAACGGTCGCGGCGCCCTGGCGTGCCCGCATGGAGAGAACCAAAATGACGACCCTGATGTCCCGCGCCGCGAGCCTCGCACCCGCCAGCGTCTTGGCCAGCGCCCTGGCCGGCGCCCTGCTCACCGCCGTCGCCCTGCCGGCCCATGCCGAGGACGCGGCGTTCCGCGCCACCACCTTCAGCCTGTCGGCCTTCGGCGAGACAAAGGTCGCGCCCGACATGGCGACCATTTCGCTGGGCGTCCAGACCGACGCGCCCACCGCCGCAGGGGCGCTCAGCGCCAACGCGACCCAGATGACCAAGGTGAGCGCCGCCCTGAAGAAGGCCGGCATCGCCGAGCGCGACATCCAGACCTCGGGCCTCAACGTCAATCCGCAATATGTCTACGAGCAGAACCTGCCGCCCAAGCTGACCGGCTACCAGGCCAGCAACCAAGTGACCGTGCAGGTGCGCGACCTGGCCAAGCTGGGATCGACGGTGGACGCCACGGTCGGCGCCGGGGCCACCACGGTGGGCGGCATCGGCTTTGGGCTGCAGAACCCCCAGGCCGCCGAGGACGCGGCGCGGGTCGACGCGGTCAAGGCCCTGCAGGCCAAGGCCGACCTCTATGCCCGGGCCACGGGCTACAAGATCATGCGCCTGGTCACACTGGGCGAAGGCGGCGGCTATACGCCCGCCCCGCCAATGCCGATATACGCCATGGCCAAGCGCGAAATGGCCGACAGCACCCCGGTCGCGGCCGGCGAGTTGAAGGTGCGGGTGGACGTGTCGGCGACATATGAGCTGGCGAAGTAAGAGGCGATCCCTCTCCCCTTGCGGGAGAGGGTGGCCTCGCGGAGCGAGGTCGGGTGAGAGGTCGAAAGACCGTGCCGCCGCGATCAGCCGAAAGGCCGGTCGCGGCGGTTCTCGTTTGAGAGACCCCTCATCCGTCAGCTTCGCTGACACCTTCTCCCGCAAGGGGAGAAGGAAAAAGACTACAGCCCCGCCTTCTTGAAGGCGTGCTCCACACGGTCCTGGATCTCGACGCCCGGCAGGGCGCGGTCGCCTTCCATCATCGCTACATAGGTGAGGTGACGGTCCGGCTGGCCGGCGCCGGTCGGGACCGGGCCCATGGCCCAGCCGACGGTGGCGCCAGGGACGTCGCTGCCGCTCGGGCAGCTGGCGAAGTGGGCGGGCTTGCCCACGGCCGCCTTGAGGGCGGCGTCGGCCGTGGTGGTGGTTCCGTCACAGGCCGGCAGCGGACGTGCGCAGCCGATATAGCCGCCGCCGCGCCAGACCCGCTGGCCCTTGTCGTTCGCGATCTCGACGCAGGTGTTGGGTCCACCGATCGCTCGCCCCACGGCCAGGGTCAGATTGGCGTCATCGACGCCCTTCGGCAGCTTCGGCGCGCAAGCGGCCAAGGACAGGCTGCAGAGCGTCAGGCCCGCCAGGGCGACGGCGACGACGCCCCGCACGCTCAGGCGGCCTGCTTGATGTGGTTGCCGGCTTCCAGCAGCACGACGGTGGGGGCGTAGTTTCGGGCCTCTTCCGCCGGCATCTGGCAGTAGGTCACCACGATCACCGTGTCATTCTTCTGCACCAGCCGGGCGGCGGCGCCATTGACGCCGATCACCTTGGAGCCGCGCGGCGCGGCGATGGCGTAGGTGGTGAAGCGGGCGCCGGTGGTGATGTTGAGCACATCGACCTGTTCGTTGGGCAGGATGCCGGCGGCCTCCAGCAGGTCGGTGTCGATGGCGATCGAGCCTTCGTAATCGAGGTCGGCCTGGGTGACGGTGGCGCGGTGAAGCTTGGCCTTCATCATCGTCAACAGCATGGCGAAATCACCCTATGGGTTTGAAACAGCTTTTGATTTTCCGGATCGCCACACACATGACCCGTGATCAGTCAGCCATATAGACACGAAGCCCAGCCCATTCAATCGCGGCCCGATATCGTCTCGCCTTCGCTTGGGCGGCGAACACAGGTTAACAGCCGCGCTTTGGCGCCCTATGGTTGGAAGAACGACGTGATGCGAGGGGGCTCTCATGCGACTTGTAACCGGTTTGGCGCTGGGAGCGATCCTGGCGGCGGGCGCGCTGAGCGGCGCGCTGTCTCAGACACGCGACGCTGCGGGCAGGCCGATCCCTGGCGCCGCCCCGACCACGGCGCCAACCGCGGCTGGAGCGGCCGCTCCAACCCGGGGGGCCACCCCCGAACAGATCGCCGCGCGCCGCGCGGCCGCCCTCGCCGCCCGTCAACAGCGCGGCGGTCAGGTGGACTGGCAGGCGGCGGTCGGCGGCCTGCGCCAGAGCACCGGCATCGCCGAGAAGCTGGCTCCCAACCTCAACCAGGCGGCCGTGGACGCCACCCGCGTGCCCATCCTGCTGCCTACCGACACCGACCTGACGGCCGGGGCGCGGATCTATTCGTTCGGCGACTACTACACCATCACCGCCGACGCGCCGGGCGTCGGGATATCGCTCAGCGGCACGACCACGGTGGTTCCGCTGCCGGCCGGCACGCCGCTGAAGATCACGCCGATGGGCCCCGAGGGCGCGACGGTGCAGCGCACGGTCGACGGCCAGTTGGTCAGCTTCGTGCGCTACGGCGTGCTCTACACCGTCGAGGTGCGCTGCGACGCCCCCACCGACCCGCGCTGCGCCGACGACAACTACGTGATGGGCCTGGCGGCCAAGACCACCGCCGTGGTGATGGGCGCCGCCGCCCGCGCCGCCGCCGGCCTGGGGGGGTAAGACCATGCGCAAGTCTTCCTTGTTGGCGCTCGCGCCCCTGGCCTTGATGGCCGCCCTGGCGCTGAGCGCTTGCGACGACAAGACCAAGCCCCCCGCGCCGTTGGCCGGCGAGGTCAAGACCCCGGCCTCGCCCGAGCCGAGCGCCCCGACGCCCGAGGACGCGCCCAGCGACGGCGGCGCCGAGCAGACGCCCAGCGAGCCTATCCCGCCCGCGCCCGGTCCGCCGGTTCAGCCCGACACCCCCCCGTCCCCCTCGCCCGCCACCTTCGACCATGGCGCGCCGGGCGCGATCCCGGCTGGACAGGGCCACGGCTATCTGGACCGCACGGTCTGGGCGCCGGCCATGTGCTGGCCGCTGCAGGACGCCGCCTTCGCCAATTCCCAGGTCTACGGCCACGGCGGCGGCATGGGTCCGGGCGGCACCGCCCAATGCGACACGGTCAATTACAGCCTGCCGTGGCGCGACACCTTCTGCGAGGCCCGCTCGCGCGACAATCCGTTGTGCGCTGGCGGCGGCACGGGGCACCAGGGCCAGGACATCCGTCCGGGCTCCTGCAAGAAGAACCTGCACTGGACCGTGGCCGCCGAGAAGGGCGTGGTCACCGATATCGGCAGCTACAGCGTCACGTTGGTCTCCTCGGCCGCGCCGCACCGCACCTATCGCTACCTGCACATGCAGATGGCGGCCCTGGCGGTGAAGGAAGGCGACACCGTGGTGGCTGGCCAGAAGTTGGGCAGGGTGGCCAACGATTTTGGCGGCACGCCCACGACGATCCACCTGCATTTCGAGATGCGGGCGGGGGTGTCGGGCGTGACGACGGACGGCAAGGCCGTGGTGCTGCACACCTTCCTGCCGCCGTATATGAGCCTGGCCGAGGCCTATCAGCGGAAGCTGAATGGGGGGAGCTGTTCTTAAAATCTCCGCTCAACCCGGCGAAGGCCGGGATGAGCGGAATTAGAATCGAACCTGGAGTATCGCGCTCCAACGGTGAATCGCGGGGGCTTTCCCCGGGGGCGCGATGCTCTAGTTTTGAACGTCAGCCTTGGCCGGGCACACCGCGCCGGCTGGATCGGTCGTCAGCTTGACGCTCTGCAACGACACCGCCATGGCGCCCGCCGTCGACAGGGCGAACGGCGTGGTGACCTTGGTCACGTCGGTCCCCGCCGCCTGGAAGCACTTGAGCGAGATCTTCAGGCTCCTCCATTCGCCCAGCGGCGAAGCGGCCAGCACCGGCGTCACATCCAGCCTGCCCCCGCCGATCGACAGGCTGACCGGCGCGGTCGGCCTGGCGTCCAGGCGGTAATCCACCAGCAGGTCGATGTCGGCATTGGCCTGGAAGCTGAGGTCGAAGGCTTGGTCGGCGGCTAGGGCTGCCGTGGCCGGCGCGCTGCCGGAGAAGGTCAGCTGGCGTCCGGCTTCCTGCACATTGCCGGCGTCGATCGGCCGGACTTGCACCGCCGTGGTCGGGGTCAGGCGGAACTCGAACGGGGCCAGCGTCTTGCCGCCAACGAAATAATTGCTGACGTTCTCGGTCGCGACGGTGAAGCCGGGCTTCTCCGACAAGGCGCCCAATCGGACCTTGTCGCGGTAGGTCAGGCCATAGCCATAGGCGAACTGCGGATCATAGCCCTTGTCGCCACGGTTCAGCGTGAACTGGCCGGCGTTGCGCGGCCAGCTGAAGGCCAGCTTGCCGTGGAAGTCAGCGCGGGGCTTGCCGGCCTTGTCGCCGATCAGCACGTCAGCGATCCCGCCACCTTCAGAGCCCGGCAGCCAGGCCGCCACGAAAGCGTCCGATGCGTTGATCTCGGGATTGACCCACAGCGGGCGGCCGCTGAGGAACACCGCCACCATCGGCACGCCGGCGGCTTTCAGTTTCTTGAGCAGAGCCAGGTCAGTCTTGGCGCCCGGTTGATATTCCAGGGTCCTGATGTCGCCCACCCCCTCGGCATAGGGGGTCTCGCCGAACACCACGATGGCGACATCGGGTTTCTTGGCGAAGGCGCCATCGACGCTGAGGGTGGCCGAGCCGCCCGAGGCCTCGACCGTCTCCTTCAGACCCGCATAGATCGACTGAGCGTTGGGGAAGTCGGCCTTGGTGTTGCCCGTTCCCTGCCAGGACAGGGTCCAGCCGCCGGCCTGCTGACCGATATCGTCTGCGCCCGAGCCGGCCACCAGGATGTTGGCCGAGGCCTTGACCGGCAGCACGCCGTTGTTCTTCAGCAGCACCAGCGACTCGCGCACCGCCTGCCGGGCGATGGCCTTGTGCTCGGCCGAGGCCATCACAGCGTCCTTGCCCTCCAGCGGACGCGCCTGCTGGAACAGGCCCATCTTGGCCTTCACGCGCAGGATCCGACGCACGGCGTCGTCGATGCGCGCCATCGGGATCTCGCCCGACTTGGCCTGGGCGACGGTGTTGGCGAACAGCGCCTTCCAGCTATCGGGCGCCATGTACATGTCGAGCCCGGCATTGGCGGCCTGGGCACAGCTTTGGGGCGTGCAGCCGGCCACCTGGCCGTGGCCGTTCCAGTCGCCGACGATGAAGCCCTCGAAGCCCATCTTGCCTTTCAGCACGTCGGTCAGCAGGCTCTTGTTGCCGTGCATCTTCTCGCCGTTCCAGCTGTTGAACGACGCCATGATGGTTAGAGCCCCGGCGTTGATGGCCGGGATATAGCCCTGGGCGTGCAGGCGAATTAGCTCGGCTTCGGAGACCTGGGTGTCGCCCTGGTCCTTGCCGTTGTGGGTGCCGCCGTCGCCGAGGAAGTGCTTGGCGCTGGCCGCCACGTGGCCCTGTTGGATCACGCCGCCTTGAGAGACGGCGCCCTGAAGACCCAGGATCATCTGGCCGGCATAGGAGCGGACGATCTCGGGATCTTCCGAATAGCCCTCATAGGCCCGGCCCCAGCGATCGTCGCGCGGCACGGTCAGGGTTGGGCCGAACGCCCAGTCGAACCCGGCGGCGGCGGTTTCCCGCGCGGTGGCCGCGCCGATCTTGCGGATCAGCTCGGGGTCCCTGGTGGCGCCCAGCGCGCTGTTGTGCGGAAAAAGCGTTGCGCCGACCGCGTTGCCGTTGCCGTGCACAGAGTCGATGCCGAACATCAGCGGGATGTGCGTGCCGCCGTCACGGGCCTCGGCGGCGGCGCGGAAGGCTTTCACGGATTCGACCCACGGGCCGATCGGCGAGCGATCGGGCGCGCCCAGCGGCGGCGAGCTGCCGCCGGCCAGGATCGAGCCGAGAGGATAGGTCTTCAAGTCGTCCGGCTTTACCGAACCGATGTCGCCCTGGATCATCTGGCCGACCTTTTCCTCAAGGGTCAGCTTGGCCAACAGGGAATCAACGAAGGCCTCGGTCCGGGAATCGACCACGCCCTGGCTCTTGGCCGCCGGCCAAGACGCGGGGTGAGCGGTGCTCTTGGCCTCGGCGGCGGACGCGCCGTTCGCAAGGGGCGCCGTCAGAAGGGTGGTCGCCAGCAACGCAGCGCAGAAGGCCTTGGTGTTCATACACTCCCCACATTTTCTTATTGGATGCGACAACGTTGTCAGTCGCACGCCGAGGTCGGTCCGGCAATCTTGGTACCGGTATCTAATAGCTCGACGACGATGCATACACGGTCTAATTTGTGTGACAAATAAAATCCGGGGAGTGGAATAATGCGTGGTTTTCGAGCCTGGATTTTGGCCAGTGCGTGGAGACCTCGCCCGTCGTGCCGGGTCAAATCCATCCTCACCCTGGCGGCGACCGCCTGTGTGCTGGCCCTCGGCCCGCCCGCCCTCTCCGCCTCGCCGGTCGGCACACCCTACGTCTGGCGCAGCGCGGAGATCCTTGGCGGCGGCTTCGTCAGTGGCGTCGTCTATCACCCCACCGAAAAGGGGCTGGTCTATGCTCGCACCGACATCGGCGGAGCCTATCGCTTTGACCGGGCGACCAACACCTGGGTCGCCCTGAATGACTCCCTCAAGCGAGCCGACAACCAGCTTGCCGGCGCGCTCAGCTTGGCGGTCGATCCACAAGACCCCGACCGCCTCTACATGGCGGCCGGCGAATATACCGGCCCCTATGCGCGGGCCGGCGCGGTGTTGGCCTCCGTCGATCGCGGCGCGACCTGGACCAAGGCCGAACTGCCGGTGAAGATCGGTGGCAACGAGGACGGCCGCAACACTGGCGAGCGCCTGGTGGTCGATCCCCAGAACGGCGCCGTGCTGTTCCTGGGCGCCAAGGATGGCCTTTATCGCAGCGGGAACTACGGCGCGACCTGGGCGCGGGTCGAGGCCTTTCCCGGCTTGCATGTCACCCTGGTGGCCTTTGATCCGGCGTTGAAAACCAAGACCGGCGACACCGCCATC
The DNA here is from genome assembly GCF_049896225.1 of Caulobacter sp. DWR3-1-2. Taxonomy (NCBI): domain Bacteria; kingdom Pseudomonadati; phylum Pseudomonadota; class Alphaproteobacteria; order Caulobacterales; family Caulobacteraceae; genus Caulobacter; species Caulobacter sp. DWR3-1-2. Next base: position 57,895 of record NZ_JAFCTW010000017.1, on the reverse strand, counting down.
CTCTATGCCGGCGTGGCCAGCGAGCATGGCGGCGGCCTGCTGGTCAGCACCGACGGCGGCTCAACCTGGGGCCTCGTGACCGGCCAGCCCAAGGGCCTGGTCCCCCATCACCTGGCGATCGACACCAAGGGCGCGGCCTATGTGGCCTATGGCAATGGCCTGGGCCCCAACGGCGTGACCCACGGCGCGGTCTGGCGGCTGGACCCCGACACCGGCGCCTGGACCGACATCACCCCGCTCAAGCCCGAGGGCGGTGACGTCTTCGGCTATGGCGGCCTGAGCCTCGACCCGGCCCATCCCGGCGTGATCGTGGTCTCGACCCTCGACCGTTGGGCGGTCGGCGACGAGGTGTTCCGCAGCATCGATGACGGCAAGAGCTGGAAGGCCCTGCGCGCCAAGGCCCACCACGATGTCGGCCGCGCGACCTGGGTCGATCACCTGTCCAGCAAGCCGGGCCGGGAGTTTGGCCACTGGATCGGCGACATCGACATCGACCCGACCAATCCCGACGAGGCGATCTATGTCACCGGCTATGGCCTGTGGCGGACGAAGAACCTGACCGAGGCCGATCACAGTGGCCGCACCGACTGGCGGTTCGACGACGAGGGTCTGGAAGAGACCGTGCCGCTGGAGCTCGTCAGTCCGCCAGGTGGTGCGCCAGTGGTCAGCACGATCGGCGACATCGGCGGTTTCCGTCACGACGACCTGACCGCCGTTGCGGCCAGCCGCTATTTCGAGCCCAATGGCGGCACCAATCGCGGCCTCGACTACGCCGCCCTCTCGCCCGACGTGATGGTGCGAACCAGCGACCCGACCCCGACCGGCGGCTTCCGCTCGACCGACGGAGGCAAGAGCTGGAAGGCTTTCGCAAGCGCCCCGCCGCGCGACGCGAGCAAGGAGACCGGCCGCATCGCCCTGTCGGCCGACGGGACGCGGATGGTCTGGGCCATGCGCAAGGCTGGCCCCTACGTCTCCAGCGATCAGGGCAGGACCTGGCGGCCGGTCCAAGGCGTCACGGCCGGTGACCAGCCCAACTTCACCCCGGCCTCCGATCGCGTGAACCCTCTGCGGTTCTACGTCTATGACGCCGCCCACGGCGCGGTGCTGGCCAGCACCGACGGCGGCGAGGCTTTCAAGGTCGTCTCCCGCGACCTGCCCGACGGCGCGCCGCTCAAGGCCGTTCCTGGCATCGAGGGCGAGGTCTGGTTGCCGACCCGCCAGGGCCTGATGCGCTCCACAAACGGCGGCGACAGCTTCAAGCGCCTGGCGGGCGTCAATGACGCCGGCCTGGTCGGCTTCGGCAAGGCCGCGCCGGGCCAGGCCCACCCGGCGGTGTTCATCTGGGGCAAGGTCGAGGGCGCCGAAGGAGTGTTCCGCTCCGATGACGTCGGCAAGACCTGGCTCAAGCTCAATGACGAGCGCTGGGGCTTCGCCGAGGTCCGGGCCCTGACCGGCGATCCGGCGCGGTTCGGCCGGGTCTATCTCGGCGTCCATGGCCGGGGCGTCGTCTATGGCGATCCGTCGCCGGCTTCACACTGAGGATCGCCATGACTGTCAACCGCCGCGACCTTTTGAACCTCGGCGCCGCCGGCCTGGCCGCCTCGGCCGGCCCCGCCCTCGCGGGCGCGAAGGGCGGCTTCCAACCCAGCTGGGAATCGCTGGCCGAGCGTTACGAGACCCCCGACTGGTTCCGCGACGCCAAGCTGGGCATCTGGTCGCACTGGGGTCCGCAATGCGTGCCGGAGTACGGCGACTGGTACGGCCGCCAGATGTATATCCAGGGCAATCCGTTCTACGAACACCACGTCAGGACCTACGGTCACCCCACCAAATTCGGCTTCATGGAGTTGATCGGCCGCTGGAAGGCCGAGCGCTGGGATCCTGATGGCCTGATGAAGAAGTACCAGGCCGCCGGGGCCCGCTACTTCATGTCGATGGCCAACCATCACGACAATTTCGACATGTTCGCCAGCCGCCACCACGCCTGGAACGCCACCCGCGTGGGGCCGGGCCGCGACATCGTCGGGACCTGGGAGAAGGTCGCCCGCGCCCACGGCATGCGGTTCGGCGTCTCCAACCATTCGGCCCATGCCTGGCACTGGTGGCAGACCGCCTATGGCTATGACGCCGAGGGTCCGCTGGAGGGCCAACGCTACGACGCCTTCCGCCTGACCAAGGCCGATGGCAAGGGCCAGTGGTGGCAGGGCCTCGACCCACAGGAGCTCTACACTGGCCGCAACATGCTGATCCCCGATGGGATGGACAGCATCAAGGCCGCCAACGCCTGGCATGACGCCCACGACGGCGAATGGATCGAGACCCCGCCGCCAAACAATCCCGGCTTTGTCCGGAACTGGCTGGCCCGGCAGAACGACCTGGTCGATCGCTATCGGCCCGACCTGGTCTATTTCGACAACTATACCCTGCCGCTGGGCTGGGCCGGGCTGTCGGCGACGGCCCATTATTACAATCAGGCTCGCGCCTGGCATGGTGCGAGCGACGTCGTGGTGACCGGCAAGAAGCTGAGCCCGCTGCAGCGCCGGGGCATCGTCGAGGACGTCGAGCGCGGCTTTTCCGACCGCCTTCGGCCCGAGCCATGGCAGACCGACACCTGTATCGGAAGTTGGCACTATGACCGCAGCCTCTACGATCGCGACGGCTACAAGAGCGCCCAGGACGTGATCCAGCGGCTGATCGACGTGGTCAGCAAGAACGGCTGCCTGATGGTCTCCATCCCCCAGCGCGGCGACGGCACGATCGACGACAAGGAAGAGAAGGTGCTGGAAGGCATGGCTAGCTGGATCGCCGTCAACGGCCCGGCCATCTACGCCTCGCGGCCCTGGCGGATCTTCGGCGAGGGCCCAACCAAGCTGGTCGAAGGCATGCAGAACGAAGGCGACGCCAAGCCGTTCGAGGCGGCCGACATCCGGTTCACGACCAGGGCCGGCGAGCTCTACGCGATGCCGATGGCCTGGCCGACGGGCGAGCTGGTAATCGAGAGCCTGGCGACGTCCGGTCCGACCAGCGCCGGCGAGGTGCGGCGGGTGGAGTTGCTGGGCGGCGGCGATCCGCTGCCGTTCGTGCGAGACGGCGAAGGTTTGTGGGTCACGCTGCCCAGCGCACGGCCGGCCTTCACGCCGGTGCTGAAGATCTCGGGGCCGGGATTGGCTTAAAAGGTCCTCCACCCCGTGGGGGAGGACCTTATCGCCAGTGGCCATTGACGCCCTTTACGGCAGCCTTCCAGACTGCCGTAAAAAGGAAACGCCATGACCACCCTCGCCGGCCGCACGATCCTGATCACCGGCGCCTCGTCGGGCATCGGCGCCGACCTTGCCCGCGCCGCCGCCAGAGCCGGGGCCAGGGTCGCGGCCGCCGCCCGCCGCGTCGACAAGCTGGCCGAGCTGGTCGCCCAGATCACCGCCGACGGCGGGACCGCCCAGGCCTTCGCCATGGATGTCGAGGACGAGGCCGCAGTCATCGCCGGCTATGACGCGATAGAAGCCGCGTTCGGGCCGCCGGAATCGGTGATCGCCAACGCCGGCATCAGCCTCCATGGCTCGGCGCTCGACATCAGCATCGACGACTTCGACAGGGTCCAGGCCGTCAATACCCGCGGGGCCTTCCTGACCGCCCGCGAAGGTGCTCGGCGGATGATCAAGGCCGGCAGCCCCTCAAGCCAGCGCGGGCGCATCCTGCTGGTCGCCTCGATCGGCGCGCGCCATGTGCTGCCCGGCCTGACCGCCTATGTCACCTCAAAGGCGGCAGTCGCCCACATGGGCAAGAGCCTGGCCCGCGAGTGGGCTCGCAAGGGGATCAACGTCAATGTCCTATGTCCTGGCTACATCAGGACCGAGATCAACGCCGACTGGTTCGACAGCGAAGGCGGCCAGAAGCTGATGGCCGGGTTTCCGCGCCGGCGGTTGCTGGAGACCTCCGACCTGGAAGCCCTGGCGCTCTACCTTTGCTCCGACGCCGCGCGCGCGGTGACGGGATCGGAATTCACGGTGGACGACGGACAGTTCCTTTAGGCGTCCCAAGGCTGTAGACCAGCGCCTCATTCAAGGAGGCTTTCATGACCGACACGATCAAGCGCGGCGTCACCGTCGACCAAAAGCTGAAGGCCCACCGCTACCTGGCCAAGCTGACGCCCGCCCGCGCCGAGGCCGTGGCCGAAGCCGCCAAGGACCGCCTGGCCAAGCATCCGACCAGTCGCGATGAAGCCATCGACGCCGCCTATGCCGACCTGAGCGCCCGGTAGGCTCAAGCGCGTGACCGACGTCGTCTTGAACCCCGGCGAGGTCGCCCTCGCCGAGTGGAAGGCCGTCTATCGCGGGGCCGCCGCGCGGCTGCATCCGGGCGCGGCGCCGGTGATCGCGCGGAGCGCCGCCGCCGTCGAGCGGATCCTGGCCAAGGGCGAGCCGGTCTACGGCGTCAATACCGGCTTTGGGAAGCTGGCCAGCGTGCGGATCGGCGACGCTGATCTCGAGACCCTGCAGCGCAACATCGTGCTGTCCCACGCCGCCGGCACGGGCGCGCCCTCTCCGGTTCCGGTGGTCCGCCTGATGATGGCCCTGAAGCTGGCTAATCTCGCGCAAGGCGCCTCAGGCGTGCGGCCCGCGACGACCGACCTGCTGGAGGCCCTGCTGATCGAGGGCCTGACCCCCGTCGTGCCTTGCCAGGGTTCGGTCGGCGCCTCGGGTGACCTGGCGCCGCTGGCCCACATGGCCGCAGCCATGATCGGGGTCGGGGAGATCGTCGTGGGCGACCGCCGCCTGCCCGCCGCGCAGGCCCTGGCCCAAGCGGGGCTGACGCCCTTGACCCTGGGTCCCAAGGAGGGCCTGGCCCTGCTGAACGGCACCCAGTTCTCGACCGCCAACGCCCTGGCCGCTCTGTTCGACGCCGAGCGTCTGTACCAATCCGCCCTGGTCACCGGCGCCCTGTCGACCGAAGCCGCCAAGGGTTCGGACACCCCCTTCGACCCGCGCATTCACGCCCTGCGCCGCCAACCCGGACAGATCGAGACCGCCGCCGCCCTGCGCGACCTAATGGCCGGCTCGGCGATCCGCGATTCGCACCGCGAGGGCGACACCCGCGTGCAGGACCCCTACTGCCTGCGCTGCCAGCCGCAAGTGATGGGGGCGGCTTTGGACATCCTTCGCCAGGCCGCCGTGACCCTGGCCACCGAGGCCAACGGCGTGTCAGACAATCCGCTGATCTTTCCCGACACCGACGAGGCGCTGTCGGGCGGCAATTTCCATGCCGAGCCCGTGGCCTTCGCCGCCGACATCATCGCCCTGGCCGTCTGCGAGATCGGCTCGATCGCCGAGCGGCGCATCGCCATGCTGGTCGACCCCGCCTGCTCGGGCCTGCCCGCCTTCCTGACGCCCAAGCCGGGTTTGAATTCAGGCTTCATGATCCCGCAGGTCACGGCCGCCGCCTTGGTGTCGGAGAACAAGCAGAAGGCCTATCCGGCCAGCGTCGATTCGATCCCCACCTCGGCCAACCAGGAGGATCACGTCTCGATGGCCGCCCACGGCGCCCGGCGCGTCCTGGCCATGGTCGAGGCGGCCGAAGCCGTGATCGGCATCGAACTGCTGGCCGCCGTGCAAGGCTGCGACTTCCACGCGCCGCTGACCTCGAGCCCGGCGCTGGAAGCCGTCCGCGGTTTGTTGCGCGCCCAGGTGCCTTACCTGGACGACGATCGGCACTTCCACCCGGACATGGAGGCGGCCAACGCCCTGGTGCGGTCTGGAGCGCTGGTCGCGGCGGTGTCTGCGATCGGACTGCCGGGGGTAGGAGTCTAGAGCGCCAGATGTCTTCGGCGACTGGGTGTCATTCCCGACACTTCCGAAATCGAGACTGCAGTTTTTCTGAACCTGTCCGAGAATAACTCGCCCGCCCAATCGCGGATTGCCTAATATCCGGTAGGCTTACATAGCAAAGCTCGAGTAGATCGGACCAAGGACGCGACAAGCCGTCGCACTTGGTCGGCCACGTCTTCGCCTTATCTGGCCGTTAACCCCCGAGTGACCGACGCACCCCCGACTACACTGAGAGGCGATGAGATGCACGCAGCGACCGTGAAGACCCTTGCCCCCCTGGCGCGCGCCGCGTTGGGACTGGCCCTGGTCTTCGCGCCCATGGTCGTGGCGGCAATGGAAAATCCTCATGTCGCCCCGCGCGCTCAGGCTCCGGCGGTCGAGCGCCTGCTAGCCCAGTTGGCCGCCAAGCCCCCACTCCCTGTGCGCAAGGAACTGGTCTGGAGCGGGGCCGACATCGACGGTGACGGCGCGCCCGACTTCGCCAACCCGACCGGCGCGGCGCCCCGGGGGCACGACGAGTTCGGCGACGGCAATTTCGGAGCCCGCCGCGACGGCGGCTCGCGCGATCACGAGGGCGTCGACTATGTGGCGGTCGCGGGCCAGGCCGTGAAGGCGCCGATCTCGGGCTATGTCACCAAGATCGGCTATGCCTATGCCGGCTTCAGTGACCTGAAGTTCGTCGAGATCACTAATCCCGCCTTGGGCTATGTGGCCCGCGCCTTCTATGTGACGCCAGGCGTCGAGGTCGGCGAGACGGTGCGCCTGGGCCAGATCATCGGCCACGACCAGAGCCTGCAGAAGCATTATCCGGGGATCACCGACCATGTGCACCTGGAGGTCATGCAGCCGGGCGGCGAGCGGGTGAACGCCACGGCGCTGATCGTGCGCAAGCTGGTGACCGAGGCCTAAAGTCCTCCCCCCGTGGGGCCCCGTGGGGGAGGACTTGTTCTACTTCTTCCGAGTCACCATCACGGCCTGGCCGGCATAGGCGACCGTCGCGTCCACCGTGTCGAAGTCGACCGGCTCGCCGCCGCCGCCGATGAAGCGGACCTTGATCATGCGGTTGGCGAGCATGCCCTTGAACGTCCCCGCCCGCGCGCCGATCGTCAGGCGGCCCGACGCGTTGTCGTAGCGCATCGGGATGCGGCTAAAGGCCCCGCGCTCATAGCCGTTGCTGAGGCCGTCGTCCTCGTAGAGCTCATAGGTCCCGTCGGCGCCGGTATAGACCACCACGGTCAGCGGGGCGTCGGGCTGCTCGCCCACGTACTGTTGCACGACGGTGGTCGGCACGATCGAGCCGGCCTTCACGAACAGCGGCATGCGGTTGAGCGGCGCGTCGGCCTTGATCGTCTGGCCGCCCTTGAAGGCCTTGCCGGTCTCGAAGTCGAACCACGACGCGCCGGCCGGCAGGTAGACCTGGCGCGAACGGGCCTTGAACTCGGTGACCGGGGCGACCAGGAACGCCTTGCCGAACAGATACTCGTCATTGATGTCGCGCGCCGTCTTGTCGGCCGGGAAATCCATCACCAGGCCGCGCATCATGCTGCCATCGTGGTGGTAGGTGTCGGCCGCCAGGGTGTAGACATAGGGCATCAGCCGGTAGCGAAGCTCGTCGTACCAGGCCAGGCTCTTGTAGACGTCCGTGCCCTCGTCGGCGAGGTTGTAGATCTCGCGGAACGGGAATTCGCCGTGGCTGCGGAACAGCGGGCTGAAGGCCCCGAACTGGAACCAGCGCAGGTTCAGCTCCTGCCATTCGGCCCAGTGGGCGGGGTCCTTGTTGGTGTAGCGATCCTCGACCGAGAAGCCGCCGATGTCGGTGGTCCAATTGGGGATGCCCGACATCGACAGGTTCACGCCCGCCGAGATCTGGTCCTTGAAGTCGTCCCAGCGGGCGACCACGTCGCCGCTCCACAGGGCCACGCCGTTGCGCTGGATGCCGCCGAAGCCCGAGCGCGACAGGATGAAGCTGCGCTTGTCGGGGTTCAGTTCATGCTCGCCCTCGAACACGCCGCTGGTGTGGATCAGCGGGAACGAGTTGAAGAACTCCGCCCCAGGACCCATGGCCGTCGGCCCCATGCGCAGGGTGCGCTCGGGAATGTCGAGATTGGAGTGCATGTCCGGCTCGTCGCTGTCCATCCACCAGGCGTCGACGCCATAGACCTTCAGGCTGTCCTTGACCTGACGCCAGTAGATGTCGCGCGCCTCCTTGGAATAGGGGTCGTAGAACGAGTTCAGATAGCCCGGTCCCACCCAGTCGAGCGCGCCTTGCTCGATGTTGCGCTTGTACATCAAGCCCTTGGCGTCGAACTCCTTATAGTGATCCGTGGTCGGATAGAACTTGGCCCAGATCGAGATCATGAAGTGAGCATTGAGGTCGTGGACCTCGTCGATCATCGCCTTGGGATCGGGGAAGCGGGTCTCGTCGAACTTGTGGCTGCCCCAGCTGTCGTCCTTCCAGTAGCGCCAGTCCTCGACGATGTTGTCGAGCGGCAGCTTGCGGGACCGGTATTCCTTGACCACGCCCAGCAGTTGGTCGGCGGTCTCGTAGCGCTGGCGGCTCTGCCACAGGCCATAGGCCCAGCGTGGCATCATCACCGCGTCGCCGGTCAGGCCGCGATAGCCGCCGATCACCTGGTCCAGGTCGGTCCCGCCGACATAGTAGTAGTCGATGGCGTGGGCGACGTCGGAGGTGAAGGTCAGTGACTTCTGATCGGCGGCCGGGATCGGATTATTGTGCAGCAGGGCGATGTAGCCGTCGTTGGGCTCCCACTCGACGCGGATCTTGTGCTGAGTCCCGGGCGTCATGCTGGAGGTGAAGTTGTGGAACCAGGGGTTCCAGTTCTGGCGCCAGCGGTCGATCGTCAGCTTTCCGTCGACATAGACCTTGGCGTAGCTGCTGGAATAGAGCTTGAACTTCTGGACGCCGGCGACCGGGGCCTCGACCGAGCCTTCCCAGACCACCCGCGCGCCCTTCAGCGGCTTCTTGTCCGGACCGGTCAGTTCGGCCGGCCAGTTGGGCAGGTCCTTCAGATAGCGGTAGTTGATGTCGGCCTCCACGCGGGTGAACTTCAGCGCGTCGCCGACATAGTATTTGGCGGTGAAGCCGCCCGCCTTGCCGTCCGCGTCGAAGAGCTTCAGGTCGCGTGAGGCCAGGTCGTAGGGCGTCGGGTCGCCAAACCGGGTGATGCCGTTGTTTTCCCACAGCAGGCCGTAGTTGCGGGTCGACAACACGAAGGGCACCGCGATGTCGCGGTTGTACTGGGCCAGTTCGACGTCCTGGCCGTTATAGTTCATCTGGCCGTTCTGGTGCTGGCCCAGGCCGTAGAAGGCCTCGTCCGTATCCGGATTGAACTGTTGGCTAACGCCGTAGAAGGTCTTGCCGTCGATGGTCTCGGACTTGAACGACCGGCGGCCGTTCTCGCTGAGCACCAGCTTGCCGGCCTCGTCGCGGAAGCTGACCGCCCCGTCGGCCAGCGACACCTCGGCGCTCGCCTTGCCGGCCTTGACCACGACCTTGCCGCCAGCCTCGCTGACCGTGAAGGCGCCGCCGGGCTTGGCGGTGACCATCAGGCTGGCCGGCATATCCAGGCTGTCGGTGGGCGTGGCGGTGACGTGGATCACGCGCTCGCCCATCACCTGCAGCCGGACCTTCTTGGCGGGTCCCGAGGCGGGGGTGACGATCACGCCGTCAGCGGTCTTCTCGAAAGCCCCGTCCAGGGCGAAGGCGCTGGTCGAGGCCATCAGGGCCAGGGTCAAGCCGGCGACGAGGCCGGTGGATCTCACATGCATGCGCATCGGGTTCTCTTCCCCATCATTGGGTGTTGTTATCGGCGCCAGCCCTATTTCCGTCTCCCCGGCGAAGGCCGGGGCCCAGGTGAAACCCGCAAGAGGCTTCGGATGAATCTGGGTCCCGGCTTTCGCCGGGAAAACGGGTTCGGGATGGATGAAGGTTCGATCTAGTACGTGGCCAGCTTAACCTTCAGCACCTGCGGCGTGGTGGTCAGGTTGAGGCCGTAGTCGGTCTGGTCGCCATTCCACAGGCGATCGAAGACCCACTGGCCGTCCTCGAAATGGCCTTCCTCGACCCGCGCCATCAGGAACCGTTCGCCCTTGACCGAACCGAAGCTGACGCGAGCGCGATAGCCGGTGATCAGAAATTCGTTGGGCGACAGCTGAGCGATCAGGGCGCCGCCGTCGGGCACCTCGCGACCGGGCTGCTTTTCGGCCTTGCCCATCCAGGGCTGGTCGATCGAGCCGAACTGCCATTCGCCGTAGGACAGCGTCGCCGTCCAGCGGTCGCCCAATTTCAGGGTCTCGGCCTTGCGGTCGTCGGCCTCGCCAGCGCCCCAGACATTGCCCTCATAGGCCAGCCTGGCCCATTCGCGCGCCATAGGGGCCAACAGGCGGTAGTGGACCGCGAAATTCTCCAGCGCCTGGGCGTCCACCGTCTTGGCGCCCAGCGGGTAGTTGGAATAGCCGGTCTGATCCAGGCCAAATGGCGAGAAGCCGATCCCGTGGCGGCCCAGCACGTCATAGAGGTGGCGCGCATAGCCCTTGTCGCTGCCGATCTCTGCGACGAACAGCGGATTGTCGGGGCGGTCGTACTGCTCCAGCGTTTTGCGAACATTGTCGCTCTCCCGCATGTAGATGTCCGGCGCAATGGCGTCGATCGACGGGGCCGCCGCCTTCCAGACCTCGAGCACATTCCAGGTCGGCCCGCCCGACGAGTAGGTGTAGGGGTCCTGATACTTGAATGGGTCGCGCAGGGCGGCGTTGACATACATCGGCAGCGGCAGCTCGCGCTTGCCGGCGGCGGCGATCTCATTGACGTAGCGGCCGATCGACCAGGCGTAGAAATATTCGTCGGCGTCCTTGCCGAACACCTGGCTCCAGGTTCCAGGCGTCTTGCCCATGGCCTTGACCAGCTGGGCCGGCACAGGACCCGCGAACAACTTTTGGGCGGTAGGGGAATAGTCGCGCACGGCGCTGTAGGCGCCGGTCTCGTTCTCTGGCTGGATCAGGATCACCGTGTGATCCGGATCGGCGGCCTTCAAATGGCGCATCAACTGCACAAAGGCCTTCTTGTCGGCCTCCAGCGTGGCGGGGAAGTGCGGCGACAGCGAGTTGCGGGTCTCGCCCTTGGCGGTGATCACCCGCGGAAAGCGGTTGTTGTCCAGCTTGACCCATTCGGGGGCGTAACTTGGACCATTATTCTTCCACGTCCCGAACCACAGCAGGACCAGCTTCACGTCGTTGTCGCGGGCCTGCCTGAGCAGCACGTCGACGAACGAGAAGTCGAACCGCCCCTCGACCGGCTCGATCTGCTCCCAGGCGATCGGCACTTCCAGGGTGTTGACATGCATCGCCTTGGCGGCCGGCCAGACCTTGGGCAACTGCGAAGGGTAGTTGCTGGAGTTGTTGACTTGCAGGCCCAGCATCAGGAACGGCGCGCCATCCACCAGCAGGGCGTGACGACCATCCTTGGCGACAAATTTGGGGATCGAGGCCTCGGCCGCAATCGCTGGAGCGGCGCTCGCGGCTGCCAGCGCGATAAGCGATACGAGGGCGTGCGAAAGGGCTGGACCGAACGGGATCTTGGCCTTGTTCGCGATGGTCCTGTGGGGTCGCATTCTGTCCCCTCCCCTATTGGCCGTCGTCGCACGAAGATCGCCGCGACAGCTCGTTACCGCTACCATATGTATAATACGACAAATAGCCGAGGCTGCCAGCTTTGCAAGGCGATATGCGCCTTCATCCAGTGCCGCTCTCATCAAGCTGATGAGGCCTCCGGGCGTCATCAAGCCTGGCAGTTGCGCGCGATGAAGTCCGACTGGCTTGGCATGGCGTCCACCGTCTGGCGGACCAAGCCTCGGATACGCTCGAAATGGCCGCGCAAGGCTCCCTCGTCGATCAGATCGACCATCGGATCGTGCGATCGAGGCTCGACCCCCAGCCCCAGATACATGGCGATCCAGCTGGGTTCGGAGAACGACTCCGGATCGTGGATCGACACGCGGCCGCTACTCCGGAACAGCTCGATCTGATGAGCCAGGCGATCAGGAATCGGCATGTCGCGGCAATAGCGCCAGAACTCGGAATCGTCGCGAGTGGTGGCCTTGTAGTGCAAGATGAGGAAGTCGCGGACGCTCTCGAATTGAGTGTCCATCCGGCGATTATATTCGTCAGCCAGGCTGGGGTCGAAGTCGCGGTCGGGGAACAGCTCGATCAGCCGACCCACGCCGTTTTCGATCAGCTGGATACTGGTTGATTCGAGCGGTTCCAGGAAGCCGCCGGCCAAGCCAAGGGCAATGCAGTTGCGGTTCCAGGCCCTGCGCCGGCGCCCCGTGGTGAAGCGCAGCGGACGCGGGTCGTCCAGGGGCTTGCCGTCCAGATTGGCCATCAAAACGCGGGCGGCCTCGTCGCGCTCGATGAAGCCGTCGCAGAACACATGGCCGTTGCCGATCCGGTGCTGCAGCGGGATGCGCCATTGCCAGCCCGCCGAGCGGGCCGTCGAACGCGTATAAGGCGTCAATGGTGCGACGCTTTCGCAGGGCACGGCCCAAGCGCTGTTGCAGGGCAGCCAGCGCGACCAGTCCTCGTAGCCGGTCTTCAGCGCCTGCTCGATCAGCAGCCCGCGAAAGCCTGAACAGTCCAGGAAGAGATCGCCCTCGACCTCGGTCCCATTGGCCAGCACCAGGCGCTCAATGAAGCCGTCCTCCCCGCGCAGCTTCACATCGACGATCTTGCCCTCTGTGCGCTTTACCCCCCGCGTCTCGGCATAGTCGCGCAGGTAGCGGGCATAGAGCGAGGCGTCGAAGTGGAAGGCGTAGGAATAGGCGTTGAATACCGACGGCGCGTCTCCCACCGGCGGCGTGAACCGGTCGACGGCCGCCGCGCTGGCCGACACCGAGCAGGCGTCAATCGGCGTCATGTCGCCCAGGGCCCGCAGTCTTAGCCAGTGATGGTGTGGCGAACGGTTCTCGATCCGCGGACCGTAATCGCCAAAACCATGGAAGAACTTGGACCCCACGCGGCCCCAGTCGCGGAACTCGATGCCGAGCTTGAAGGTCGCCTGGGTCTTGCGAATGAAATCGACCCCGTCCAGCTCCAGGGCGCGATTGTAGAAGCGAATGGTGGGCAGGGTGGCCTCGCCGACCCCCACCGTGCCGATTTCCTCGGACTCGATTAATTCGATCTCGCACCGCCCGCCCAGCATCTTGGCGAGCGGAGCGGCGGCCATCCAGCCGGCGGTCCCGCCGCCGACGATGACGATCTTGCGGATGGCCTTGTCGGACACCTCTGTTCCCTCCCAGGACGCTCAGGTTCGGGCCGGCGCCACTACGCGCGCCTGACCCGGTCGCTAGAGCATTTTTCGAGCGAAGTGGTTCCGGTTCGCGTGAAGAAAAATGCGTCAAAACAAACGATTAGAGCTCACGGCCTGACGCAGTCAGGTCGGGAAATGCTCTAGACAGCACGAAACCCGCGCTCGGTGGAGCGCGGGTCCGTGTGGATCACGTCATTTCTAGAACGTCGCGCGGATCTGCGCGGTGTAGCGCGGGCCGCTGGCGAACCAGGCCCGGCCCATCGTGCCGACGTGCTGTTGCATCAGTTGCTTGTAAACCGAGTCCGTCAGGTTCTGAGCTTCCAGGCCGATCGTGACCTTCTCATTGATCTTGTAGAAGATCGAACCGTCCAGCTGACCGTAGTCGTCGGCCCAGGTCGGCAGGCCCCAGGCGATGCTCTGGCTCTGGCCGTTTGCGCCGCCATCGGTGCCTTGCGTGCCATTGACGTTGACAGCCTGCAGGTACTTGGACCGCCAATTGTAGGCCAGGCGCGCCGAGACCGGACCCTTGTCGTAGAGAAGCGCCAAGTTGTAGCTATTCTTCGACAGGTTGGCCAAAGGCAGGTTGCCGAAGGTCCGACCATCAGTGTCGCAGCCGTTGAGGTTCAGGTTGAGATTGGTCGCGCCGCCGCTGCTATCGGTGCACAGCGCCGAGTTGACCGGAGTGTAGAGGTGCTGACGGCTGTCGACATAGGTGTAGTTGGCCTGCACGCCGAAGCCCGAAAGCAAGCCCGGCAGGAAGTCGAAATACTGCTGGTAGGCCACCTCGAATCCGCGCGCTAGACCGCGCGCGCCGTTGACTGGCGACGTGGTGGTGAAGTTGTAGACTGTGCCCGTGGTGTCCTTGGCCTGGATCGTCGAGACCTGGTTGATCACCACGTCCGACAGATGCTTGTAGAACGCCGCGAAGGTCAGCGAACCGGCTGGCGCGAAGTACCATTCGGCCGACAGGTCATACTGATCCGACTTGGTCGGGGTCAGGTAGGGGTTGCCGCTGGCCGTGCCGGTGAGGCTGGTGCCGGTGATGACCGTTCCCGAGGTCACATAGGTCGGCGACAAGCTGGTGTAGGCCTGGAGCTGGCTGAAGTCGGGCCGGGCGATCGCCTTGGCCATGGCCAGGCGGACCTGGAACTCTGGCGTAACCTTCATCCGAAGGTTCAGGCTGGGCAGGTAGTCGGTGTAGTCGTTCTGGAAGGCCTGCTTTACCGTGCTGGCCGTGAAGACCGGAACCGGCGTCGGCGAGGTGTTCTGGCCGATGTTCGACGCCGCCAGGGCGATCACCCCGCGCGCGTGCAGCACCGTCTTGACCGCCCGGATACCGACATTGCCGTCGATCGGATACTTCAAGTCATCGAAACCGAACCGCAGCTGGCTGTAGACCGCATAGGACTTTTCGTCCTGGCTGTTGCGGTAGGCGTCGTTGCCAAAGGAACTGGGCGCCCAGACGTCGCATGAGCCCCAACCCTGGGCCGCCACCTGCTCGGCGCACAGGATGTCATGATACTTGTGAAGCGCCACGTAGCTTGCCGGGAAACCGAGAGCCAGCGAGGCGTCCGGGAAAATCACCGCGGCCGGCGTGTCAGCCTGGCCGTTGAAGAAGTTGCTGAAGCTGTGCAGCGTGGTCGCCGCCTGGAAGCGCGGATCGCTCAGCTTGGCCAGCCCCGAAATGTTCCACCCGACCTGCCAGGGCTGGCTGACGGCCGACCAGTTGTAGGGCGCCTGGTCGTTGAGGGAGTCCCGGTCGCTGAAGCGCGCGCCGACCCGTAGCGAACGGAAGATGCTGCTGTCGAAACGGTAGTCGGCGTCGGTTCGCCAGGCCCATTCGTGGGCCAGGCTCTTGTCCTGGTGGTCCATCGTGAACCCCCAGTAATAGTTGTTCTTGTCGGCCAGATAGGCGGCGTTGGCCGTCACCGTCGGGACCTTGCCCGTCAGGTCGATCTGTTCCGACGGCACGAGCAAGCCAGTCGCCACGGTGGAGTCAAAGCCGTCGGTCGTGGCGCGGACATATTGCAGGTCCGAGGTAATGGTCAGGCGGTCGGTGGCTTCCCACTTGATCTTGTAGGCCGTGTCGGCGGTCACCGACTTGCGGTTGGCGGCCCGGACGTCGTCGTTGAAATTAATGCCTTTGTCGGTCGGATCCGTGAGCGTCCCCGACTGCAGCACTCCTCTATCGTTGAACTTCAGGTTCGAGCCCTGGATGTTCCAGACATTGGCCTGCGAGAAGATCGCGTACTCGCTCCAGTCCATCTTGTACTGGCTGCGGAAGTAGGTGAGCGACATCTCGATTTTGTCGGTCGGCCGCCATTGCAGGGCGCCGTAGGCGCCGAAGCGCTTGCGATCGAACTCCAGCGTGCGCCAGTTGACGCCCTTCGGGATCCAGACCTTCTGCGCCGCCGCAAACTGGGTCGCGGTCGGGTTCACCAGCAGGGTCGTGCCATCATAGGCGCGCTGGTAGTAGGGCTCGACCTGGATGCCGTCGGTCCGCGTCTTGCTTTCTGAATAGGCCAGATCGACCAGGGCGCCGAATTCGCCGATATTGGTGTCCCAGCGGTCGCTGAGCAGGATCGAGCCCGACGGGGTCGCCTTGCCCTTGGTCAGTTCACCATAGCTGCCCTGGGCCGAGACCGAAGCCTTGAAACCCTTCTGGTCGAACGGCATCTGGGTGCGCAGGTTGACCAGGCCGCCGACGGCGCCTTCGATCTGCTCGGCCGAGGGGTTCTTGTAGATATCGACGCCGGCCATCAACTCGGGCGGGACGTCCTCGAAGCTCAGGCTACGGCCGCCGTTGGCGGTGAAGCTGTCGCGACCGTTCAGTTCTGAGCGCACATAGGTCAGGCCGCGAATGTTCACACCGCTGCCCTCGACCGAATAGTGCTCGGGATCGCCGCGCGACATCGTGTGGTCGATGGTGACGCCGACGACGCGTTGCAGCGCCTCGGTGACCGACCGGTCGGGCAGCTTGCCAATATCGTCGGCGACAATGGAATCGACCACCTCGTCGGCGTTCTGCTTCAGCTTCTGAGCCGATTGCAGGGCCGCCCGCTGGCCGGTGACGACGACTTCCTCGACCGTGTCGGTGGTCGCCGGGGCGGTTTGAGCGAACGCCACGACTGGCGCGGCGGCGCAGAGCACAAGCGCTGAAGCGCCCATGAGCATCAGATTGCGATGAGACAGATTGCGACGTGGCATTCCCGTTTCCTTCCCCCAGAGAGATCCGTCCTGGCGCTCTTAAGGCGCCAGTGACGTGCGTCGCGCTCGGCGATCACACGATCTGGAGAGGACCTTTAGTCATATAAGTGATACTTTCAAGCGGGAATTGATAGCGCTATCATTTTGCATTGAAAGACGCGACTTTAGCGCCACGCCCGCCAAATCCCTCCTGAAACAGGGGAGTTTGCCACCATCGTTATTATACTATAAATGACGAGGATCGGGCGCTTATCGTTGCCCGGGGGCGTCAGGGAAGAACATGAGTCAAGGAAACGGAAGCGGTCGCTTCCGCAGCAGCGCCAGCTATGGAAAGCTGGATCGCGACGGTTTCATCCATCGCAGCTGGATGAAGAGCCAGGGCCTTCCGGACGATGTGTTCGACGGCCGGCCAGTGATCGGCATCTGCAATACCTGGTCCGAAATCACGCCTTGCAACGCGGGCCTGCGCGACATCGCCGAGCATGTGAAGCGTGGCGTCTGGGAGGCTGGCGGCCTGCCGCTGGAGTTTCCGGCCATGTCGCTGGGCGAGACCCAGATGCGGCCGACCGCCATGCTGTTTCGCAACCTGCTGGCCATGGATGTCGAGGAGTCGATCCGCGGCAATCCCATCGACGGCGTCGTGCTGCTGGGCGGCTGCGACAAGACCACGCCGGGCCAGATGATGGGCGCGGCCAGCGTCGATCTGCCGACCATCGTGATCAGCTCGGGTCCGATGCTGAACGGCAAGTTCCGCGGCAAGGACATCGGCTCGGGCACCGACGTCTGGAAGTTCTCCGAGGCCGTCCGGGCCGGCGAGATGACCCTGCCGGACTTCATGTCGGCCGAGAGCGGCATGAGCCGCTCGCCTGGCACCTGCATGACCATGGGCACCGCCTCGACCATGGCCTCGATCGTCGAGGCCATGGGCATGAGCCTGCCGTACAACGCGACCATTCCGGCCGTCGACGCCCGCCGCGCGGCGATGTCGCACGAGACCGGCCGGGCCATCGTCCGCATGGTGCATGACGGGCGGACCATGTCTCAGGTCTGCACGCGCGCCGCGTTCGAGAACGCTCTGCGCGTCCACGCGGCGATCGGCGGCTCGACCAATGCGGTCATCCATCTGCTGGCCCTGGCGGGTCGGTTGGGTGTCGAACTGAGCCTGGAGGACTTCGATCATCTGTCGCGCGACGTGCCGCTGCTGGTCGACCTGCAGCCCTCGGGCCGCTTCCTGATGGAAGACCTGCACTATGCCGGCGGGGTGCCGGCGGTGATGAAGCAACTCCAACCGCTCCTGGACCCCACCGCCCTGACCGTGACCGGCGCGCCGATCGGCGCTCAGTACGAAAAGGCCGAGGTCTATAATGGCGAGGTCATTCGCGGCGTCGAGAACCCGGTGAAGCCCGACAGCGGCATCTGGGTGCTGCGCGGCAACCTGGCCCCCGGCGGGGCGGTGATGAAGCCCAGCGCGGCCAGCCCCGAACTGCTCACCCATCGCGGCAAGGCCGTGGTGTTCGAGACCATCGAGGACTTCAAGGCCCGCATCGACGATCCGGCCCTAGATGTCGACGCCAGCTCGATCCTGGTGCTCAAGGGCTGCGGGCCCAAGGGCTATCCGGGCATGCCCGAAGTGGGCAACATGCCGCTGCCGACCAAGCTGCTGGAACAGGGCGTAAAGGACATGGTGCGCATCAGCGACGCCCGGATGAGCGGCACAGCCTTTGGCACCGTCATTCTGCATGTCTCGCCCGAGGCCGAGGCCGGCGGCCCGCTGGCGGTCGTCCGGACTGGGGACGAGATCCAGCTTGATGGCCCCGCTCGGTCACTGAACCTGCTGATCTCCGACGAGGATATGGCCGCGCGCCTGGTGGTGTGGCGCGCCAATCCGCCACCACCCAAGGCGACGCGCGGCTACGCCAAGCTGTACATCGACCACGTGCTAGGCGCCGACAAAGGCGCGGATCTCGACTTCCTCGTGGGATCTAGTGGGTCGGTCGTCACCCGCGAGTCGCATTGAGATGAACCCCATGGACAGCTCGGTCACGATCTTTGGCGACTGGGGCACCTCGCGCCTGCGGCTCTTCCTGCGGCAGGGCAAGATGGTGCTCGATCGGCGAGATGGGCCGGGCATCGGGTCCCTGTCCAAGTCGCCGTGCGAGACTTTCCTCGAGCTGGTGGGCGACTGGCGCGAAGCCGGCCCCTCCCAGGCCCTGCTGTGCGGCATGGTCGGCTCGCGCAACGGCTGGGTCGAGGCGCCCTACGCCGCCTGCCCGGCCAGCGCCGCAGACATCCGCGATCGCCTGATCCAGATCGACGCGGACGGCCTGCCTGTCGCCATCGTGCCAGGCCTGTCGTGCCGCAACGCCCTGGGCGGACCGGATGTGATGCGCGGCGAGGAGACCCAGATCCTCGGCGCCCTGGCCCTGAACGCCGACCTCGCCAAGGGTCGTCACCTGCTGGCCCTGCCCGGCACCCACACCAAATGGGTCGTGGTCGACGACGGGGCGATCACATCGTTCCTCACGGCGCCGGTCGGCGAGATTTACGCCTTGCTACGGGAACACTCGATCCTGGCCAAGGCGGCGCCTGGCGACGCCGAATCGGCCGAGGGCCTGGCCGCCGGTTTCACGCGAGGCGTGGCCCGGATCGTCGAACACGGTCCTGGCGCCCTGCCCCATCTGATTTTCGAGACCCGCAGCCGACAACTTCTCGACGGCCTGGCCAAGGACGAGGCCATGGGCTTCCTGTCGGGCCTGTTGATAGGCGCTGATACCGCAACCACCTCAAGCTGGTTTGGGAAATTGGGCCAGGTGTCGTTGATCGGAGACCCGGCCCTGAGCGTCCTCTATGCCGAAGCCATCACCGCCCATGGCGGCGCCAGCGTATCCGTGGATGGCGACTCGGCTGTCCTGGCCGGATTGACAACGTTGTCGTCAGCCCAGAACAGTGGAGTTCATGTCCTTGCCTAGCTCGCCCGACGCCAAGACCCCGCCGATCGTCGCGATCCTTCGCGGCGTCAAGCCCGAGGAGATTCTCGACGTCGCCGCCGCCCTGGTCGAGGCCGGGATCGGCGCGATCGAAGTGCCGATGAACTCGCCCGATCCGCTGGTCAGCATCGGCAAGCTATGCGCCGCCTTCGGCGACCAGGCGCTGTGCGGCGCGGGCACCGTGCTGTCGCCTGACGTCGTCGATCAGGTTGCCGGCGTCGGTGGCAAGCTGATTGTCACGCCCAACACCGACCCTGCCGTCATCCGCCATGCCGTCGGCCTGGGCCTGACCGTGATGCCCGGCTTCGCCACGCCCAGCGAAGCCTTCGCCGCCGTCAAGGCCGGCGCGCGCTCGCTGAAACTGTTCCCGGCCGGCACCTTCGGCCCGGGCCACATCAAGGCGGTGCGCGACGTGCTGCCCAAGGACGTCAGCGTCTACGCCGTCGGCGGCGTCGGCGCGGCCAATCTGAAACCCTGGATCGAGGCTGGCGTGTCGGGCATCGGCGTCGGCGGCGAACTCTATCGACCGGGCTACTCGGCCCAGGACGTCAGCCAGAGGGCCAAGGCCCTGGTCGCCGCCTGGACCGCCGAGTTCCCGAGCTAAGCGCAACGCCAAAACGAGAATACGGCCCTAGGGGGGACCTCAGTGAAAACCATCGATTTCGTCATCCTGGCGATCTACGCCGTCGCCATCTTCGGCCTGGCCCAGTGGGTTTCCCGCGACAAGGGCGGCCACAAGAAGGACTCCACCGACTACTTCCTGGCGGGCAAGGCCTTGCCTTGGTGGGCCATCGGCGCGTCGCTGATCGCCGCCAACATCTCGGCCGAGCAGATCATCGGGATGAGCGGCTCGGGCTACGCCCTGGGCCTGGCCATCGCCTCCTACGAGTGGATGGCGGCCCTGACCCTGCTGATCGTCGGCAAATTCTTTCTGCCGATCTTCCTGAAGAACAACATCAGCACCATGCCGCAGTTCCTGGAACAGCGGTACGGACCCAGCGTCCGCAACGTGATGGCGGTGTTCTGGCTGATCCTCTACGTCTTCGTGAACCTGACCTCGATCCTGTGGCTGGGCTCAATCGCCATCCACACCGTGGCCGGCATCGACCAGATGCTCGCCTTGGTGATCATCGGCGTCTTCGCCCTGGCCTATCAGCTGTGGGGCGGCCTGAAGGCCGTGGCCCTGACCGATATCGTCCAGGTGGCCCTGCTGATCACCGGCGGCCTGATCATCGTCTACCTGTCGCTCGACAAGATCGGCGCGGGCCAGGGCGTCGTCGCCGGCTTCAACCATCTGACGACCCAATTCCCCGAAAAGTTCGACATGATCCTTTCGAAGGACAACCCGCACTACAAGGACCTGCCGGGCCTCAGCGTGCTGTTCGGCGGCCTGTGGGTGATGAACGTCTCGTACTGGGGCTTCAACCAATACATCATCCAGCGCGCCCTCGGCGCCAAGAACATCGCCGAAGCCCAGAAGGGCATTGCCTTGGCGGCCTATCTCAAGCTGTTGATGCCGGTGATCGTCGTGCTGCCGGGCATCGCGGCCTTGATCCTGGTGCCCGGCCTGGCCAAGCCCGACCAGGCCTATCCCGAGATGATGAAGCTGCTGCCGCCCGGCGTGCTGGGCCTGGTGTTCGCCGCCCTCGTGGCCGCGATCGTCGCGTCGCTGGCCGCCAAGATCAACTCGATCGCCACCATCTTCACCTTGGACATCTACGCCAAGGTCAAGACCGGCTCAAGCGAAGGCCACCTCGTCACCGTCGGCCGCATCACCGCCGTCATCGCTGTGATCATCGGCATCATCATGGCCAAGCCGCTGCTGGGCAAGGCCGAGCAGGCCTTCCAGTTCATCCAGGATTTCACCGGCTTCTTCACCCCGGGCATCGTGGTGATCTTCATGCTGGGCCTGTTCTGGAAGCGCGCCACCACCGCTTCGGCCCTGGTGGCCGCAATCGGCGGTGCGGCCCTGTCAGGCGCCTTCTTCGTCGCCGACAAGATGGGCGTGTTCGTGATCCCGTTCATGAACCGCGTCGGCCTGGTGTTCCTGTTGACCCTGGCCGCGGCGATCGTCGTCTCACTGGTCGCGCCACAAAAGAAGGCCGTCAATATCGTGAGCCTGGAGGGGGTCAGCTACAAGACCACCACCGGCTTCAACATCGCCGGCCTCGGCGTGATCCTGATCCTGATCGCGCTCTACGCCATCTGGTGGTGATCATGCGGACGTCGCTGTAGCAATGATCGCTCAAGCCTGAACCTCAAACCCCGTCACGGTTCGCCGTGACGGGGCGTCGTCAGATATGGTTGTTCCGGGCGCCGACGAAGCACGCTACACAAGGTCAGACCTTTCGAAGATTCGTGCTTCGAGAGGGGTTTGAGGGGAAAGTGAACTTGGCGATCCGTACGCAGCCGGGCCTGAGCCTGACCTATGGCCTCGTCGAAGCGCTGGGCCAATCGATCGTCACCGGCGAATATGTCGAGATCGGCTTCCCGACCGAGGGCGAGTTGTCCAAGCAGTTCGGAGCCAGCCGCACGGTTACCCGCGAGGCGGTCAAGATGCTGACCGCCAAGGGCCTGCTCAGCGCCCGCCCTCGCCACGGCACGGTGGTCGAGCCAGAGAACGAGTGGAACCTGCTGGATCCCGACGTCCTGCGCTGGCTGCTGGAACGCAAGTTCAGCCTTCGCCTGCTGGCCGAGTTCACCGAGATGCGGCTGGGCATCGAGCCCGCCGCCGCCGCCTTGGCCGCCCGCAACGCCGACAAGGCGGGGCTGGATGGTATCCGCAAGGCGCTGGAACGGATGAAGGCCGCCGCCGAGGGCGAGGACGATCCGCTGTCGGCCGACATCGCCTTTCACGTGGCAATCCTCAACGCCACCAAGAACCCGTTCTATCGCGACCTTTATGAGCTGGTGAACACCGCCCTGCGGATCTCGATCCGCTTCACCAACCGCATCAAGGGCCGCACCGCTTCGATCCCGTCGCACGAGGATGTGGCCACCGCGATCATCGCCCGCGACGCGGTTGCCGCCCAGAGCGCCATGCAGATCATCATCGTCGACGTGCTGGAACTGATCCGCGCCGCCTCGCCCGGCACTGAATCCGAAGCCGCCCGCCGCGACGCCTGAACGGGCGGTTGCGCCCCGACCCGTTTGGGTGAATAGTGACAGCGTTGTCATAAAGAGCCCGCCTCTAAGCGCGGGCCCGCGAGGAAACGCCATGCTCTCCGTTTTGAAAACCTTGACCGCCTGCGCCCTGTTATCGGCCCTGGCCGTCGTGCCGGCGGCCGCCGGCGAAATCACGCCGCGCGATCAGGTCAAGGCCATGACCCGCGGTGTCAACGTGCTGGGCTATGACCCGCTATGGAAGGACCCGGCCACGGCCCGCTTCCAGGTCGATCGCCATTTCAAGGTCATCAAGAACGGCGGCTTCGATGCGGTGCGCATCAACCTGCATGCCTTCTCGCACATGGACGCCGACAACCAGCTTGACCCGGCCTGGCTGAAGACCCTCGACGCCGTGGTCGCGGCCGCGCTGGACCAGAAGCTGACGGTGATCCTCGACGAGCACAATTTCGGCGATTGCGGCGACGACCCCGCCACCTGCAGACCCAAGCTGTCGGCCTTCTGGAGGCAGATCGGCGAGCGTTACAAGGACGCGCCCGACGGTGTGGTTTTCGAGTTGCTGAACGAGCCCAACAAGGGCCTGACCGACGACCTGTGGAACAGCTGGATCGCCGAGCTTCTGCCCATTGTGCGCGCCACCAATCCAACCCGCAACGTCATCGTGGGTCCGGCTTTCTGGAACAATATCAGCCATCTGGACAGACTGTCCCTGCCGGCCGCCGATCGCCACCTGATCGTCACCGTCCATTATTACCTGCCGATGGAATTCACCCACCAGGGCGCGTCGTGGAATCCCGACACGCCCAAGACCGGGGTGACCTGGGGCACGAAGGCCGAACGCCAGCGGATGAAGACCGACTTCGACGGCGTCCAGGCCTGGTCCAGGGCCAATGACCGACCGATCCTGCTGGGTGAGTTCGGGGCCTATGACAAGGGCGGCATGACCTTCCGCGCCGCCTACACCGCCGCGGCCGCCCGCCAGGCCGAGAAACGCGGCTGGGCCTGGGCCTACTGGCAGTTCGACAGCGACTTCGTAGTCTATGACATCAAGAAGGATGCGTGGGTGGCGCCGATCCATCGGGCGCTGGTTCCGTAGTCTCCTTCCCGTCTCCCCGGCGAAGGCCGGGGCCCAGGTGAAACCCACGAGCCGCGCTGGATGAATCTGGGTCCCGGCATTCGCCGGGAAAACGGCGGTGGGTTTCGTTCTGGATGACACTGCAGAGAATTCGCGCCATTCCATCCCGCCCCTGAGTCCCCCACAGGAACCGTCCCGTGCAGAAGCCCTACGTCGCCGCCGGCACCCGCTATGACGCCATGCCCTACCGCCGGACCGGCCGCAGCGGCCTGGACCTGCCGGCGATCTCTTTGGGGCTGTGGCAGAACTTCGGCGGCGCCGACGTCTTCGAAACTGGCCGCGCCATCCTGCGCCGGGCCTTCGACCTGGGCGTCACCCATTTCGACCTGGCCAACAATTACGGCCCGCCCTACGGCTCGGCCGAGGAGAATTTCGGCAAGGTCATGGCCAGCGACTTCGCCGCCCACCGCGACGAACTGATCCTTTCCACCAAGGCCGGCTGGGACATGTGGCCAGGTCCCTACGGCAAGGTTGGCGGTTCGCGGAAGTACCTGATCGCCAGCTGTGACCAGAGCCTCAAGCGCATGGGCGTCGACTATGTCGACATTTTCTATTCGCACCGCGTCGATCCCACGACGCCGCTGGAGGAGACCATGGGCGCCCTGGCCCATCTGCATCGCCAGGGCAAGGCGCTGTACGTGGGCATCTCGTCCTATTCGCCCGAGTTGACCCGCCAGGCGGCGGCCATCCTCAAGGCCGAGGGCGTGCCGTTGCTGATCCACCAGCCGTCCTACTCCATGCTCAACCGCTGGATCGAGGACGGCCTGCTGGACACCCTGGACGACCTCGGCGTCGGCTGCATCGCCTTCTCGCCGCTCGCCCAAGGCATGCTGACCAACAAATACCTCGGCGGCGTGCCGCAGGACTCGCGCGCGGCCAAGGCGGGCTCGCTGGGCGGTCATCTGCTGAGCGCCGACAATCTGGCCCGCATTCAGGCGCTCAACGAGATCGCCAGCGCGCGCGGCCAGAGCCTGGCCCAGATGGCCCTGGCCTGGGTGCTGCGCGATCCGCGCATCACCTCGGCCCTGATCGGCGCCCGTACGGTGGCCCAGATGGAAGACTCCCTGGCGGCGCTCAACACCCTGTCCTTCACCGCCGAAGAGCTGGCCCAGATCGATCGCCACGCCACCGAGGGCGCGATCGACCTCTGGAAGATCTCGTCGAACCTGTCGGCGTCGGACCTCCCCAAAGGCTGAGCCGACCCTTCCAGGCGGGGCGCATCGACGCGTGGATTGCGTCCGCGATGTCACAGAAAGCTCAAATCCGACGAGGCCATGCCCCGACATCCAAGCCTTACGATCATTTAATCCGGCGAACGCCGTTTCTCGGCTAGAAGGCGATTGGCTGTTCAAACCACCGGAGCTGAGGTTCGTCGTGCATCAACGGATTAATAAACGCGGCCTGCGTTCGACTGCGTTGCCGTTGGTGCTTTGCATCGGCGCACTGAGCCTGACAGCCTGCGACCAAGGCAAGGACAAGGCCAAGACCGACACCGCCAAGAAGCCGGGCGTGACCGCTAGCCTGACGGTCAGCGTCGTGCCAGTCACCATCCAGTCCCTGCCCCGGCTGATCAGCGCCTCGGGCACCGTCACGCCATGGGAAGAGGTGCCTGTCGGCGCCGAGACCGGAGGCCTGACCGCCGTCTCGGTCAATGCCGAGGAAGGCCAGACCGTTCGCCAGGGCCAGATCCTGGTCTCGCTAAACGACACCATGCTGCGCGCCCAGCTTCGCCAGCAGGAAGCCTCGGTGGCCAGCGCCAAGGCCACCCTGGCCGAAGCTACCGCCGCGCTGGGCCGTTCGCGCGAACTGCAGGCCAAGGGCTATCTGTCGCAAGCCTCGCTCGACACCGCCACCGCCCGCCAGCAGACCGCCCTGGCCCAACTCGCCTCCGCCGACGCCTCGCGCAACGAGACCTTCGCCCGCCTTGGCCAGGCCGCGATCCGCGCCCCGGTCTCGGGTCTGATCAGCCGCCGCAGCGTGACCAAGGGCCAGATCGTCTCGGCCGGAACCGAGCTGTTCCGCATCGTCCGCGATGGCCGGCTGGAGCTTGACGCCGAGATTCCCGAGACCAACCTGCTGGCGGTCCAGGCCGGCATGCCCGCCACCGTGACCTCCGACCAGGTCGGCCAGACCACCGGCACGGTTCGCATCGTCACGTCCGAGGTCAACGCCCAAACCCGTGTCGGCCTGGCGCGCATCAGCCTGGCCCCCGGCAGCGGCTTCCGCTCGGGCATGTTCGCCCGCGCCCAGATCTCGGCGGGCGTCCGCCCCGCCCCGACAATCCCGACCGCCGCCATTCTATACAGGCAAAACCAGTCGGGCGTGTTCGTGGTCGACGCCAACAACCACGCCCGGTTCAGGCGCATCGACATCCTGTCGCGCAACGCCAACCAGACCGCCGCCGAGGGCCTGTTGGCCGGCGAGCGCGTCGTGGTCGAGGGCGCGGGCTTCCTGGGTGATAACGACGCCGTGCGCGTCGTCGCGGCCAAGCGCTAGGGGATCGCGATGGAAAATCCGAACCCCAACCAAAACAACATCTCGCGCTGGGCGATCAGGAACCCGATCCCCGTCATCCTGCTGTTCCTGCTGCTGACCATCGCCGGCGTCTCTGGCTTCACCAGCATGCGGATCAACGACAATCCCGACGTCGACCTGCCGCTGGTCATCGTCAACGCCTCGCGCCCCGGCGCCGCGCCGACCGAGCTGGAGACCCAGGTCACCCGGCTGATCGAGGACTCGATCGCCGGCCTTGGCCAGGTGCGCCACATCAGCTCGACGGTCGGCGACGGCTATTCCTCGACCTTTATCGAATTCGAACTGGGCGTCGATCACGAGCGGGTCACCAACGATGTCCGCAACGCCATGGCCAATCTGCAGAGCGCCCTGCCGCAGGACATGCAGATCCCCAATGTCACGCGCATCGACATCTCAGGTAATCCGCTGATCACCTACGTCGTCCAGGCCCCAAACCTGACCCCTGAACAGCGCAGTTGGTTCGTCGACAACGACGTTAGCCGCGCGTTGCTGTCCATCAAGGGAATTGGCCAAGTGAACCGCCGGGGCGGCGTCAATCGCGAGATTCAGGTCGCCCTCGACCCCGATCGCCTGTCGGCCCGGGGCGTCACCGCGGCCGAAGTCAGCCGCGCCCTGCAATCGGCCAATGCCGACCTGCCCGGCGGCCGGGTCACCGTCTCCGGCTCCGAGCGCGCCATCCGCACCCTCGGCGCGGCCAACACCGTAGATCAACTGCGCGAGACCCGCGTCCAGCTGAACAACGGCGAGACCGTGCGCCTGGGCGACCTGGGCGAGGTCACCGACCACTGGGCCGAACCGCGCGACCAGGCGCGGTTCAACAACCAGGAAGTCGTGACCTTCAACATGGTCCGCTCGCGCGGCGCCTCCGAGGTCAAGGTCGCCGAGAAGGTCCGCAAGGAGGTTGAGAAGCTCGACAAGGAGCACCCCGAGCTTCAGATCGTCGAGCTGACCTCGAACGTGAAATATATCGAGCAGAGCTACTATGCTTCGCTGGAGGCGCTCGGCCTGGGCGCCCTGCTGGCGGTGCTGGTGGTGCTTCTGTTCCTACGCGACTGGCGCGCCACCTTCCTGGCGGCCGTTGCCATTCCCCTGTCGCTATTCCCGACTTTCGCGATCATGGCCCCGCTCGGCCAGTCGTTGAACGGCGTGACCCTGCTGGCGCTGTCCCTCACCGTCGGCATTCTGGTCGATGACGCCATCGTCGAGATCGAGAACATCGTCCGGCACATGAGAGGCGGGAAATCGCCCTATCACGCGGCCATGGAGGCGGCCGACGAGATCGGCCTGGCGGTCGTCGCCACCACCTTCACCATCGTAGCGGTGTTCGCGCCGGTCGGCTTCATGCCCGGAATCATCGGCCAGTTCTTCAAGGCCTTCGCCCTTGCCGCCTGCGTCTCGGTGCTGTTCTCGCTGCTGGTCGCCCGCATGCTGACTCCGCTGATGGGGGCCTATATGCTCAAGGCCCACAACAAGCCGGACAAGGATCCGGCGTGGATGGGGCCCTATCTCAAGAGCCTGAACTGGGCGCTGGGCCACAAGATCATCGTGGCCCTGCTGGCCATACCGATGCTGGTCGGCACCGTCTTCCTGGCCACCCATCTGCCCTTCGAGTTCCAGCCGGCCGCCGACCGCGGGCGGGCGCCGTTCAGCCTCGAGCTGCCGCCGGGGGCGACGCTCAACGAGACCGACGCCATCGCCCAGCGCATGACCCGCGAACTTCGGGCTCGTCCGGAAGTGACCGGGGTCTACGCCTCGGTCGGCAACGACGGGGTCAACAAGGCCGAGCTGACCGCCGATCTGGTCGGCAAGGGCCAGCGGATGAGCCAGCGCGACTTCAGCCGCCAGATGGTCGATCAGTTCAAGGCGATCCCCGGCGCGCGGATCGGGGCCGGCAGCAACAACGGCGGTGGTCCCAGCGACGGCTCCAGCTACACGCTACGCCTGGTGGGCGACAACGGTCCGCAACTGGAAGCCGCCGCCCGCTCGGTCGAGGCCCAGATGCGCAACGTCCCGGGCCTGGCCAATGTGGTCAACACCGCCGCCATCGCCCGGCCCGAGATCATCGTCTCGCCCAAGCCCGACCAGGCCGCGCGGGCCGGGGTCACCGCTGGCGCGATCTCGCAAGCCGTGCGCGTCGCCACCATCGGCGACATCGACCAGTCGCTGCCCAAATATAATCTGGGCGACCGCCAAGTGCCGATTCGCCTGCGCCTGACCGACGACGCCCGCCAAGACATGTCGGTGCTGGAAACCTTGAAGGTGCCG
Source organism: Caulobacter sp. DWR3-1-2 (assembly GCF_049896225.1). Lineage (NCBI taxonomy): Bacteria > Pseudomonadati > Pseudomonadota > Alphaproteobacteria > Caulobacterales > Caulobacteraceae > Caulobacter > Caulobacter sp. DWR3-1-2. Next base: position 29,497 of record NZ_JAFCTW010000017.1, on the reverse strand, counting down.
TCCAGCCACGGCGGCTCGGTGCCCCTGAACGCCGTGGCCGACGTCCGCTACGGCGCCGGCCCGTCGCAGATTTCGCGGCAGGACCGGGCCCGGGTGGCCGAGATCACCGCCGAGCTCGACGGCATCGTGGTCGGCGAGGCCAGCAAGCGCGTTCACGCCCTGTCGTCGGTCAAGACTCTGCCGACCGGCGTCAAGGAAGTGGCGGCTGGCGACGCCGAGTTCATTCAGGAGATGGTCACCGGCTTCATGGCCGCCCTGATCACCGGCATCCTGCTGATGTACGTGGTGCTGGTGCTGCTGTTTCGCAGCTTCGCCCATCCGGTGACCATCATGGCTGCTCTGCCCCTGGCCATCGGCGGCGCCTTCCTGCTGCTGGTGCTGGCCAAGAGCAGCTTCTCGATGTCGACCCTGATCGGCATCCTGATGCTGATGGGCATCGCGGCCAAGAACTCGATCCTGCTGGTCGAGTACGCGATCATGGCCATGAAGGGCGGCATGAGCCGCCACGAGGCCCTGCTCGACGCGGCCCACAAGCGGGCTCGGCCGATCATCATGACCACGGTCGCGATGGCCGCAGGCATGGCGCCGGTGGCGTTCGGCTTTGGCGCCGACGTCGAGTTCCGCGCGCCCATGGCCATCGCGGTGATCGGCGGGCTGATCACCTCGACCTTCCTGTCGCTGCTCTACATCCCGGTGGTGTTCGTGTTCATGGACAAGCTGAAGAACTGGTCCAGCAAGATCACCGACAAGATGTTCAAGCACCAGCACGCCACGCCCACCCACGTCCAGGCGCCGCCTTCGGAGCCGGTCTTCGGCGGCGGCGGCCGGGAGCTTTAACCCCCGGTCTGCGCCGTCAGACGACATTCGAGCCCCCTCGCCAGACGGCGAGGGGGCTTTTTTACTTGTCCCGGCGCCCGCCATCGGGTCTCGATCCCTTCGTGACCGGTGCGACTCGCCGGCCCCGGGGCCCGCGCATGCATTCCGATCTCGACACCGACACCGCCGCCGCCCGTGCGCTGTTCCAGTCACTGGAAGGCATGGAGGGCCTCTCCCGGCCCGAGGCGAGCGCGCCAACGGCGAAGGTGGGCTTCCCCGGCCAGGCGGCGCTGATCAAGCTCTATCCCGGCGTGCTCGTGGCGGTGACCATCGCCCTGGCCGCCTCGTGGCTGTCGCAGCACTACGGCGCGCCGGTCATGCTGTTCGCCCTGCTGTTTGGCATGACCTTCCACTTCCTGCACCAGGAAGGCCGCTGCATTCCCGGCATCGAGTTCTCGTCCAAGGCCATCCTGCGGTTCGGCGTCGCCCTGCTTGGCGCGCGGATCACCGCCAGCCAGATCCTGGGCCTGGGCCTGACGCCGATCGTCACCGTGGTCATCGCCATCGGCTCCACGATCCTGCTGGGCGCGGTGCTGTCCAAGCGCCTGGGCCTGCGCTCCAGCTTCGGCGTCCTGTCCGGCGGCGCGGTCGGCATCTGCGGCGCCTCGGCGGCCCTGGCCATCGCCTCGGTGCTGCCCCGCACCAAGGACAGCGAGCGCGACACCATCCTGGCCGTGGTCACGGTCACGGCCCTGTCGACCATCGCCATGATCACCTATCCGCTGCTGACGGCGGCCCTGCACCTGGATCATACTCGGGCGGGGATCTTCCTGGGCGGCACCATCCACGACGTCGCCCAGGTGGTGGGGGCAGGCTACATGATCTCGCCGCACACCGGCGACGTGGCCACCTATGTGAAGCTGCTGCGGGTGACCATGCTGCTGCCGGTGGTCTTCGGCATCGCCTTCGTCGTGGCGCGCATGGGTCCCGGCGCGAGCGGCGGCGCGAAGCCGACCGTGCCGCTGTTCCTGGTCGGTTTCGCGGCGCTCGTGGTCATCAACAGCCTCGGCTGGCTGGCCAAGCCGGTCACCGACGCGGCCAGCGAAGTTTCGCGCTGGTGCCTGGTCACCGCCATCGCCGGCCTCGGCATGAAGACCTCGTTCAAGGACCTGATCACCGCCGGCTGGCGTCCTGTCGCGCTGATGGTGATCGAAACCGCGTGGATCGCGGGGGTGGTGCTGGTGGCGGTGGAGGTCTTCACCTAGGCGTCTAACCATTCTCACCTAAAAGCCTTGTCATCCCGGACGAGCGCGCAGCGCGAAGATCCGGGATGGCAGTTTTACGGGCGAAAGGTGTTGCGACGGGTTGGCGACACCAGGACTCACGTCGTCCGCGCCGTCCGCAGCGCCTGGGCCACCAGCGGCGCCAGCTTCTGGCCAATGAGCCTGGCGCCCGCCGCATTGGGATGGATGCCGTCGCCCTGCATCAGTTGCCGCGAACCGCCCACTCCGGCCAGCAGGTTAGGATAGAGCGGCGCCGCGAACTCCTTCGCCAAGGCTGGATAGATCGCGTTGAAATCGCGGGCGTACGACCCGCCGATCAGTGGCGGCGCCGCGATGCCGACCAAGACGGTGCGGATGCGCCGGTTTCTCAGGCTTTGCATTATGGAGCGCAGATTGGCCTTGGTCACTCGGGGCTCGACGCCCTGCAACAGGTCGTTGCCGCCCAGCGCCACCACGCACAGGGCGGTGTCGGGCGCGATGCTGAAATTGACCCGCGCCAGCCCGCCGCCGCTGGTGTCGCCCGACACTCCCGCCGCGCGTACCTTGGCGAATACGTTCATGCGCTGCAGGGCGACCTGCAGTTGCGCCGGCATCGCGTCGCGGGCCGGCAGGCCCAGGCCGGCGGTGATCGAGTCGCCCAGCACGGTGACCACGGGCGACTTGGGCGGGATCACCGGCGTGGCGGCGACCTGTGAGGCGGCGATCAGACCGAGGGCGATCTGGCGACGGCTGAGAAAACGCGGTGCGGTCAGGCTCATGTCTTCCTATGTAGGTTGGCGCTCGTCCCAACAATGGGTGGGGATTCAGGAAGTTTCATGTCCAACGCCACTTCGCCGCCCCTGCCCGCTTCCACGCCTGTCCTCGCCCTTGAAGCCGTCACCCTGACCCTGCCTTCGGCGGCCGGACCCGTGCACATTCTGCGGGGCGTCGATCTGACGGTGAACCCTGGCGAGCGGGTGGCGGTGATCGGTCCCTCGGGCTCGGGCAAGTCATCGCTGATCGCGGTCGGCGCCGGGTTGGAGCAGCCGACCTCGGGGGTCGTGCGGTTGTTCAACCAAGATCTCGCCAAGCTCGATGAAGACGGCCGGGCCAAGCTGCGGCGAGGCCGCGCGGCCCTGGTTTTCCAAGCGTTCCACCTGCTGCCCAACATGACCGCCGAGGAAAACGTCGCCACCCCGCTGGAGATCGCCGGCGCCAGGGACGCCCTGCCCACCGCGCGACAATGGCTGGACCGCGTGGGCCTGCCCCACCGCCTCACCCACTATCCGCACCAGCTGTCGGGCGGCGAGCAACAGCGGGTGGCCCTGGCCCGGGCCCTGGCCGCGCGGCCGGCCTTGCTGTTCGCGGACGAGCCCACCGGCAATCTCGACGCCAAGACCGCCACCACCGTCGCCGACCTGATGTTCGCTCTGGTGGCCGAGGTCGGCTCCGCCCTGGTCATGGTCACCCACGACCCGGTGCTGGCCGAGCGCGCCGATCGCATCGTACGGATGGCGGACGGCCAAATCGTCGGCAAGATCGAAGCCTGATGGCCGCTCTCTCGCTGAAACTGGCCGCCCGCGAGCTGCGTTCGGGCGTTCGCGGCTTTCGCATCTTCCTGGCCTGCCTGGCCCTGGGCGTGGCGGCCATCGCCGCCGCTGGCTCGACAGCCGAGGCTTTTCGCCACGGCCTGGCCAGCCAGGCGCGCGAGATCCTAGGCGGCGACCTGTCGTTCTCGATCGAGAACCGCGACTTCACCCCCGCCGAACGCGCCGCCTTCGACCGGCTGGGCGTCACCACCTACACCGCCGGCGCGCGGGCCATGGCCGAAGCCCCCAATGGGGAACGCCGGCTGGTCAGCCTGCGCGGCGTCGACGGCCGCTTCCCGCTGGCCGGCACGGTAAAACTCGATGGCGCCCCCAGCGTCGTCGCCGCCTTGGCCGACCGCGACGGTGTCCCCGGCGCGGCGGTCGAGCCGGCGTTGCTGGACCGCCTGCACCTGAAACTCGGCGACCGGTTCGAGGCCGGGCCGGTCACTCTCATCGCCCGCGCCGTGCTGGTGAGCGAGCCTGACGGGCTTTCCCGAGGTTTCTCGCTGGGGCCGCGCGTCATGGTGCGCGACGACGTTCTGCAACGTACGGGTCTGCTGGCGACGGGTGGTCTGTCGGCTCGCACCGTGCGCATCGCCCTGCCCCCTGGCCAGGACCCCCGCGCCCTGGGCAAGGCCACGGTCGCCAAGTTCCCCGACGCCGGCCTGCAAGCCCGCGACCGCCTCGACGCCGCGCCCGGCGCGAGGCGGTTGATCGACCAGCTCGAATATTTCCTCGGCTTCATCGGACTGGCTTCACTCGTGGCCGGCGGCCTGGGCGTGGCTGGCGCCGTCAGCGCCTATCTGGCCACTCGCGAGCCGTCGATCGCGGTGCTCAAAGCTGTCGGTGCGGATGGGGCCTTGATCCGCAACCTCTACCTGATCCAGATCGGCGTGCTGGCCGCCTCGGGCGTCGCCATCGGCCTGGCGATCGGCGCCGTCGCCCCGCTGATCCTGGGACAGCTGGCCGGCTCGTCCCTGCCGATCCCCGCCTTGTTCGCGGTCTATCCGTGGCCCCTCGCCAAGGCCGGCTTGTTCGGCCTGCTGGCGGCGGCGGCCTTCTCGCTGATTCCCCTGGCCCGGGCCCGGCGAACGCCGCCTTCGGCCCTGTTCCGCCGCAGCCTGGGCGGTCGCATTCCGCTTAGCCTGGAAACGGTGGGCGCGGTTCTGGCCGGCGCGGGCCTGGCCGCCCTGGCCGTCGTCACCGCTCCGACCCCCGTGGCGGCGGGGATCATGATCGCCGGCGTCATCGTGTCGTTCGCGATCCTCTGGGCGCTGGGTCGGGCCGCCGCCTGGGGCGCGGGCAAGGTCCGGCGACTGGCCAGCGGCCCCGCCAAGCTCGGCTTGGCCAACCTGGCCGGACCGCGCTCGGCGGCCCGCACCGCCAGCCCGGCCATCGGCCTGGGCGTGGCTTTGCTGGCCTGCGTGGTGCTGATCCAGTCGGCCCTATTGGCCCAGATCACCACCACCGCGCCGCGCACCGCCCCAACCATGGTCTTCACCGAGATCCCCGGCGACCAGGCCGCCGCCTTCGACGCCGAGGTCGCCAAGGCGATCGGCCCGCTGACGCCCAAGACCTATCTGCGCATGCCGTTCGCCACCGGCCGCATTAGCGGCCTGAAGGGCAAGCCCGTCGATCTGCAGACCATCAAACCCGGCCAACGCTGGGCGTTCGACAACGACATCGGCCTGTCGCTTCTGGCCGGCGAACCCACCGACCCCGGCACGGTCGGCGGTCATTGGTGGAAGCCCGGCTATGCCGGCCCGCCCCTGCTGGCCCTCAACACCGAGATCGCCGACGCCGCCGGGCTCAAGCTCGGCGATATCGTCACCCTCAGCATCCTGGGCCGCGACATCGACGCCAGGGTCGCGGTGTTGCGCAAGATCGAGTTCGGCGGCTTTGGCCCCAACTTCAACCTGATCCTCAACACCCAGGCGCTCGAAGGCGCTGACCTGCGCAGTGTCGCGATCGTCCGCCTGGACAAGGCGCGGGAGGCGGCTCTGACCCGCCGTCTGGGGACCAGCTTTCCGAGCGTCAACGTGATCAGCGTCCGCGAGCAGCTTGATGCGGCGGCCGCCCTGTTCGACCGCCTGGCCCTCGCCGTTCGCGGCGCGGCGGCGGTGGCGGGGCTGGCGGGCCTGCTGGTGCTGGCCGGGGCCATCGCCGCAGGAGCGCGAGCCCGGGCCCGCGAGGCCGCCACGCTCAAGGTGCTTGGCGCGACGCGCGGCCAGATCCTGCTGGCCTACGCCATCGAATATGGCGCGGTCGGGCTGATCGCGGGCACGGCGGGCGTGACGTTGGGTTTCGCCGCCGCCTGGCCCGTGGTGGTCAAGGTGTTCGAGGCCAGCTGGAGCGTCGACTGGGGCGGGGTCATGATCCTGCTGGCCGGCGCGGCGGGGGTTTCGACGGCGGGCGGGCTTTTGGCGGCGGCGCTGGCGCTGGCGCAACGACCGGCGCCGGTGCTGCGGGCGGATTGAGCAGGGGGTCTGTCGCGCTGCCCGACCCGGCCTGCGGCAGGCTGTTGATCGGCACGCCGGGCAGCATCGGCTCGCCCGTCCACTCCCAGTGCCAGGGCTCGTAGACATAGTTGACGAAGCCGAAGCGACCGGCGTTGGCGACCAGCCAGCGATAGAGGTCCGACCGGGTCATGATCAGCCGGTTGGCGTCGTTGCTGCTATCGGGGCCAAAGCCCAGGGCGGCGGCGATATAGACGTCCATCGCCAGACCGGTTCGGTGGGCCGAGCAGATGGTGCGGACCATGCCCTGGCAATTGTTGTCGCGGGCGCAGCGGGCGGCGTCGGCCGCCGGGTCGCGGAAGCCGGAATAGATGGTCAGGGCCTCAGGGCGGGTGAGCACGCCGGCGGCCTTGGCCTCGGCGTACATCCGGCGATAGGCCTCCAATGCGCCGGGGCGCAGCTGAATGATCTTGCCGCCAAAGCTTTCCTGCGGCCGCGCGGTGGCCAGGCTCGAGACCGCCGGCGCATTGGGGCAGACGCCCTCTCCATTGACCCGCACGAACGGCCGCGCCCGGTGCCAGCGCACAAGCATCACCTTGAAGGTGTCCGGATCGAAAGTGCCTGTCGCCTTCAGACCGTGGCCGCCCTGCCAGCGCGCCAGGGCGTCGGCGAAGCGCGGCGTTCCCGGCGCGCAGGCGGTGGCGATCTCGTTGGCGACACGCGGGGCGTAGATCTCCCAGCCGGTCTCGCCCCTGCCGAACGGCGCCCAGGCCATCGTGCCCAGCGAAGCGGCGTTGACCGGCGCGGCGCTGACCGAGGGACCGCCCGGCTGGCAGTCCTCGGGCGGTCCGCCGGCGATCGGCGCGGAAGCGACATTCGGCGCCGACGGCGGATCGTTCGATGGCAAATAGCTCGGCGGCTCATACTCGACCGGCGGACGCGGCGCCGAGACCGACGGCGGCGGCACGGAAGGCGCGGGCCTGTTGGGCCAGTTCACCCAAGCGAAGAACGCCGCGACGAGCACGGCCAGCGCTCCGAACACCCAGATCAGCCGACGCAGGATCTTCAATAGGGGCTCCCCCGCCACTTTGGAACTTAGCCATGGCTGAAGGCTTCAGAGTGGCTAGGCGTTCCCTCGGAGTTATTTCATGCCCTCGATCCTGCGTCCCGTCGTTCTGCTGTTTGGCTGCATGGTGGCCACCGCCGCCTGTTCTGACCCTGCGGCGCAGACCAATCCGCCGGCCTCGCGCAAGCCCGCAGCCGCCGCCCCGCAGACGCCCGCGCCCCTCCCTGTCGTTCCCGCCGCAGCCGCGCCAGCTCCGGCCGCGCCGTCGCCGATGGCCCAGGCCGTGAACGGCGCCGTCTTTGACACCGCGGTGACCACGCCCGAGGCCAAGAAGGCCTATCTGACCCGCGCCCAAGTGCTGCTCGACCGCGCCCACTTCTCGCCCGGCGTCATCGACGGCCAGGAAGGCTCGAACCTGACCAACGCCATCAGCGCCTTCCAGGAGGCCCACCGCTTGACCGTCGACGGCAAGCTGACTCCCGCCGTCTGGGACGCCCTGGTCGCCGACGCCGGCCCGGCCGTCACCGACTACGTCATCACCGCCGAGGACGCCGCCGGCCCGTTCCAGCCCGACATTCCCAAGGACGACTACGAGGCGATGGCCAAGCTGCCGGCCCTGTCCTACGGCACGCCGCTCGAAGCCCTGGCCGAGAAGTTCCACATGGACGAGCCGCTGCTGCAGGCCCTGAACCCCGGCGTCGACTTCAGCAAGGCCGGGACCACGATCATCGTCGCGGCGGTTGGCGCCGAAGGCCTGGACGGCAAGGTCACCCGCATCGAGATCGACAACGCCAGGGGCGTTCTCAAGGCCTATGCCGACGGCGACAAGCTGCTGGCGGTCTATCCGGCCACGGTCGGCAGCACCGAGCGTCCGGCCCCGGTGGGCGAATGGGCGGTCAACACCGTCGCCCCGCGACCGACCTACACCTACGACCCCTCGCGCCTGACCTTCGGCAAGGTTAAGGGCAAGCTGACCATCAAGGCAGGCCCGAACAATCCGGTGGGCTCAACCTGGATCGACCTGACCAAGGACACCTACGGCATCCACGGCACGCCCGATCCCAGGCTGGTCAACAAGCGCGCCTCGCACGGCTGCGTGCGCCTAGCGAACTGGGACGCGGCGGAACTGGGCAAGGCGGTGGTGAAGGGGGCGAAGGTGGTGTTCCACGGCAAGCCGGTGCGGTGATGCATTCGCGGCTGGGGACAGGCACATGTGCCTGTCCCTTTCAGCAGCCTACAGCGCCACCCTCAGCCCCAAGCGCACCATGCGCGGGGCGGCGAAGCCCGCCACGCCGCCCGCCGTTCGTGAGGTCTGGATGTTGGCGTCCAACAGGTTGTCGCCCGACACATAGGCTGTCACCAACGGCCGCACGCGCCATTCCAGGCGGGCGTCCAGCCGGTAGGCCGGATCGAGCACCCGACTGTTGAGGTCATCCTCGAACCGCTTGCCTTCGTAGGTCAGGTCGCTGGCCAAGGTCAGCTTGTCGGTCAGGACCGCCGACAGACCGGCCGTGGCGCTCCAGATCGGAGCCTGGGCCGGACGCTTGCCGGTCAGTTGCGGAGCGTCAGAGCCGCCGTCGAGGCGGGCGTCCGTGACCGACAGGGCCGAGGTCAGGGTCACGGAGCCGACCGTGCGCTCGGCCCTAGCCTCCAGGCCATAGGCGTCGATGGTCCCGGCGTTCTGGCGCTGGCGTAGCGTCCCGCCGCCCGGAATGAAGCCACCGACCGGGAAGGTCCCCGGCCCGACGCCGAGGGTGACATTGACGATCGGATCGTCGACCCGGTTCCAGAACACCGTGGCCTCGATCAGCCCCTGGCCGCCCTTGCGAGACAGGCCGGTTTCCAGCCCCATCAGTCGCTCGGGCTTCAGGCCGGCATTGGCCTCGGTCACGTCGTTGGCCACCCGGAATGGACGGTAGAGCTCGTTGAGATTAGCGGGCCGAAAGCCCGTGTAGGCCGCCAGGCGGGCCACGGTCTCGTCGCCGATCTGGCGCGTCACGCCCAGGCGACCGCTGACCACCTCGCCATCGCGGTCGGCGGGATGCTGGTCGAGCAGCACGGCGTCGGTCAGGCTGTTGCGCTCGATCCGGAAGCCGTCGGTGGTCTCCCAATGGTCCAGCCGCAGCCCGCCCGCCACCAGCCAGGGACCGCTCGACCACGAGCCGTCGCCATAGGTCCCGACCACCGAGGTCTTGCCACCGGTCACGCGATTGCGGGTATAGGCGCCGTTGGAGAAGCTATAGCGCTCGCGCTCCTCGCCGTCGTTCAGGCGTCCGTCGGCGCCGAGCTCCCATTCCAGTCCGCCGACCTTGCGACGCAGCGCGCCGTTCAGGCCCCAGCCGGTGGCCGGGGTCTTATCCTGGCTGTTGGCCGGCGTGGTGGTCGCCCGATTGGCCGCCACGGCGACCGAGGTGTTGAACAGGTCGCTGGTGCGCCGCCAGGCCTGCAGCCGCCAGCCCAGGGCTTGGCCGCGCGGAGCCTTGGCCAGGGTGGCGCTGAGCACATTGCCCGAGGCGTTGGCCCGCGCGCCCGCCAGGCCCGCCCCGCGATCCTCCTCGAAGAAACCGCCGCGCAGCGACAGAATGCCAAGGGCGGTGGCCATGTCGACACGGCCGGCGATGCTCTTGGCCTCCAGGTCGGTGCGTGTGTCGGCTGCCCCCTGGGCCTTGCCGCGCACCGGGACGTAGCCGTCCGACTTGTCATAGGAAGCCCCGCCAAAGAATTCGAACCGCCCCAGGGTCGAGACCGCCGCCGCCGAGGCGCGCTGGCTGCCCAGGTTTCCCACCGAGACGTCGCCGGCGATCCCGCTGTCGCGTTCGCGCAGCGCGATGACGCCGGTCAAGGCGCCGGCTCCGTAAGGTCCCGCCCCGGCCCCGCGCACGATGTCGATCCCGGCCAGCGACTCCGGCGCCAGCTGCGACCAGATTACCCAGCCACCGAACGGGTCATTCAGCGGCACGCCGTCCAGGGTGACCAGGGTCCGCCCCGCGCCCGACGGCGCGATGGCCCGCAGGCTGACGCCCTGAGTGGTCGGATTGGCCGACAGGCTGGATGTGCGCCGGAACAGCGAGACGCCTGGTGTATGGCTGACCGCCTCATCGACCCGCTGGCTCTTGGCCAGATCGGCTTCGCCGAGGTGAACGATTGAGAACGCGGCGTCGGCGGCGGATGGCGGCAGGCGGGCCGCCGTGACGACGACTTGCTCGACGGCGGGTGGCGTATCGACCGGCATATCACTCTCACACGATGAACAGCGTGTACCCGCTAAACCACTTTGCGTGGAGAAAGAACGGCGTCGGTCATCTCTTGTGCGCTTTCCGTCGCTTGCACAGCAAGACTGACCTTTATAGGCTGCAACCAAGGCGCGACACGACGCTCGGAGGCCAGGAACCCACCATGAAAGTCGACCGCCAGCCCCCGGTGCGCACGTCGCTGCAGCAAACCAACCACCCCTACATGACCGGCGCCTGGACGCCGCTGCACGAGGAGGTCGATGCGGTCGAGCTGGAGGTTCTGGAGGGCGCGATCCCGACCGACCTGGACGGCGTCTACCTGCGCAACACCGAAAACCCCGTGCACCAGCCGCTGGGCCGTTATCACCCGTTCGACGGCGACGGCATGGTTCACCAGATCGAGTTCCAGAACGGCCAGGCACGCTATCGCAACCGCTTCATCCGCACCCGCGGCTTCGAGGCCGAGCAGGAAGCCGGCGAGAGTCTCTGGGGCGGGCTGGCCGATGGACCTGGCACGTCGAAGCGCCCTGGTTTTGGCGCCCACGGCGGCCTGAAGGACACCGCCAGCACCGACATCGTCGTGCACGGGGGCGAGGCCATCGCCACCTTCTACCAGTGCGGCGAGGCCTATCGCCTGGACCCCCTGACCCTGGAGAATCTGGGCGTCGCCGGCTGGGCCCCGCTGGACGGCGTCTCGGCCCATGCCAAGGTCGACGAGGCGACAGGCGAGCTATTGTTCTTCAACTATTCCAAGTACCCGCCCTACATGCATTACGGGGTGGTCGACGCAAACGGCAAGCGCACCGTCTACCAGCCCATTGACCTGCCCGGTCCGCGCCTGCCGCACGACATGGCGTTTACGGCGAACTATTCGATCCTCAACGACCTGCCGGTGTTCTGGGACGCCAATCTGCTGGAGCGCGACATCCACGCGGTGCGCCTGCACAAGGGCCTGCCGTCACGGTTCGGCATCGTACCCCGTCACGGCGGCGCGGTTCGCTGGTTCGAGGCAGCCCCGACCTATGTGCTGCACTGGCTGAACGCCTATGAGGACGGCGACGAGATCGTGCTCGACGGCTATTTCCAGGAGAACCCGACACCGCGCCCGCTGGAGGACGCGCCAGAGGGTCATGGCCACCTGATGGCCTATCTCGACGAGCACAGCTTCCGACCCAAGCTGCACCGCTGGCGCTTCAACCTGGCCACCGGCGAGACCACCGAAGGTCACCTGGACGAGCGGATCCTGGAGTTTGGGATGTTTAATCAGGCCTATGCCGGCCGGCCCTATCGCTACGCCTATTCCACGACCGCCAAGCCGGGCTGGTTCCTGTTCAACGGCTTCGTCAAGCACGACCTCGAGACGGGCGAGAGCTGGTCACTGGCGCTGGGCCCCGGCCGCTACGCCAGCGAGGCCCCGTTCGCGCCGCGCGTCGGGGCGACGAGCGAGGATGACGGCTATCTGGTCAGCTTCATCATCGACGAGAATCGGGGGGCTTCGGAGTGCCTGATCGTCGACGCCAAGACGATGACGCCCGCGTGCCGCATCGCCTTGCCGCACAAGATCAGCAGCGGCACGCACGCGGTCTGGGCGGGGCGCGCTAGCCTAAACACTCTCCCAAAGGGAGAGGCACGGGCCAGTCGCGCAGCGATGGGAGGGTGAGGGGTTACGCCCTTCTCCGTATTCTGACCGAAGCCCTGCCGGCACGCCGTCCGGCATCTAAACCCCTCACGCTCCCAAGCTTCGCTTAGGCCCCTCCCTCTCCCTTTGGGAGAGGGTTTTAGCGTGACCCCCTCTTCGGAAACCACGGCACGAAGCCAGACGTCCGCGCCACATAGACCTCGTAGTCCGGCCGCTTGCGGCGCATGCGCCCCTCGACGGTCGGCACGCCGCTCCACCGGGTCAGCAGCACGGTGATCAGGATCGGGCCCGGCAGCGACCACGCCCCCAGCCCCGTTTCGGCGGCGACGAGGTAGAGGCCCCACCAGACGCAGGCGTCGCCGAAATAGTTGGGGTGTCGGGTGTAGCGCCACAGGCCGGTGTCCAGCACCTTGCCCGCGTTGGCCGGGTCGCCCTTGAAGCGCAGCAACTGCCAGTCGCCCAGGCTCTCGAAGCCGATGCCCACCACCGCCAGCACCGCGCCGGCGATGGCCAGGGGGCCGAGCGGCGAAGGGCTGAGTTGACCCAGTTGCACCGGAAGGGCCACGACGAACTGCAGCAGATATTGCAGCGAAAACACGATCAGCAGCGAGGCCTTGGCGAAGCTCCAGCCCCGCACGGTCTCGGCATGGTGCATCATGGTCACGTAGCGGCGGTCTGGTCCCTGCTTACGCCAGCGCCACAGTAGATAGCCACCCAGGCGCACGGCCCACAGGGTGCACAGGCCGGTCAGGAGCGCCCCGTGCGGCGTCACGCCGACCTGGGCCAGCGTGCTCCAGGCGATCAGCGCCATGCCCACGCCCCACCAGGCGTCGACGAAACTGACGTCCTTGAGCCGCAGGCCAATCAGCCACAGGCCGAGGAAAGCGGCGGCGGAGACGGCGGCGTTGATCAGGAAGAGGGTGAGCAGAGGCACGATTGAACTTTCAAATTGATGGTAGCTACGTCTGGCGGCTCAAGGAAGATCCTTCCCCCTCTGAGGGGAAAATCTACACCCCCACCAACAGGCTCACCGTTGTCGTGGTCGAGCCGCCGCCCGACGGGTTGATCGGCAGGCGGCCGCGCATGGTTATGGAGCCGTCCTCGATCGCCTTCCAGCTCTCGCCCGGCGCGGTCAAGCCGAGGTGGTCGATGGCCATGTATTGCGTGGCGGTGAAGCAGTCGTAGACCTCGATCGCATCCACCTGCGACAGGTCGGCGATCCCAGCGCGGACGTCTAAACCCCTCACCCTCCCAAGCTTCGCTTGGACCCCTCCCTCTCCCGGAGGGGAGCGGGCTGAGGGTCAAAGCCACAGCCCCGCCGCTGTCACGCCGTCGCCCCAGAAGCCTTCCGCCGGTCGCGTCAACCACCCGTCGGCCACTCGCGCGCCGCCGGGATAATCCTCCGCCAGCCACCAGGGTCCATCGAGATCCGCGAAGGCGCAGGACCCCGCCAGATGCAGCGCCGGCGCGATCGCCAGGGACGAGGCCACCATGCAGCCAACCATCAGGGTGAAGCCGTGGTTGCGGGCCTCCTCCAGCATCAGCAGCCCCTCGGTCAGTCCGCCAGCCTTGTCGAGCTTGAGGTTCACGGCGCCATAGCGACCCTTCAGAGCCGCCAAGTCCTCGGCGGTATGCACCGACTCGTCGGCGCAGATCGGATAGGGCGGATCATAGCCCTCCAACGCCATGTCTTCCCCGGCCGGAAGCGGTTGCTCGACCAGGGCGATATTCAGGTCCGACAGGATGGGTTTGAGCCCGTCGAGCGTGGCGAAATCCCAGCCTTCATTGGGGTCGACGATCAGGCGGGCGTGCGGGGCGGCCCGCGCCACGGCCAGCAGCCGCGCGGCCGGCTCGTCGGCCGACAGCTTGACCTTGATCAGCGGCGCGCTTGCCACCACCAGGGCGGCCGCGCCCATGGCCTCGACGGTGTCCAGACTGATGGTCACGGCGGTGATCAGGCGGTCGGGCACACGCAGAGCGGTCAAGGCCTCGACGCTCAGCCCCTCGCGTTTGGCTCGCAAGTCCCAGAGCGCGCAGTCCAGGGCGTTGCGGGCCGCGCCGGGCGTCAGCAGCGCGAGGGCCTCATGCGGCGCGGCGCCATCCCGCAGGGCCTGGACGGGTGGCTGCAGTTCGGCGATGACGCTCTCGACCGTTTCGTCGTAGCGGGCATAGGGAACGCACTCGCCGCGCCCGATCAGATCCCCTTCGACGACCTCGACCACCACCGTCTCGGCGGCGGTCTTGACCCCGCGCGAAATGCGGAACGGCGCCTTCAGGCGGTGGCTGACAGGGACGATCGAGACGGTGCGCTGCATGGCTCATCGATAAGCCAGTTTGGCGAGACTCTTCAACCGATCCGGCGCGGGATCGGCGAGTCGGCGCGGCGCTCGCGAAGCACCTGCATGGCCAACCGGGGATCCCATACGAACAGCACGACCCACACCAACAGCACGCCGGCATAGTTCAGCGCGCCCACGACGCCGCCGGGACGGCCCGGGCGAGTGAAGTTTACCGGACGGGTCTGGGGCTGGAAAAGGCTGGGCATGGGGATGTCGGTCATGGCGTTCTCCGTGGACACCGTGACCATCGCCGCCCGCTGCGTCAGATCCGGACGTGGCCGACGACGGTTTTCGCACCCATATGTCGCTTCCGGGCGTTAGCCCTGCCGAACGAGAGCCCGACGAATGAGCAAGCCGATCACCATCACCATTCCACATCAGCTCGGCGCCGCCGAGGCGCGTCGCCGCATCGAGGAGGGGTTTGGACAGTTGATCGGCCAGGCGGGCGGCGCGCTGAGGGACGTTCGGAAGACCTGGGACGGCGACACCCTGAACTTCTCGGCCCTGGCCATGGGTCAGACCATCTCGGGCGCGCTGTTCGTGATGGAGCAATCGGTGCGGATGGACATCGTCCTGCCCGGCCTGCTGGGCATGATCGCCAGCAAGATCACCGGTCAGGTCAAGAAGCAGGGCACGCTGCTGCTGGAGAAGAAGTAGCCTCTCGGCATTCGCCAAAATGAGCGTTGTTTAAGAGGTCTTCACCCGGCGCGCTGGCGCGTCCTTGGCCGGCGGGCGCTTGGCCGGACTGCGCTTGATACGCGGCGAGGCCTTGGACTTGGTCCGCTTCTCACGTTCTTCGCCAATCTTGTCCAAGCGCAACTGGGCCATCTCCGCATGCTCGGTGCAGCGGGCGTGCATGGCCTCCAGCTCCTTGTCGGTCAGCTTCTCGATGCCCATGAACTTGTTCTCTGCGGCTGAGGTCAGGATCAGTTCGTCAAGCTTGGTCTGAACGGCAGCTCCGTCGCGGTTCTGGGTGTTCTGGATCAGGAACACCATCAGGAAGGTGATGATGGTCGTGCCGGTGTTGATCACCAGCTGCCAAGTCTCGGAAAACTTGAAAAGCGGTCCGCTGGCGGCCCAGACCAGCACCATCAGCACGCAGATCAGAAAGGCCGGCGGGCTGCCGGTGATCTTGGCGGTGGCGTTGGCGAATTTGGCGAAAAGCTTGTCCATGGGCGCTCCCTTGGCGCCCTAACGCACAAGCTGGACAATTTGTTCTGCGGTTAGACAGGGTCGTCGCGAGCTTCCATGCGTTAGGGACGGGATGTTCGATCCTTATCTGTTATTCCTGCTGGGCCTGGGCGTTGTGGTGCTGCTGGTCGCCTGGCTGCCGATGGCGCTCAGCCGCCTGCCGCTGTCGCTGGCCATTCTTTGTGTCCTGATCGGGGTCGCGGTGTTCCACGGCGGCGTCGTGCCGTTCCGCTCCGATCCATTGCGCTTTTCCACCCTGACCGAACGCATGACCGAGATCGTGGTCATCGTCTCGCTGATGGGCGCGGGCCTGAAGATCGACCGGCGGATCGGCTTGAAGCGCTGGGCTTCTGCCTGGCGGCTGATCGCCATCACCATGCCGCTCAGTATCCTGGGCGTGACCCTGATGGGCATGCACGGCCTGGGTTTGGGCTTGGCCTCGGCCCTGCTGCTAGGCGCGGCCCTGGCGCCGACCGATCCGGTGCTGGCCTCGGATGTTCAGGTCGGACCGCCGATGGCCGGCGACCGGGGCGAGGCGCGGTTTTCTCTCACCGCCGAGGCCGGACTCAACGACGGCTTCGCCTTTCCCTTTGTCCATCTCGCCGTCGCCATCGCCCTGGCGGGCGGCGCGGCCAGTCAGGGTCTGCTGACCCATTGGCTGACCATCGACGTCCTGTGGCGGGTGGCGGCGGGCGTAAGCGTCGGCTGGGGCGTCGGCAAGCTGCTGGGCTGGGCCACCTTCAAGGCGCCGCACGCCCGGATGTCGGGTACGGGCGACGGTCTCGTGGCCCTCGGCGCGACCCTGGTGGCCTACGGCGTCACCGAGGCGGCGCACGGCTACGGCTTCCTGGCGGTGTTCGTCGCTGGCCTGGCCCTGCGCGAAACCGAGCGCGACCACGTCTTCCACGAAGCCATGCACGACTTCGCCGAACAGGTGGAGCGCCTGCTGATGATGTTGGTCCTGGTGCTGCTCGGTGGGGCGGTGGCCGGCGGTCTGCTGGACTCCCTGACCTGGAAAGAGATCGCCTTTGGTCTGGCCCTGGTGTTCGTCATTCGGCCCCTGGCCGGATGGATCGGCTTGATCGGCTCGCCCCACTCCCTCCGCGAACGGGCCCTCGTGGCGTTCTTTGGTATTCGAGGGATTGGTTCGCTCTACTACCTGGCCTATGGTCTCAATCACGGGCACTTCCAGCGGTGGGATCGCCTATGGGCAATCACCGGCTTCGTGGTGTTGTGTTCGATCCTGGTGCACGGCGTCACCGCCACGCCCTTGATGGCGCGGATCGACGCCTGGCGCGCGGCCAACAAACCCCGCTGAATGACCACAACCTCGACGGGATCGCGCTCGGCCTAAGGATGCGACAAAGCGTCACATCCGGAATATCGAAGAAACTCAAGGCGGTCGTTCATCGTATTCCTTCCGCCGGGGGAACGGGATCAAGATGCAGGCTAGCGCCGCCCATCAGGAGCAACGACGGCAGGACTCGCTCCTGGCGCTACTGGCGGTGTCGCTGGTGGCCAGCCA
This sequence comes from Caulobacter sp. DWR3-1-2, assembly GCF_049896225.1. Lineage (NCBI taxonomy): Bacteria > Pseudomonadati > Pseudomonadota > Alphaproteobacteria > Caulobacterales > Caulobacteraceae > Caulobacter > Caulobacter sp. DWR3-1-2. Next base: position 12,381 of record NZ_JAFCTW010000017.1, on the reverse strand, counting down.
GGCCTTCAGCGACTTCCTGACCCGCGACGCCTTGGGCATCGCCGCGCTGTGGCCGTCGAACGCTCTGCTGACGGCGGGGTTTCTGGTTCTCAGCCGCCCCCGCAGGCTCATCCTCGCCGCGATCGCGCTGGTGGCCCATCTGGTCATCGACCTGTTGGTCGGCGACAGTGTTGGCCGCGCCGTCATCTATACCGTGGTCGACCTCGGCGAAGCCGTCTTGGCGTGGGTGGTGATCCGCCGGTTCTTCGGCGGTCCGCCGCGCGTGCGCACCATGCGACAGCTGGCCCTGCTGACCACCCTGACCGCTCCGGTGGCCTTGCTGATGTCAGCGGTCTGCGCGACGCTGCTGTTGATCTTCTATCGACAGCCGTTCCTGCCGGTGATGGGCGCCTGGTTCGTGTGCGGCGTGCTGGGCATGGCCATCGTGCTGCCCGGCGTGCTGGTGCTGATCGACGCCGAGCATCGCCGCACCTTTCAACGGGCGCCGCCGGAACAGCTGGGGCTGGCCGTGCTGATGGCAGGGCTTAGCGGCGCAGTTTTCTACGCCAAGGGCTTGCCCGCCCCGTTCCTGCTGTTCCCGGCCGCCGTGCTGACCGCTTTCCGCCTGGGTCCGCGCGGCGCGGCCCAGGCTTCGCTGATCGTCGCCTGCGTCGCCATTCCGCTCACCGTGAACGGCCTGTGGACCCAGCAGATCTCCACGGGCTGGTCCCACGCTCATCAGAACCGATTTGTCCAAGTGTTCGTCGGTGTGCTGTTCGTCACCAGCCTCGCCACCGGCCTGGCCCTGGCCCAGCAAGAGCGCCTGCGCCGTCTGCTGGTCCGTCGCGAACAATTGACCCGCGCCGCCCGCGCCCGCGCCCTGTCCGCCAACGAGGCCAAGACCGAATTCCTGGCCACGATGAGCCACGAAATCCGCACGCCGCTCAACAGCGTGCTCGGCTTCTCCCAACTCCTGGTCGAGCGCACGGACCTGCCGGCCGACGCGCGCCGCCAACTGGGTCTGATCGACACCGCCGGCAAGGCCCTGCTGACCGTGGTCAACGACATCCTCGACTTCTCGCGGGTCGAGGCCGGCCAGGTGGAGCTGCTGTTCCAGCCCACCTCGGCGGCGGCCGTGCTGCACGACGCGGTCGGCATTATCCGGCCCGAGGCCGAGAACAAGGGCCTGACCATCGAGGTCGAGGTGGTCGACCAGGTCGGCGGCCTGCATGACCTGGACGGCCTGCGCCTGCGTCAGGTGCTGCTGAACCTGCTAAACAACGCGGTGAAGTTCACCGAGGTCGGCCGGATCCGGGCCCGCCTGGCGATTGAGCCGGGCGAGATCGAGGATAGGCTGCGGTTCGAGATCGTCGACACCGGTGTTGGCATCGCCATCGAGCAGCAAGGGCGTCTGTTCCAGCGCTTCAGCCAAGTGGACGGCTCGGCCAGTCGCGCCTACGCAGGCGCCGGCCTTGGCCTGGCGATCAGCAAGGCCCTGGTCGAGTTAATGGGCGGCAGGATCGGCGTCGATACGGCCCTGGGTCACGGCTCGGCCTTCTGGCTGGAGCTCGGCGCGCCGCAGGTCGAAGCCTATGACCTCCCAGAGGCACAGCCAGCAGCCGAACCCGGCGCGGCGCGCATCCTGCTCGTCGATGACCACCCGATGAACCGCGAGATCGGCGCGGCGCTGCTAGCCCTGGTCGGCTGCCGGGTCGAGACCGCCGACAATGGCCAGCAAGCCGTGGCCATGGCCGCGCGCGGCGGCTACGACATCATCCTGATGGACATCCACATGCCAGAGATGGACGGCCTGGCCGCCACCCGGGCCATCCGCGCCCTCGACGGAGAGGCCGGGAAGATCCCGATCATCGCCATGAGCGCCGACGCCCTGCCCCAGCAGGTCGAGCGCTGCTATGCCGCCGGCATGGTCGACCACGTGGCCAAGCCCGTGCAGCGCGAGGTGCTGTACGCCAAGGTCAGTCGGTGGCTGGCGCGGAAGTAGGCATTCTTCCCCCTGTGGGGCAGGTGTCGGCGCAGCCGACGGAGGGGGCGTGATCGGCAGTTAGCCGGACTCGGATCGACGATCCCAAAGCTTTCCCCACCAGCCTTCGGCCGCCTCCCCCAGAGGGGAAGGAACTAGGCTTCCCTCTCACCGCCTCCCCCACTAACCTCCCCCCGCTATTCGGGGAGAAGAGCATGAACACCCTGCGCCTGGCCGCCCTGGCCCTCTGCGCCGTTTTGGCCGCCTGTTCGCCCGCCAAGCAGGCTGTGGAGACTCCCGGCCGCACGGCCTTGAAGCTGGCCACTGACTGGAAGGCTGAGGCTGAACTCGGCGGCTATTACCAAGCCCTGGCCACCGGCGAATACGCCAAGCGCGGGCTAGACGTGACCCTGATCCAAGGAGGTCCCGGCGTGAACGTGCCGCAGCTTCTGGCCGCCGGGGCGGTGGACGTGGGCGTCGGCTCCAACAGCTTCATCGTGCTGAACCTGGCCCAGCAGAACGTGCCGGTCAAAGCGGTCGCCGCCTTCATGGACAAGGATCCCCAGGTCCTGATCGCCCACCCCGGCCAGGGCGTGAACAGCATCGCCGACATGAAGGGCCGGCCGATCCTGCTGTCGGACGCCTCCAAGACCGCCTTTTGGGTGTGGCTGAAGGCCAAGCACGGCTTCACCGACGACCAGGTCCACAGCTACAACTATTCGGCCGCGCCGTTCCTGGCCGACAAGCGGGTGATCCAGCAGGGCTATGTCACCTCCGAGCCCTACCTCATCGAGAGGGAGGGCAAGCTGAAGCCGGCGGTATTCCTGCTGGCCGACGACGGTTACCCCTCATACGCCTCGATGGCGCTCGTCCCCGACGCCCTGATCGCCAAGAACCCCGCGGCGGTGAAAGCCTTCGTCGAGGCCACGGCTGCGGGCTGGACGTCTTACGTCTATGGCGACGCCAAGCCGGGCGACGCCCTGATCCTCAAGGACAATCCGGAAATGACCCAGGACGTCCTCGACCAGGCGCGCGACAAGATGCGGTCCTACAGCGTGGTGCCCCGCACCGGCGTGGGCGCTATGACCGACGCGCGCTGGGCGGCGTTCTTCGCGGCAACCTCTGGCCAGGGCGTCTATCCTAAGGGCATGGACTACAAGCGGGCCTATTCGCTGGACTACCTGCCGAAGTGATCGCGGCCCTGCAACAGGTCGAGGTGGATTACCCCGGTCGCGGGCGCGCCCTGGGTCCCATAGACCTGACCCTGAACGCCGGAGAAATCGTCGCCCTCGTCGGCCCGTCGGGTTGCGGAAAGTCCACGGCGCTGCGTCTGCTGGCGGGGCTGGAGTCGCCGACGCGGGGTACGGTGACCCGCGCCGCCGGTCGGGGCGAGACCTCGGTGGTGTTCCAGGCCCCGACCCTGGCCCCGTGGATGAGCACGGCGGCCAATGTCGCCCTGCCGCTCGAACTGGCTGGAACGCCAAGGCGGCAGGCTCGGGAGCAGGCTGTCGCGGCCCTGGCCAGGGTGGGCCTCAAGGACGCCGAGACCGCCCGCCCCGCCCAGCTGTCGGGCGGCATGGCCATGCGCGCCGCCCTGGCGCGCGCCCTGGTCACCAGCCCGCGCTTGCTGCTGCTGGACGAACCTTTCGCGGCCCTCGACGAGATCACCCGGCGGGCCTTGGCTGATGATGTTCTGGACCTGGTCGAGGCCCTGGCGCCCGCTGTGGTCTTCGTCACTCACAATGTGGAGGAGGCCGTCTATATGGCCCGGCGGGTCGTCGTGATGAGCCCCGGTCCGGGCCGCATCGCGGGCGAGGTGGCGGTCGAGGGGCCTGTCGTCCGGCCGCCCGGCTTTCGGACGACAGCAGCGTTCCGCGAGACGGCGGAGGCGGTGTCAGGCTTGCTGGCGCGCGGTGTCGAGGCGGCGGCATGACCGCCGCTCAACAGGCCCTGCCCCTGTGGGGGGGGCGGCGCGAAAGCGCCGGTGGGGGGAGCAGACCCGCCTCGACCGACTCCCCCCTCCGTCGGCTTCGCCGACACCTCCCCCACGGGAGGCGGACTTGGTAATGAAGCTCCTCGCCCCCCTTGCCCTGATCATCCTTCTCCTGGCCGCCTGGGAGCTAAGCTGTCGCGTCCTCAACGTGCCGGTCTACCTCCTGCCCGCGCCCTCGGCGATCGGCGCCGCCCTGGCCCAGGGTTGGCCGCTGCTGCTGTCCAGCGCCTGGGGGACCTTGTCGACCGCCCTGATCGGCCTGGCCCTGGCCAGCCTGCTCGCCTGCGGCCTGGCCCTGCTGGTCAGTCTCAATCCCGTGCTGGAGGACGCTATACGGCCCGTGGCCGTCATACTGCAGGTCACGCCGCTCCTGGCCCTTGGACCTTTGATGACCATCTGGGCTGGGATAGACCATCCGCAGCGCGCGGTCACAGCCCTGGCCGCCGTGGCCGCTTTCTTCCCGATCTTCTCGGGCGCCCTGACCGGCCTCAAGTCCGTAGATCCAGATCTGGCCAGGTTATTCGACCTCTATGGCGCGGGACCCGTCCAGCGTCTGTGGCGGTTGCGCCTGCCCTCGGCGGTCCCGGCCTTGCTGGAGGGCCACAAGGTGGCTGCCGGCCTGGCTGTTGTCGGAGCCGTGGTCGCCGAGTTTGTCGCAGGCTCCGGCGGCGTCCAGGGCCTGGCCTGGCGGTTGCTAGAGGCGTCCTACCGCCTGCAGACCGCGCGTATGTTCGCCGCCCTGGCCGTGCTGGCTGTGCTCGGCGTGGCGCTGCACGGCGTGATGGCGCTGGTGGAACGCCGCCTGCTGGCCTGGTGGTGGGGTCGCTGACCCGAGCCTGGCGCGGCCCAGGGTCACGGCGCGCGAATTCGCGTCGCCGTTAGGCCCGGATTAAGTCGGGATGCTTATGGATCAAGGGGACCCTGCTCGTTTCCGGACCGGTTCATGCGCCTTGTTGTCCTCCTGCCCGTGCTGATCAGCGTCGCCGCCCCGGCGTACGCCGAAGGCGCGCGCGAGAGCCGCTATGGTCCCAGCAGCCCCCGCCAGACCACCGCCGCCGTCGCCGTGACCGCCGCCGCGGCGACCGCGCGCTATGACGGACCCATGCTGGGTTGGGCCAACAAGCGTCAGGCGGCCGCCTTCGTCTCGACGTCAGCCACACCGGCGCCGGTCGCCGCATCGACCAATTACCAGCCCGCTCGCGCCCCGGCCACGCCAAGGCCGGCAGCCTTCACACCACCGGCCGCGCCGCTGCCGACCAGCCTCTACGCCCCGCCGACCCCGCCCGCGTCGCCGCCGCCGCCAGCCGCCCGGCAGGTCGCCGCCGTGAACACGGCCGGAACAGGTGCGCGCTTCTACTCCGTGGGCCGTGAATACGGCCTGACGCCCGACGCCATCCCGCCCCTGGGCCCTGACAGCCGCGTGCTGATCACCGCCAGCGAACCGACGCCCGAAGCCAGAGACGCCGCGCCCCGCCATGGCTCGGCCGATTGGCTGGCGGCCGGCGTGAATGGCGACGACGAAGATGACAACGGCGACAGCCGCAAGACCCGGAAATTCCAGTGATCCAGTCGCGTCTGCACGACCTCATCGCCCTGGCCGACGAGCCGTCCAGCGAGCGCCGCCGCGACCTGCTGCGTGGGGTCACCGACCTGTTCTTCGCCAGCGAGAGCCACGACGATGTGGAGATGGGCCTGTTCGACGACGTCATGGGCCAGTTGGCCGGCGAGATGGAAGAGGCCGTCAAGATTGAGCTGGCCGAGCGGCTCGGCACGGTGGCGAAAGCGCCGCCGACCCTGACCCGGGCCCTGGTCAGCGACACCATCGCCGTCGCCCGCCCGATCCTGCAAGGCGCCCCGCAGCTTACCGAGGCCGATCTGCTGCACGTGGCCCGCACCCAGGGCCAGGACCATCTGCGCGCCATCTCCCAGCGCCTCGCCGTGCCCATGGTCGTCTCGGACGCCATCGTGGCGCGCGGCGACGACACCACTTTGAGCGTGCTTCTGCGCAATGAAGGCGCGGTGCTGTCGCGCAAAGCCCACGAGACGGCCATCGACCGCGCGACCGCCAATCCCGAGTTGCACGAGGCGGTGATCGATCGCCAGGCCCTGCCCATCGACCTGCTCAACGAGATGTATTTCGTGGCGGAGGCGCGCCTGCGCGACCGGATCATGGAGCGCAACGCCAATGTCGATCCGATCGCCCTCGACGCGGCCCTGAAAGCCGGCCGCAACCGCGTGGCCGAACGTGACGGCGCCCTGCCGCCCGACTATGCTGCGGCGGTCGAGGAGATCAGCGCGATGAAGGCTCGCGGCGGCGTCACGCCGCCGGTCTTGGCCGGCATGCTGCGGGCCAAGAAGACCACCTTGTTTCTGGTCGCCCTCGCCGAGATGGCCGACATCGACTTCCACACCGCGCGCAAGATCATCGAGCGCCGCGAGCTCGACGGCCTGGCGGTGGTCTGCAAGGCGGCCGATTTTGATCGCGCCCTGTTCCTCACCTTCGCCCTGCTGATCCTTGATCCCAACGACAACGCCATGGACAAGGCCAAGGCCTATGGCGAGCTCTACGCCGCCCTGCCCCGCGATGCGGCCCTGCGCACCATCCGCTTCTGGCGCATGCGTCGCACCACGGGCGACGTGGCGGCGGCCTAAGGCTCGCGCCTGATCCCGACCACTGGAGGCGCGGAAACCAGACCGAGCCCCGTTTGGCGTCGCGTTGATCCGGCCACGGGCGGAACTCGCTCGGCAGGCGATCGTTTGAAGTCCATCGAGGGGCCTTCCTCCGGAGCGCCCTTGTGGAACAGTCAAAGAAACGCGCGACCCTGGTCGCCTGCGTCGCCGTGGCCGGGACCATGACGGCCGCCGCCATCGCCGCCCTGGCGTGGCCAGCCCTGACGCGACCGGAGCCGCCCACGGAGGCGGCGGCGGGAGCGGACGGGATCAGTATCCATTTGGTCCAACCGCCGAAAGCGGCGGTCGCGCGGACCGGCCTCCTGGATGTTGGCCTTTCCGACGCCGCCCTGGCCATGACCAAGGGCCGGCAGGCGTTGACCGACACCTTCGCCCCCGCTGCAGATTCGCCGCCGCCGAGGCCGGTGATGGGGCCCGCGCCTCCCCGGGTCATCCCCGTCGAGCGCGACGACGAGGAGGTTGGTCTCCCCCAGACGGAGCCTGACCGTCGTGATGATCGGTGGGAGCGCGAGCGCTGGGCGCGCGATGACGCCCGGGAGGCGCAACGCGCCCGCTGGGAACGTGAGCGCATGGCCGAGGACGACCGCCGCGAACGGGCCGCGCTGGAGCAGGAGCGGCTGGAGCAGCGTCGTTGGCGCGATGACCGCGAGGACGATCGCTACGCCCCGCCGCCGCGCGGCGACGACCCGCCGCCCGGCGAGCCCTGGTAGGCCAGTCTAGCGAATACGGATGCGGACCGGGACTTCAATGAATGAGCCAGCACGGCTCTTGCCGTCGGGGCCCATCAGCTCGACCTGGAACTGCGAGGCCATCGACAGGGCGGCTTGACCGACGCCCAGTTCGGCCGGGGTCTCGCTCTGCACCGAGCAGGCGGTCAGGCCGCCATCGCGCTTGACCATGCAGCTGAGGATCGCTTCGGCGACCCGAGGCGTAGTGTCCCGGATCTGGGTCATGGCGGGTTGAGCCGAGGTGGTCGGCGCGGGAGCGATGGAAACGGCGGCGGCGGCGAGCAACGAAGCGATCACTGGGTCTTCCCTACTGGCTTGGGTCCAGGCCCCGTCGGAGCTGGCCGGTTTCATTCTGGGTCAGGCGGGGTGCGCCTGTTTCACGCGTTGCAACCCTTGAGCCGCCAACTCGGTTAGCGACCGCAGGCCCAGTTCGGCGAACACGTCAAAGGCGCTGGCCAAGGCCATGGCGGCCCGATCCAGGCGGCCATCGTCGCGACCGGTGATCTCGACTCGCGCCTCGTAGAGCCGGGCCAGATTCATCTGGGCCACGGCCCAGGCGGCCGGATCGCGCGCGCCTGGCGCGGCGGTAAGCTCGGCCTTGAAGGCCATCTCGGCGGCGTCGAGCACGGCCAGGTCGGCGGTCAGCTCGGCGCAGCGGGCCAGGCTGAGGGCTCGGTTGTTGGCGACCACGGCGCGCAGGGCCAGGGCCGGCTGGGTCTTGAGAATGTGCGAGGCGCGGTCGTAGCAGGTGACGGCGCGTTCGAAACAGCGCTCCGAGGTCGTCGCCTCGCCCATGGCTTGCAGGCCGGCCCCCAGCGCGGCCTGGGCGCGGGCCCAGTCCATGGGGCTGTGGTCGGCGGTGACCGGCTCCAACGCCTGGGCCAGGGCCTCGACGCCGTCGGCGATGTGGTTGATCTCGCCGTCCAGTTCGCCCAGTTGCACCAGCGCCGTGCCGCGCAGCGACTCGAGCCGCGACCAGGCCAGGGGCTCGAAGTCCGGGTCTAGCGCCGCCTCGGCGGCCTTGGCCTCGTTCAGCGCGACCTCGGTCAAGGCGCGGTCCTTCAGGCGGGCGGCGCACGACAGCAAAAGCTCGACGCGCGCGGCGCGCTGGTCGGCCAGCAGCAGGCGCGAAGCCCCGCCCTTGACCCGACGCGCGGCCGACAGGCCTCGTAGCGGCGATTCAAAAGCTTGGGCCGCAGCCAGGGCGCGGTCGATATCGTTCTCGGCCAAGGCGACGCGGCCTTCCAGCCCGGCCATCAGGGCCTCAGCCATGGCGCAGCGATGGCCTGGCGCGGTCTTGGCCAGGGTCAGGGTGGCGCCGGCGGCGGCGTGCAGACCCTCATCGCCGAACATGTCGGCGCCCAGAACCGCCAGGGTCGCCTGCTCGCAGCGCGCGGCGGCCAGGCAGTCGGCGCGGCGTTCGGTCTCGAAGATTTTGGCGGCGGCTTCGGCCTGCGCCGCGCCCTTGCGCAAGGCGGCGGCGTCGCCGGAGCGGCGGGCCAGTTCGCGCCAGACCGTGGCGGCTTCCAGCAGGCGGCGGCCGCGATCCTTGGCGCCGATGCGGCCGGCGGCCACGTCGGCCGACCGGGCCTCGTTAACCAGCAGTCGCAGGTCTAGCAACTCCAGCAGCGAGGTGTCGCCGCCGGTCAGTCCGTCCCGATGGGCGGCGGCCCTGGCGGGGGCGCCGGCGTCGACTCCGAAGAGTCTTTTCAAATCACGACCAAACTCAAACATCGCTGCGTACTCCGCACACGGAACGTCCCACGCCGGGACGTCCGGCAAGGGTTCAACGCATCAGTAGCAAAGCCGGAGCCATCGCGTTTAACAAGTCGTTAACCGATCCTAAGATGGCGTTAACCATAAATATTTGGGACTCGTTTACGCTTCGTTCCTCAAAGCCAACAAAAGCGTTGCTTCCGCCCCGATATGGCACATTTCTTGCTTACCGGTTCTTGACGGGACGGCGAAAAAGCCATCCGCGTTAGAACTCTGTTCATCGACCTGAAGATGACGTTAACCAAGGTTTTTAAGGCCTGGTTTACTTTCTGTTCCGGCGAAGCTGTCTTCAGCCCGTTCGTCACCCGCCTCTGGCCACGTCGGGGCGACGGCCCTAGACAGGCGCCATGACCGCCGTGACCCTCTGGACCGCCGCCCTGTGCAAACCCGACCCCGGCTATGGCGGCTGGGCTTACGTGCGGCGCAACGCCGACGGGACCCTGGCCGGCGCGGCTGGCGGTGAGCGTCGCGTCACCGGCCCGCGCATGGTTCTGACCGGCCTGATCGAAGCCCTGACCGCCCTGGCCGACCTGCCGGCGCAGACGGCCGTGAAGCTCTATGTCGCCGAGCCCTCCCTGGCCGCCGAGTTGGCCGCGACCGACGGCGCCTGCGCCCTGGCCGACCCCGAAGCCTGGGCCGCCGCCCGCAAGCTGCTGGCCGCCCGTCCGGTGCTGACCCTGACGCCGCTCACCGACGCCGCGCCCGCCGCCGGCTTCCTCAAGGCTTGGGCCGATTTCGGCCTCGACACCGCCAAGACCCGGGGCAGCTTCAAGGCCGCGATCCCGAAGCCGAACCTGCTGAAGTTCCCCCGCTAGAGCATTTCCCGACCTGACTGCGTCAGGCCGTGAGCTCTAATCTTCTGTTTTGACGCATTTTTCTTCACGCGAACCGCAACCACTTCGCTCGAAAAATGCTCTAGCGCCCCGCCACGATCAGGTCGGCCGTCGCCACGTTGCAGGCCAGTGGCACCTCGGCCAGGGTCGCCATGCGGATCAGCGCCTTGACGTCGACATCGTGCGGCTGGGGCGACAGCGGGTCGACGAAGAACACCAGCATGTCCAGCAGGCCCACGGCCAACAGCGCGCCCAGTTGCTGGTCGCCGCCCAGCGGTCCGCTCTTCAGCCGGGTCAGGTCCAGGTCCGGCAAGGCCTCGAGGATCCGGCCGCCGGTGGTCCCGGTGGCGTAGAGCTTGTGCTGGCTCAAAAAGCCCCGGTGCGCCACGGCCCACGCGACCAGGGCGGTCTTTTTGTCGTCGTGGGCGACGAGGCCGACGGCGAAGGGGCGGTTGGGCATGGGCGGCTCCGGACACCAAGGGGGACGCACTCATTTCGCGCCCTCGCCCGAATGACAAGAGCGTCCTGGCGTCGGCGCTGACGATCCCCCGAGCAGGGATGCTCCCGCCGCGAGCAGGATATCGCTTCGGCGGCGCGGCTCCAGACGAGACCTTGCGCGTCCCTCAAGAGCGGCGTGTCCTGCCAAGGTCGGGCCGGCAAGACCCGCGCCAAGGAGACGGGAACGAACATGGACATGCAAAATTCTGACACAAAGGCTCTGGGCCGCCGGTCGTTCCTGCGCGCCGCCGCGCTGGTCGCCGCGACGCCGATCCTGACCGAGGCCAGCCTGGCTCGCGCCGCCCAGACCACCGCCGCCCCGCCGTCCGGCATGGCCCTGCACGGCCAGGGCCCCAGCGTTCCGCCGCCCGGTTCGGTGCTGATCAACGCCAACGAAAACCCGCTGGGCCCGTCCAAGGCCGCCTGCGACGCCATCGCCCGCGTGGCCCCTTTGGGCGGCCGCTACGACCTCAATGGCGAGACCGAGATGCTGGCCATGACCTTCGCGGCCCAGAACGGGCTGAAGGTCGAGAACATCGCCGTCTATGCAGGCTCCTCCGAGCCGCTGCACTACAGCGTGCTGGCCTTCACCTCGCCGACCCGCAGCTTCGTCACCGCCGATCCGTCCTATGAGGCGGGCATGTATGCGGCGATGACCAGCAAGGCCAAGATCGTCAAGGTGCCGCTGGCCGCCGACTATGGCCACGACGTCAAGGCCATGGTCGCCGCCGATCCGGCCGCCGGGGTGATCTATATCTGCAACCCCAACAACCCGACCGGCACGACCACCACCAAGCAGGACATCGCCTGGGCGCTGGACCACAAGCCCGCCGGCTCGATCCTGCTGGTCGACGAGGCCTATATCCACCTGTCGGACGCCCAGGACACGCTGGACCTGGTGGCGGCCGGCAAGGACCTGATAGTGCTGCGGACCTTTTCGAAGATCTATGGCATGGCCGGCATCCGCTGCGGTTTCGCGGTGGCTCGGCCCGACCTGCTGGCCAAGCTGGCGCCGTTCGGCCAGAACGCCATGCCGATCACCGGCTCGGCCGCCGCTCGCGCCTCGTTGGAGGACAAGGGCCTGGTCGCCGAGCGCAAGACGATCATCGGCGACACCCGCCGCGACACCCTGGCCTGGCTGAAGGCCAACGATTACAGAGTGATCGGTGCGCCCGAGACCAACTGCTTCATGATCGACACTGGCCGCGACGGCAAGGGCGTGATCGCGGCGATGAAGGCCAAGGGCGTCTATATCGGCCGCACCTGGCCGATCTGGCCGAACGCCGTGCGGATCTCGGTGGGGACGCCCGCCGAGATGGCGGCGTTCAAGACGGCGTTCAAGGCAGTGATGGCGAGCCCGGCGGTGGCGATGGAGGGCCATGACGCCGGCGGCCATAGCGCGGACCTGGGCCATTACCCGACCGCTTAGCGCCGCTGCGAGCTGGCGACCGAGCCGGGGTGAAAATCCTCCCCCCGTGGGGGAGGTGGTCGCGCAGCGACCGGTGGGGGGAGTTTTGGGGTCTTCGATCGCAGGTCTAGCCGGCATCCGATCACTCCCCCCACCGTCGGCTTCGCCGACACCTCCCCCACGGGGGAAGGACTTGAGACACACGGCGTCGCCGTCTCACGCGGACGGCCGCTGAGAAGGTGAGGAGGCGCGGAGCGGCCGGGCCAAGCCCGGATGACCGTGGGTTTAGTGTTTGCGTTTCGGCGTGGACCGACCGCTCCGCGAAACCGTTTGTCTCGAGGGACGGCGATTGAGGGCTTGTTTCATCCCGATCGACGTTCCCCCTCGGACGGGCAGGATCAAAGTCGCCCGGAAGGGGCCGTCAGCGACTCCGACAGATCCTGGAACAGACCGGTTTGACTCCCGGCCCCGTCGACCCGCGCAGATCCCGGCGA
>NZ_JAFCTW010000016.1:0-109843 GCF_049896225.1 Caulobacter sp. DWR3-1-2 | reverse complement strand
CAAGCAGTTCCGCCGCATCGCAACCCGGTACGACAAGCTTGCAACCACCTTCATGGGCTTCGTAACCCTCGCCGCCATCATGCTATGGCTCAAATAGCTAAATCGTCACTACGGCCTAGCGGCGGTAGACACCAATGACGCAGTGACGCGCGAAGCGTTTGGCTGTTTTCCGAATGGCTCGGCGTCGTCGCAGGCACCTGTCGCTGACAGCCGGCGCAAGGAGCGGCGTCTACATCTTCAATCCGATGATCCTGAGTTGGGGCGAGCACTTCAACAAGCACCGCTGCCGTTCATGTTTCGAGGCGAAAGGTCGAATGGCGGACTATGTGGCAGACATTCCGCTCTTCCTTGTCACTGAACGGAACTGCGGCCTGCTGGGTCTGTCGACCCTCTTTGAGGCCGGCGCTGGTGGTTGTAGATCGCTCTAAGCGTTCGCATCGCGCCGTTGGCGGTTGCAGGACCGTTCTCGACCGAAAGCTTGTCGCGGCCTTCCGGGGAAAGTGGAAAATCAGTCTCAATGTGGGTGCGCCAGAACATGCTACCCAACACGACGATTTTCAGCAAATCACATTTGGTGATACGGGGTTATCGTAGCCAAGCGTAAGGTGTTGTATATACTGGAAAGGCGCCAGTCTATTATACGAATCTGAGAGTCAGACGTTCGGATCGTTCCAGGCGCGCCATTTTCTTCTTCACGATATTCCGATTTCGGTCCTCCTGGGGCCGTATTTGCCGCGCGAGCGATGGCGTCGCTTCGCCCCCGTCAGACGGTTAGCTTCCGCGCTTTCACCTTCACCCGCAGCACGCGGTGGTTGGAGGACATGTAGAGGTGGCCGTCGGCGGCCAGTTCGCAGTTGGAGATGACATCGTCGGCGCGGATGATCCCGAGGCGGCGCCCCGCGGATGTGAAGATCGAGATGCCGTCCTGGCCCGAGGCCCAGAGATTCCCGCGGCTATCGACCTTCAAGCCATCGCCGCCCGCTATGCCGGTGGCGGCGCGGTCGACGAAGGGCCGGCGCCCGGTCGGGCCGCCCTTGGCGTCGAGGTCCCAGGCCACCCAACCCGATTTGCGGTCGGTGGCGTAAAGCGTGGAGCCGTCGGGCGACAGGCCGATTCCGTTGGGCTCGATCGTCTTGTCGATCAGGGTCAGGGCGTTGTCAGGGCCCAGGCGGTAAACGCCCGAATAGTCGGTCTGGCGATAGGGCGAGGCCCAGTCGCCGTTCAGGCCCCAAGGCGGGTCGGTGAAATAGATCGCGCCGTCGCGGGCCAGGACCAGGTCGTTGGGACTGTTGAGACGCTTGCCCTCGAAACTGGCGGCCAGGACAGTCTTCTTCTGGGTCTTCAAGTCGATGAACGAGACGCAGCGGTTGCCGCTGTCGCCGATCACCAAGCCGCCGCGCGCCAGGATCAGGCCGTTGGAGCCGGCCTCGCGCAGGCTGCCCGTGGCGGGTCCGGCATAGCCGGACGGCGTCAGCCACACCGCGCCGCCGCCCTTGCCGCCGCCTTTTCCGCCCCTGGGGGGCGACCAGCGCAGGATCCGGTTGGCCGGCACGTCGGAGATCAGCAGGAAGCCGTCCTTGCCGCCGACCCAGACCGGGCCCTCGCTCCAGGTGAAGCCGTCCAGCACCTGCTCGACCGGCGCATCCGCGTCGATCAGGGCGTCCAGGGCGGGGTCCAGGCGTTCGACCTTGCCGACCACGGGATAGGTAGCGGCGTGGGCGAAGGCGGGCGTGGCGGCAAAACCGGTCAGGGCGAGACCAGCGAGCGCGCGACGGCGGCTCAGGGCGAGGGGCGGGTGCTGGGTCACGGATCGGTTCCTCCGGCGAACGCGCGTCGCCTTCAGACCCTGCATATCGAGGGAGGCGCGCGAATGTCCATCGTTGTCATCGCGTGATCGGGTTGGGCCGCGATCCGATCCTAGCTGAGCGTGCGCCACACCTGGCCGGCGTGCTCGTCGAGGCCCGGCGCCTTGGGGTCCGGACGTCCGGGTTCCTGGCGAAACAGCAGCGGCGTGCCGACCACGGCGTTTCCCGCCGCATCGCGCCAGATCATCCCGCGCGCCGCCACTGCGGGGTCGGCGAAAGCCTCCTTCAGGGTGCGGACCGGGGCGAAACAGATGTCGCGCCCTTCGAACCAGGCTTCCCATTCGGCCTGGGTCCTGGTGATGAAGGTCTCGCGAAAGAACACCCGCAGGGGCTCCTGGCCGGGACCGGGCGGCTGGCGGGCATGGTCCAAGAGGTCCGACCGCCCCAGCGCCTCGAGCAGGGCGGCGGCGAACTTCACCTCCGACCCTCCCAGCACGATCCAGCGGCCATCGCGGCATTCATACAGGTTGAACATCGCCGCCCCGCCCCAGGAGCGCTCGGCCTTGGGGACGTTGGCGCGGTCTTGGGCGAACACCGGGCCGGTGGCGTTGGGCGTCCAGGCCATCAGACTGTCGAGCATGGCGACGTCGAGATGGTCGCCCAGACCCGTCTGGGTCCGGCGATAGAGCGCCATCAACACGCCGGACAGGGCGGTCAGCGAGGCCAGGGCGTCGGCCGCCATCAGGCCGGGCATGGCGGGCTTGCCGTCCTGGCCCTCGTTCAGCGCCACGAGCCCGGCCAGGGCCTCGACGGCCAGGTCGTGGGCGGGCCGGTCGCGATAGGGGCCGGTCTGGCCAAAGGCGCTGATCGAGCAATAGACGATCCCCGGATTGACTGCCTTGACCGCCTCGTAGCCGACCCCCAGGCGATCGACCACGCCGGGCCGAAAGGCCTCGACCAGAACGTCGGCTTCCTTGGCCAGGGTCCAGAACGCGGCCTGGCCTTGAGCGGATTTCAAGTCCAGCTGCACCGAGCGCTTGCCGCGATGGGTGTTGCGAAACCACACGGTCTGGCCGTTTGTCGAGAGGCCGATATGACGGCTGGGCTCGCCTTCGCCGACCGGCTCGATCTTGATCACGTCGGCCCCGTGGTCGGCCATCATCAGGGTCAGCATCGGACCGGGCAGGAAAAGGGAAAGGTCGAGCACCTTGACGCCGTCGAGCTTCATCGGTCGTCACCCCGCAGCAGACCGTTGTGCTCGCCCATGGCCGGGGCGCGGGCGGCGGGCATGCGCTGGCCATCGACCTTGATCGGGCAGGCCAGCATGTGCAGGCCCTGGGGCCTAGCCGGATGGTCGATGTGGTCGCGCATGGCCACCTCGGCCACGAAGGGGTTATCCAGGGCGTCAGCCAGGTCGACGATCGGAGCGAACGGCACGCGGCCGCCCAGATAGGTCATCCAGTCGGCGCCCGTGCGCGTCTCCATGATCGCGTCGAGGATCGGGGTCAGGGCGTCGAGATGGGCGCGGCGCGCTGGCATGTCGAGGAAGCGCGGATCGGTCTTCAGGTCCGGCCGCTCGACCAGATCGCACCAGACCTCCCAGAACCGCTGCGTCTGGCACATCAACATGCCCCAGCCGTCCTGGGTCTTGACCCGCTGGGACGGGCTGATCGATGGATGGGCCCCGCGCGGCGGCCGTCCGACGACATAGCCCTCGTTCATCGCCCACACCGCCGGATAGGAGGTCTGGTGCAGGGCCACGTCGAACAGCGACACGTCGACGTCGCAGCCGATGCCGCTGGCCCGCGCCCCGAGGATGGCCGAAACGATCCCCAGGGCGAACACCGAGCCGGTCATGAAATCGACCATCGACAGGCCAAACCGCACCGGCGGTCCGTCCGGCTCGCCGGTCATCGTCATGAACCCGGCTTCGGCCTGCATCAGATAGTCGTAGCCCGGCCAGGCCTCGCGACTATTGCCCCGTCCGTAGGCGGACAGATGGGCGCAGACGATCGCGGGCTTGATCGTCTTCAGGCTGTCAAAGGTGATCTTCAGCTTGTCCGGCTGGTCGCCGCGCAGGTTGTTGACCACCGCGTCGGCGCCGGCCACCAGGCGCTCGAAGTCGGCGCGGCCCTCCGGCGTCTTGATCTCCAGCGCCACCGACTGCTTGCCGCGCGAGAAGGTCTGGAAGAACTGGCTGTCGCCGTCGCCCAGGAAGTAGGGACCCAGGCCCCGGCTGATGTCGCCGCCCAGGGACGGGGCCTCGATCTTGATCACCTGGGCGCCCAGCTCGCACAGCAGCTGGGTGCCATAGGGCCCGGCGGCGTACTGCTCGACCGCCACGATGCGCACGCCGTTCAGGGGTCTGTTCATGCGCTCCGCCTCTGCTTGAGGCGATGATGCGACGGCCCGCCGGTCGCGCCTAGGGCGACGTGAGGGAAGGCCGCTTGTTTCCGCGCGGCGATGGACGTAGCAAGCCGCTCGACAACGCCGCCGTCGGAGATCCCATGACCGTCGTCCTGCAGACCGCCCGCGCTCGCGTCGAGATACTGCCTGGCCTGGGCGGCGCCTTGGGGCGTTTCACCTGGGACGACCGCGACGTGACGCGACCCACGCCCGCCGGGACGACCGAGGTTCTGGACGCGGGGTGTTTCCCGCTCGTCCCCTATTGCAACCGCATTCCGAACGGCTGCTTCGGTTTCGCCGGCCATGAGGTGTCGCTGTCGCCGAACCTGGGGGACCATCCGCACGCCCTGCACGGTCAAGGTTGGCGCGCGCCCTGGACGGTGGAGTCTGCGAGTGATGTGGAAGCTGTCTTGGTCTTCGAACACGCCCTCGGTGAATGGCCTTGGGCCTATCGCGCCGAGCAGCGGTTCCATCTCGCTGACGACGGTTTGCGCATCGAGCTGTCGGTGACCAATACCGGCGACGCGGCGATGCCCGCCGGCTTGGGGTTCCATCCGTATTTTCCGGCCCCGGCCGGCGAGCGCTTGAGGGCGGGGGTCACCGGTGTGTGGATGATCGACGAAGACTGCCTGCCCACCACGCTCGTCGAGGGCGCTTGGCGCTCGGATTGGGCGGCCGGCGCCTTGACCGCCGTCGAAAGCCTGATCGACAACTGCTACACAGGCTGGAACGGCGTGGCGACGCTGACGGGCCCCGACGGCGCGACCACCACCGTCACAGCCTCGCCCGAATGCCGTTGGCTCCACGTCTATTCGCCGCCGGGCGCCGACTTCATCTGCGTCGAGCCGGTCGCCAACCGTCCTGACCCGTTCGGGGGCAAGGACAGTGGAATCAGGATCCTGGCGCCGGGCGAGACGATGTCGGTGTGGATGAAATTCGCCTCGGCATGAGCGTTCCTCGATCTCGCGGCACGCGGTCTCGAACATCTAGAGACTTCGTCAATCCACCATGGCTTCCAGGGCCGCGCGGTCGCGTAGCAGCACCTTGCGGGCCGCCGGCAGGGCGATAAGCCCGTCGTGCTGAAACTGGGTCAGGGTTCGCGAGACGGTCTCGATGGTGAGGCCCAGATAGTCGGCCATGTCCTGGCGAGTCATGGGCACATCGAGCAAGGCCTGGGCGCCCGTCCGTTCGGCGAGGTCCAGCAGCAGGGCGGCTACCCGTTCGCAAGCGGCGCGGCGGCCTAGCGTCAGCGCATGGTCCTGGCTGCGGCGCAGGCTGTCGGTGGTCAGTTCCAGGAGCCGGCGCGCGACGTCGCCGCGCTCGGCGGCCAGGTTGTCGAGAGCGGCGCGCGGCATGGCGCGCACCAGGGTTTCGGACAGGGTCTCGGCGCTGGCCCGATAGGTCGGGCCGCTCTCCAGTCCAAAGACGTCGCCAGGGAAGTGGAAGGCCTCGATCTGCCGGCGACCATCGCGCAGGATCCGACAGGTGCGCAAGGACCCCGAGATCAACTGAAAGACCCGGTCGGCGGACTGGTCCTGGTGGAAGATCGTCTCGTCGCGCCCGTGGCTCAGATGCAGGCCGTCGAGGACAAGGGCCGGCGGTGGGCGGGCAGGCGATAGGGTGGGCGCGTGGATCACGGACAGCATGGCGATCTCCCGATAGCGCCGTCACTGTCTCGCGTCGCGGTCGGGCGGTACAGTCGTGACCGACGCCTAAGGGCGAATACCTAGGACGGCTTACCCCTGCCGCGCCGACAGCGTCATCCGCACCAGCGCGGCCAGGTTGTCGGCGTGCATCTTGGCCATCAGCTTGGCGCGATAGATCTCGACCGTTCGAGGGCTGATCCCCAGGTCGCGGGCGATCACCTTGTTGGGCTGCCCCTCGACCACGCCATCCAGCACCTGGCGCTCGCGTTCGGACAGGGTCTCCAGCCTCTGCAGGACCAGGGTCCTGTCGTCGGAGGCCGCAGTGGAGGCCGGCGTCGGTCCCGCGGCCAGCGCCCGGGTCAGGGCGTCGAGGATCCGCGCCTCGCCGAACGGCTTTTCGATGAAATCGATCACCCCGGCCCGCATGGCCTCCACCGCCAGGGGGATGTCGCCATGGCCGGTGATCATCAGGACGGGCACGCGCGAGCCGCGACTGTTCAGTTCACGGACCAGCTCCAGGCCGGTCATGTCGGGCATGCGCATGTCGGTGATCACGCAGCCGGCGCCATCGAGCGGCAGGGCGTCGAGCAGCGCCAGGGCGGAGGCGTGGCTGACCACGGCGAAGTCGGCGGCCTCCAGCAGGAAGGCCAGGGCCTCGCGGGCGCTCTCGTCGTCATCGACCAGGTGGATCACGGCTTCACTCATTGATCGGGCTTTCATCGTCGTGTCGTGCGTGGTCGTGCTGGGGCGGCAGGGTGAAATGAAACACCGTCCCGCCCTTGGGATTGGCGTCGGCCCAGATGCGCCCGCCGTGCGCCTCGATGATCGAGCGCGAGATCGACAGGCCTACCCCCATGCCCTCGGCCTTGGTGGTCATGAATGGCTGGAACAGGCGCTCGCGGAAATCGTCATTGATGCCCGAACCGGTGTCGGTGACGCTCACCTGGACGGAGTCGCTGTCGAGGCGCTGGCTTGCGATGGTCAGTTCTCGGCGCGGCGAGTCGGCCATGGCGTCGACGGCGTTGCGGATCAGATTGACCAGCACCTGCTGGATCTGGACTCGATCGGCATAGACCGCGTCGGCGGCGGGATCGAGCTTCAGGCGGGTGGTGACCAAGTGCTCGCGGGCGCCAATCAGGGCCAGGGCGGCGGCGTCCTCGACCACCTTCGACAGGCGTTCGGGCGCGCGCTCGCTGGCTCCGCGCCGCACGAATTCGCGCATCCGGTGGATGACGTCGCCGGCCCGCAGGGCCTGGGCCGAGGCCTTGTCGACCGCGTCGCGCACCTTGGCCTGATCCTCGGGCCGGCCCCGGTCGAGCAGGCGGCGCGAACCGGTCAGCAGGTTGGCGATCGCCGACAGCGGCTGGTTCAGTTCGTGCGCGAGGGTGGAGGCCATTTCGCCCATGGCGGTCAGTCGCGAGACATGAACGAGCTCGGTCTGCAGGTCGCGCAGCCTCGTCTCGGTCTGCTGGCGATCCGTCAGGTCGCGGATGAAGCCGGTATAGAAGGGGCTGGAGCCTCGGGTTTCGCCGACCGCCAGCTCCATCGGAAAGGTCGAGCCGTCCTTGCGCTGGCCGACCACGACGCGGCCCGTGCCGATGATCTTGGGTTCACGGCTGCGAGCATAGTTGGCGAGGTAGCCGTCGTGACCCTCCCGGTGCGGTCCAGGCATCAGGCTGCTGACATTGCGTCCTATGGCCTCGGCCGCGCTCCAGCCGAACAGGCGCTCGGCGGCCGGGCTGAACGAGGTCATCAGGCCGGCGGGGTCGATGACGATCACGGCGTCGGGCGCGCTGTCGAGGATCGACTGCAGATGATGGGTCATGGCCGCAGCGCGTCGACGGGCGGCATGGAACCAGCCGCCGCCGATCGACATGCCGACCCCGATCATCACGAACACCAGGCTGGACAGGGCCGTGGCCTGGTCATGCAGGCCGCGCGCCTTCAAGGCCCACACCGCCGCCGCCGCCAGCACGGTGGCGAACAGCCCTGGCGCCAGACCGCCGACTGCGGCGCTGATCAGCACCGCAGGCACGAACAGCAGGAAGGCCGACGACGCATTGAACGCCGGCGGCAGGGCCAACTGCACCAGGCAACAGGCCGCCACCGTAGCCAGGGCCGCCAGATAGGCCCGAGGCCGCAGGTCGCTGTGCAGCGTGCCGGCCGTAACCGTGGTCATCACGTGATAGCGATCTCCGCTCCGCAAGGTCGGCTACCCTATAGCGCGGGGCGAAGCGATTGGCAGTTGCTGATCGCACAGGGCGCGCGGCGCGGCGCGGTGGCTCACCAGGATCAGGCCCTGGCCGGTGCGTTTGAGCCGAGCGTCGAGGCGCGCGACGACCTGGGCCTCGGTCGCCGGGTCCAAGCCTTCGGTAGGCTCGTCGAGCAGCAGCCAGGGCGCGTCGCGCAGCAGGGCGCGGGCCAGGCTGAGGCGCCGCCGCTCGCCACCGGAGAGCCGTTCGCCGTTCTCGCCGATCCAGGTGTCCAGGGTCAGGGGCATGTCGCGAACGCGAGCCTCAAGCCCGGCGTCGGTCAGGGCGTTCCACATCGCGGCTTCGGCGTGAGCGCCGGCGAGAGCCAGGTTGGCGCGGACGGTGCCCTCGATCAGGACGGCGTCCTGCGGGGCGTAGGCGAAGGTGGAGCGCGTTTGGGCGCTTGGTTCTTGGCCTGCGCATAATAGTAACATCCGCTCATCCCGGCGAATGCCGGGATGAGCGGATTTGGAAAAAGAGCGCAATCCAAGGAGCCGCTCAAGGATGGTGGTCTTGCCGCAGCCGGACGGACCAGTCAGGACCAGCCGGGCGCCGGGTTCAACCAGCAGGTCCCCGAAAGTCAGGCTCTTCCGCTCCGCTATGGCGCGGGCGCCCGCCTCGCTCGGCTCATGTTTCAGCACCGTGTCCAGCCGCACCGCCGCCGCATCCGCCCCGGCATCCTGCTCGAAGGCCTTGGTCACGCCGGACAAGCCTTCCAGCGCCATCGCCGCCGCCAGGCCCGCCATCGCCGCCAACGGCTGGGCGGCGCTTTGGGCGAAAACCAAGGTCAGCGCCACGGCGAGGCCGAGGATCAGGCCTTGCAGCACGACCAGCCAGCCCTGGGCGGCGACCGCCTTGCGCCTCAGGGTGTCGAGGTCGACGCCCAGCGCCTCGATCTCCGCCGCCGCGCGATCCTGGACGCCGTAAACCCGCAGCTCCGGCGCGGCGGCGACATAGGCGGCCATGGCGTCCTTCAGCGCGCCGGTGGCTTGCTGGATCGCGGGTCCGGTGCGGACGCTCAGGCGGCGGGCCAGCCAACGGCTCGAGACCAGCGAGACCGCGACGCTCACCGCCGCGACCAGGGCCGAGGCCCAGCTTGCCCCGGCCGCCATCGCCACCCCGGACGCCACGGCCGCGCCGGCGCCCCAGGGCGCGGAGAGGCGGATGAAGCGGGTTTCCACGGCGTCGATGTCTTGCACCAGCCGCGCCGAGGCCTCGCCGCGCGACAGGGCCATCGCCTCGGCGGGCGGCGACGCGGCCAGTGCGGCGAACAGGGCCGGGCGGATGGCGGCCAGGGCCTTCAGCGCGGCGGCATGGCCGCTCAGGCGCTCCAGATAGCGAAAGGCGGTGCGCAGGATGGCCAGAAGGCGAATGCCGGCGCTGGGCAACAGCACGTTAAACGCCTGGGCCGCCGCGAGGCCTCCCAGGCCGGCGATCGCCGCGCCAGTCAGGAACCAGCCCGAGAGCCCCAGCAACAATACCGTCGAGGCCCCGACGATCGTGGCCGAGGCGGCGGCCAGGCGCAGTCCGTCGGCGTGGCGCCGCCGCTGCTGGCGGACCAGCCGGGCGAGGGGACCGCTCACAGCCGCACGACGCGGCTAGCCAGCGCAGCCAGGGCTTCGGAGTGGGTGGCGATCAAGGTCGTGCGGCCCCGGGCGGCTTGGGCGATGATCGGCAGCAGGGACTGTTCCGACGCCGCGTCAAGATCAGCGGTCGGCTCGTCGAGCAGGAGGATGCCGGCGGGCTTGAGCATGGCGCGGGCCAGGCTCAGCCGGCGCCGTTCGCCCCCGGAGAGGCCGGCGCCGCGCTCGTCGAGCCGAGCGTCGAGGCCGCCTCGACCATCGAGCACCTGTGTCAGGCCGACCGCCCGCGCCGCGACTTCGAGCTCATCGCGGCGCGCGCCTGGATGGGCCAGGGCCAGGTTGTCCGCGAGGGTTCCTGGCAGGACCACCGGCGACTGCCCGGCCCAGGCCACGGCGGACGCGATCGAGCCCAGGTGCGACAGGCGCTGGTCGCCGATCAGCACCTCGCCGCTGCTGAGCGGGGCCAGGCCCAGCAGCAGGTTCAGCAGCGTGGTCTTGCCGCTGCCGCTGGGACCCAGCAGGGCGACGACCTCACCGGGGGCGATGGCGAGGTCGAAGCTGTCGAACACCGGGGTCTCACCGGCGGCGTAGGTCACGGTCACCGACTGAAAGCGGATCGCGGGCGGGGCGTCGAACACCATGACGGGCGGGCTTGGCGTCGGAGCGGGCAAGGCGGCCAAGGTCAGGGCGGCGGCTTCGGCGGCCTGGCGATCGTGATAGGCGGCGGCCAAGCGGCGCAGCGGGGCGTAGACCTCGGGCGCGAGGGCCAGGGCGAAGAAAGCCCGCTTGAGGTCCAACTGTTCGGGCGCCGGGAAGGGCAGCAGCCGCAACAGGTTGAACCCGCAATAGACCGCGACCAGGGCCACCGAAAGGGCGGCGAAGAACTCCAAGGCCCCCGACGACAGAAAGGCCACCCTGAGCACGCGGATGGTCCGCGCCGCCAGGTCCTCGGCCGCGCGCGACAAGTCTCGCGTCACCGCGCCCTCGGCCTGGAAGGCCAGCACCACCGGCAGGGCGCGGACCCGGTCCAGGAACAGACTGGACAGCCGCTCCAGGGCCAGAAACTGCCGGCGCGACTCCTCGCCCGCCGCCCCGCCGGCCAGGGCCATGACCAGGCCGAACGGAACCAGGGTGAACAGCAGAACGCCGGCCGCCACGGGCGAGGCCACGGCGACGGCGGCGATGATCAGCAGCGGCGCGACCGCCGAGGCCAATCGGGCCGGCACGAAGCGCGAGACGTGGCCGTCCAGCGCCTCCACGCCCTCGACCACGGCTGACAGCGCCTCGCCGCCGGTGCGGCGCGCGGCGCCGTGTCCAAGTATGGCGGCGACCGCCTGATGCCGGGCCGCCGCCTTGACGCCCGCCGCAGCCTCCGCGCCCGACCGCGCCCCGCGACGCGCCAGCAAGCCGCGCGCCAAGGCCGCGACCGCGATTAACACCAGCCACGGAGCGGCGGCAGGGAGACCGCGCGGCAGGGCGTCGATTCCGAGTGCGAGGCCCCCGGCGAAGGCGATGGCGGCGGGAACGTCGGCCAGCAGCCACAGCGGCGCGGTCTTGCCCGCGCGCCCGCCGGCGGAACCGATCGCCTTCAGCCAGGGCCGCGCGACGGCGTCGAGGTCGGCGGTGAAGCGGGCGGACATGGACCGTAGTTAGGGGAAGGGAACGAAGGCGTCCTTGATCCTGATCAAAGCGCCCTGGCCTCTACGCGTCTAGAGGTGGGTGGTCATTGGGGCGATCGAACGCCCCTCGACAACCGGAGCGCCACATGGATCCCGCCGTCGTCGATCTCTCTCGCCTGCAGTTCGCCCTGACGGCGTTGTATCACTTTCTCTTTGTGCCCCTGACGCTGGGGCTGTCGTTCATGCTGGTCATCATGGAGAGCGTGTATGTGATGACCAAGCGGCCGATCTGGCGGACCACGACGCGGTTCTGGGGCACGTTGTTCGGCATCAATTTCGTGCTCGGCGTGGCCACTGGCCTGACCATGGAATTCCAGTTCGGCATGAACTGGTCGTACTATTCGCATTATGTGGGCGACATCTTCGGCGCGCCCCTGGCCATCGAGGGGCTGATGGCCTTTTTCCTCGAAGCCACCTTCGTAGGCCTGATGTTCTTCGGCTGGGACAAGCTGAAGCCCGTGACCCACCTGGGCGTGACCTTCCTGGTCGCCCTGGGCACCAACCTGTCGGCCCTCTGGATCCTGATCGCCAACGGTTGGATGCAGAACCCGGTCGGCGCGGCCTTCAATCCAGACACCATGCGCATGGAAGTCACCGACTTCAGGGCGGTGATCTTCAATCCCGTGGCTCAGGCCAAGTTCGTGCACACGGTCAGCGCCGGCTACACGATCGCAGCGGTCTTCGTGCTGGGCGTTTCCGCCTTCTACCTGCTGCAAGGCAAGTACAAGAGCGTCGCCAAGCGATCGCTGACCGTGGCCGCCGCCTTCGGCCTGGCCTCGTCTTTGTCGGTGGTCGTGCTTGGGGACGAGAGCGGTTACGCCCTGACCGACAACCAGAAAATGAAGCTCGCGGCGCTGGAAGCCATGTGGGAAACCGAGCCCGCCCCGGCCGGCCTCACCGCCTTCGGCATCCCTGACCTGAAGAACCGCGTCACCCATGCCGAGATCAAGATCCCCTATGTGCTCGGCCTGATCTCGACCCGCAGCCTGGACCGCCCGGTGGCCGGCATCTTCGAACTGGTCGCCCAGGCCGAGACCCGCATCGAAAGCGGCGTCATCGCCTATGACGCGCTGGAGAAGCTGAAGGTCACGCCCACCGACCTCGCCGCGCGGGGCGTGTTCGAGACCCATCGCCGCGATCTTGGCTACGCCCTGCTGCTCAAGCGCCATATCGCCGACCCGCGGCAGGCCGATCACGCCCTGATCGCCAGCACCGCCTGGGACACCGTGCCCAATGTGCCGGTGATGTTCTGGGCCTTCCGGATCATGGCGGGCACCGGCCTGCTGATGATCGCCCTGTTCGCCACCGCCTTTGTCTTGGTGAGCCTGCGCAAGCACGAGACCCGATGGTTCCTGCGCCTGGCGGTCATCGCCATCCCCCTGCCGTGGATCGCCACCGAGCTGGGCTGGGTGCTGGCCGAGGTCGGGCGTCAGCCCTGGGCGGTGGAAGGCGTGTTGCCCACCTTCCTGTCGCCATCCAGCCTCAGCGTGCCGCAGATCCTGACCAGCATCGTTGTCTTCACCCTGCTCTATGGCGCCCTGGCGGTAGTCGAGGTCGGGTTGATCCTCAAAACCATCAAGAAGGGCCCGTTCGCCGAGCAGGAAGCCTTCCCATCAGGCCACGGCGCCCCCGCCGGCGAAGCCGTGGCCTAGGAGAACCAGATCATGGACCTTCCTCTCGACTATCCGACCCTGCGGGTCATCTGGTGGGCCCTGCTGGGCATATTGCTGATCGGCTTTGCTTTGACCGACGGCTTCGACATGGGCGTGGGCGCGCTGCTGCCCTTCGTCGCCCGGACCGACGAGGAGCGGCGCATGGTGATCAACACTGTCGGCGCCACCTGGGAGGGCAACCAGGTGTGGTTCATCACCGGCGGGGCCTCGATCTTCGCGGCCTGGCCGCTGGTCTACGGCGTCAGCTTCTCGGGCTTCTATCTGGCGATCTTTCTTGTGTTGGTGGCGATGATCCTGCGGCCGGTGAGCTTCAAATACCGGTCAAAGCGCGCGGATTCGCGTTGGCGGACCTTTTGGGACTGGGCGCTGTTCACCGGCAGCTTCGTGCCGGTCCTGGTGTTCGGTGTGGCGGTCGGCAATGTGCTGCAGGGCGCGCCGTTCAAGCTGGATGGCGACCTGCGTAGCACCTATTATGGCGCCTTCTTCGGCCTGTTCACCCCGTTCACCCTGGTCTGCGGCCTGCTGTCGGTCGCCATGCTGGTGCTGCACGGCGCGGCCTGGCTGGGGGTCAAGGCCGAAGCGGGCATGGTGCAGGATCGAGCCCGCCGGTTCGGGACCGGCGCGGCGATCGCCAGTCTGCTGCTGTTCCTGGTCGGGGGCCTGCTGGCCATGCGCCTGGGCTTCCGGATCGAGGGCGTGATCAACCCGGCCGCGCCGTCCCACCCGTTGCGGACCATGACGGTCGCGGCGCCGGGCGCCTGGTTCGACAACTACGGACGCCATCCCTGGATGCTGATCGCACCGATCCTCGGCTTCGCCGGCGCCTTGGCCGCCCTATTCGGGTTGTGGAAGCGGTCCACGCTGCTGGCGTTCGGCGGCTCGTCGGCCTCGGCGACGGGGATCATCGCCACGGTCGGGTTGTCGATGTTCCCGTTCATCCTGCCCAGCACCATCGACCCGCGCTCCAGCCTGACCGTTTGGAACGCATCGTCCAGTCACCTGACCCTGTTCATCATGCTGATCGTCGTCGTGGTGCTGCTGCCCGTCGTGCTGCTCTACACCGCCTGGGTCTACAAGGTGTTGTGGGGCCGGACGAGCACGGCCGCCCTGAAGACCGATCCGTCGCTCTACTGAGGAGATATAGCCATGTGGTATTTCACCTGGATCCTGGGCCTTGGCCTGGCTATCGTCTTCGGGGTGCTGAACGGCGTCTGGTACGAGTTCAACCTGACCGATGACGGGGACCTTGGGGTTTCCGAGCCGGATTAAAGTTTTCCAACCGCTCATCCCGGCGAATGCCGGGACCCAGATCCCAAGCGCCTGGACTGACTGGATAGGCTCGGCGTCTGTGGCGTCAGCGTCGGAGTCATTCCATCTGGGTCCCGGCATTCGCCGGGATGAGCGGCATTTGTGAGGCGTTCCGCGACAATTCGGCGCGTGGCGATGACCACCCCATTAACCGTTATTAAACGACGATCGCGCTCTTCTGGCCTCCGACGCGAAACCGGATTTCGGCCTTTCGCCGCAAGACCTTTTCGCCTCGGGGATGACCATGACCGACCAAGCCGAACCCGCCCTGGAGCTGATCTCGTTCTGCATCGGCGAGCAGGAGTTCTGCATTGACGTGAAGACGGTCCGCGAGATCCGCGGCTGGACCCCGGCCACCCCGATCCCGCACGCTCCGTCGTTCCTGAAGGGCGTCATCAACCTGCGCGGCGCGATCATGCCCGTTATCGACCTGCGCAACCGCCTGGGCTTGGGCGTGACCATCCCCGAGACCCGCCACGTCATCGTCGTCGTCGAATGCCAGGACCGCCTGGCAGGTATCTTGGTGGACGCCGTCAGCGAGACCTTCTCGGTGTCGCGCGACCACCTGCAGCCGACTCCGGACCTCGGCGCGGACGAGCTGCGCTTCATCCAGGCGATCATCTCGCTGGACAGCCGCCTGATCACCTATCTGAAGATGGACGACGTCTTCCCGGCCCAGGTCAGCCGAGCGGCTTAGACCTCGCTTCATCGCGAACGAAAAAGGGCGGACCGCGAGGTCCGCCCTTTTTGATTCCCAGGGATCGGTGGACTACTGCCCGCGCACGATCCGCGCCGCTGCGGCGTGGAAGCTCGCCTCGGCTTCCGCGGCGGCCGCCACCGCGTTGTGGCGGTCGGCCGAGACCAGCATCGGCGCGCGGCCGGTGGTTGGGACGGCGTAGCTCTGAGCGACCTTGCGGGAGTCCTGGGCGCGAAGAGCGGCGTTGGACGCGGTGGTCTCGTGCCAGTGGGCCAGCTGCTCAGCGGTCAGGGCGCCGTCGGCCGGCACGTCGCCGTGGTGCACCACTTCGCCAAAGCCGATGGCCACGAAGCCATGGATCACGCCGTAGTCCTCTTCGGACAGCAAGAAGGTGATCTGCCGCTCCTCGACCTGGCCGGTATAGTCGTTCATCTCCGGATCGAACTCGCGCAGCACCAGCACGTCGCCGACCGCGAACTCGCGGTCGTTGCGGCGAATCTCGAAGCGCTTCTTGCCCAAACGCAGGGCCGCGAAATATTGCGGCCAGGTCTTCAGTTCGTGACGGGTCATGGGGGACTTCTGCGGGTGTTCGGGAAATAGGAAGGCGTGGTCTCAGACACCGGATCGGGCTGTCAGGTTAAGGCGGGAGCATGGGGTTGTGGACTCTAAAACGCCGTTTCCCCGGCGAAGGCCGGGGCCCAGATGGAATGGCGGTGGGGCTGACGCCAATAGCGCCGCGCTCATCCAATCAACCACACCGCCTTGGGATCTGGGTCCCCGCCCTCGCCGGGAAAGCGGACTAGGTTAGCCCAAACAGACCCGGGCGATCTCGGCGCGCAGTTCCGGCAGGCCGTCGCCCTTTTCGGACGAGGTGGCCAGCACCTTTGGGAAGGCGGCAGGCCGCTTGGCGATGGCCTTCTGGGTGGCGGTGACCACGGCCTCGACCTCGGCCGGCTTGATCTTGTCGGCCTTGGTCAGGACGATCTGGTAGGAGACCGCCGCCACGTCCAGGGCGTCCAGGGCCTCGGTGTCCACGGCCTTGAGGCCATGGCGCGCGTCGATCAGCAGATAGACCCGCTTCAGGTTCACCCGCCCACGCAGATAGGCGCGGCCCAGGTCCTGGAACTTGTCGGCCACGGTCTTGGACACCCGTGCGAAGCCATAGCCCGGAAGGTCGACCAGCCGCAGCTGCTCGGCCAGCACGAAGAAATTGACCTCGCGCGTGCGGCCAGGCGAGTTCGAGGCCCGGGCCAGGTGGTTCTGGTTGACCAAGCCGTTGATTAGGCTGGACTTGCCGACATTGGAGCGGCCGGCGAAGGCCACTTCCGGGAAGTCGGACGTGGGCATGCCGTCCATCTTCACCGCGCCCATCATGAACAGGCAAGGCTGGGCGAACAGCACGCGGGCTGTCTCGATTTCGTCGTCGGTGAAGGCGAGTTCGTCGATCATCAGGTCGCCTCGGCGGTGGTCTTGCCGCGCAGACGGTCGATCACCTTGTCGATCGGGTTCTCGACCTTGTAGCGGTGCATGATGATGTACTGCTGCAGGATGGTCAGCACGTTGCTCCAGCACCAGTAGATCACCAGGCCCACGGCGAAGCCCGACAGGGTGAAGGTGAAAATCAGCGGGAAGAACTGGAAAATCTTCTGCTGGATCGGGTCGCCGGCCGGCGGGTTCATCGAGGTGGTGAGCCACATGGTGATCCCGTAGAGGATCGGCCACAGGCCCAGGTGGGCGATCGAGGCGCCGAGGAAGGGCAGGGTGGAGGGGTCCCAGGGGATCAGGCCAAACAGGTTGAACAGCGTGGTCGGCTCGGGCGCCGACAGGTCCTTGATCCAACCGAAGAACGGCGCGTGCCGCATCTCGATGGTCACCGTCAGCACCTTGTACAGCGAATAGAAGATCGGGATCTGGATCAGCATGGGCACGCAGCCCATCATCGGGTTGATCTTCTCCTTGCCGTACAGCGCCATCATTTCCTGCTGCTGTTTGGCCGGATCTTCCTTGTGCTTGACCTTCAGTTTTTCGACCTCGGGGGCGATCTTCTTCATCTTCGCCATCGACTCGTAGCTCTTGTCGGCCAGCGGGAAGAGGATGAGCTTCAGGGTCACGGTCAGCAGCAGGATGGCGACGCCGAAGTTGCCGACCAGCTTGTAGAAGATCTCCAGGATATTGAAGATCGGCTTGGTGAAGAACGAAAACATGCCCCAGTCGACGGCCCAGTCGAAGCGCGGGATCTCGACCTTGGGACGGTCCCAGAACTTCCACCAGACCACAGGCTTGCCGCCGTACTGATAGCGGGTGATCAGCGGCACGGTCTTGGCGCCGGCGAACAGGCGGGTGCTGTGGGTAATGGTCTGGCCGGGGTTCAGCGCCTGGGTGGCGCCCAGGAAGTTGGACTCATAGATGTCCACGCCGCGCGACTGGGTGACCCGGAACCGACCGCTGATCATCTCGGACTGGTCGGGGATCAGCGCCGACAGCCAGTATTTGTCGGTGATGCCGATCCAGCCACCCTTGGATTTCAGGTCGTTCTGATCGGGCTTGTCCTTCTTCCACTTGGGGTACTTGGCCTTGTCCTGCAGGATGTACTTGTCGTCGGTCACGCCGCCGAGCACGCCGATGCCGCCTTCGTAGACGATCTGGGTCTTGCCCAGGGTGGCCGGGATGCCTTGGCGTTGCACCGAGGCGTAGGGCGCCAGGGCCACAGCCGCGCCGGCCTGGTTACGCACGCCGTCGGTGACGGTGAACATCGCATCGGCGTCGACCGAGATGAGGCGGGTGAACACCAGGCCCTGGCCGTTATCGTAGGTCAGGGTGACGGGCGTGTCGGGGCGCAGCACCTGTCCCGGCGCTGCGGTCCAGACGGTCTGGGCGGTGGGCAGGCCGGGGAGGTTGGAGCCTACCCAACCGAAGTCGGCGAACCAGGCGAACTCCATCCCCTCGGGGCGGAACAGCTCGACCGGGGCCGAGGTCTTGGAGAGCTCCTGGGTGTAGCGCTTCAGCCAGAGGTCGTCGATGCGAGCGCCCTTCAGGGCGATCGAGCCCGACAGGGCCGGGGTGTCGACGGCGATGCGCGGGCTCTGGGCCTTGGCGTCTTCGCGCGACAGCTTCACTGACTGCGGCGCGCCGTTGGGGCCGAGCGTCATGCCGGGTTGCAGCGCGACCTGGGCTTCGGCGATCTTCTTGGCCTGCAGGGCCGCCGCGGCCTTCTTCTGCTGCGGCTCCATGTAGAAGAAGTTGTAGCCAATCAGGATCGCGAACGCGCAGACGAGAAAGATCAGCGTGTTCTTGTTGTTGTCGTTCGGCTGCATGGATGACTTAACCAGAAACGGAGGAATCGGACGCGGTGGGGGCGTGCGGAGCGGGCTGCTGACCCGGGCCCGCGCGATCGAGGTCGGCGGCGAGGCTTATCAGCGCGGTTTTAACGTCGTCAAGCAAACGTCCCCAAGCCCGCTGGCCGGTGCCGCCGCGAGCAATGAACACATAGTCGCACGAAGGGCGACCATGAAGGGGAAGAAGTAGCCTGGCGGCCTCGCGCAGGCGTCTTTTGGCGCGATTTCGCTGAACCGAGCCGCCGATCTTCTTGGTGGCGGTGAATCCCACGCGGATTTGCGGATCGTCGTCGTGACGGGGGCGCATCTGCATGAACACCGCGCCACGCGCCAGGGCCGGGGCCTTGGCGGCCTTGAGGAACTCAGGGCGCTTCTTGAGGCGCTCGATCTTCACGGACGCCGGGGTCTGGGACGGAAGCTGGGCTTCGGTCATGAAAAAAGCCGCCCTTTCCGGTGCAGGCGCTGAGCCTGTTTCGAGGAAAGGGCGGCTTCTGTCATGGTCTTGATCCCGCCCACTCTTGCGAAGAAGGAGGGAGGAAGTCTGTTAGGCCGTCAGGCGCTTACGGCCCTTGGCGCGGCGACGCGCGACGATCTTTTGGCCGTTCTTGGTGGCCATACGCACGCGGTAGCCGTGACGGCGGGCTCGCACGAGCTTCGACGGCTGGAATGTCCGCTTCACGAGGTGGCTCCGATATTAGTTGGGCGCGGAAGCCGCTAGGCCCCCGCGAGTGAGGGGCGGTGGATAAGGGAAGGGGCGGGCGCTGTCAACATGAGTCCCGACTCTTAGGTCCGTGAGGCTCCGAGCCCGCGCGGCGCCGGTTCGCCTCCCTGTGCCAGGCTCCAAGACCGGTTGCGCGATAATTCATCCCAACCGATGATTGGGGCAGGGTTTGGGGCGCTGTCGGTCTGTCGGCGGATCAAACGGGCACGGGACGACAAGGCATGCATGTGGTTCAGGGCATCGGTGACGCTTCCGATCCGGCCCTGCCGGGCTCGATGCTCGACGCCTTGTCCTCCAATATCGCGATCCTGGACAGCGACGGCCGCATCGTCGCGGTGAACGAGGCCTGGGCCCATTTCGTCACGCTCAGTGATTTCGACCTGGAAAACCTTGGCCTGGGAGCGGATTACATGTCGCTCCCCAACGCCCTCCATGCGAGCGACAGCGCCGCCATCGACGAGGGTCTTCGGGCGTTGTGGGGCAACGAGCCGAGTCCCTTTCGGCTCGAATACGAAACCGGCGGCGCGGTGGGCCGGTATTGGGTCCGGCTTTCCGCCGTCAGGGTTGGCGAGGGCGAGAAGCCCTTGCTGATCGTGTCGCACGAAGACATCACCCCCCAGCGCCGCGCCCAGGCCGCCCTTGGCCGGGCGACGGCGGCGCTACTGCATGCCGAGGACGACGAACGCCGCCGTATCGCCCGTGAACTGCACGACGGCACGGCCCAATACCTGACCGGCGCCAATCTGATGCTGGGCAACCAGAAGGTGGAAGGGCGCGCCGAGGAAATCCGCATGGAGGTGAAATCCCTGCTGACCAGCGCCTTGGATGAGATTCGCAGCCTGTCCTATGTGCTGCATCCGCCGGCCCTGGAGGAGCTGGGCCTGGGCCTGGCGTTGCGGCAACTGATCGACGGTTTCGCCCGGCGCACCAGCCTGTCGATGCGCATCGATATCGCCGACGATTTTCCCAAGATGAACGCGGCGACCGAGATCGCGCTTTATCGCGTCGCCCAGGAAGCCCTCGCGAACGTCCACCGGCACTCGGGCAGCTCCATGGCCACGATCAGCCTGCGCCTGGCCGGTGAGATGGTGCTTCTGTCGATCCGCGACTACGGCGTTGGCTTGGCCAGCGAGGATTCGCTGACCGGTGGCGTTGGCCTGGCCGGCATGCGCCTGCGCCTGGAATTCCTGAACGGCCACGTCACCCTGACCCAGGGCCTGCCCGGCGTCTTGGTCGAGGCCTGGGTGCCCTTCCTCGCCAAGAACGCGGCCGGGGCCTAGAGGTCAGGCCGGATCACGGCCTTGCCGATCACCTGGCGCTCGGCCAACAGGTTGAACGCCTCGCGCCAGCGCGCCAGCGGCAGCTCCGCATGGACGTGCGGCGAGATCACGCCCTCATCGGCCATTCTCCAGATCGCCGCCTGGTTCTCCCGGCCCTTTTCCGGAAACCGCCGGCCATACTCGCCGGCCCTGACGCCCATCACCGAAAAGCCCTTGATCAGCGGCATGTTGACCGAGATTGTCGGAATCCGGCCGGCGGTGAAACCGATCACCAGCAACCGTCCGTCGAAGGCGATGCACCGCACGCTCTCGTCGAACACGTCGCCGCCCACCGGATCGTAGATCACGTCGGCGCCTCGCCCGCCGGTGATCGCCTTTACCTGGTCACGGAAACCGTCGGTGACATTGACGACAGCGTCGGGGGCGTAAAGTCGCTCGATCGCCGCCAGCTTGATGTCGGACGCCGAGGCGGCGATCACCCGCGCGCCCAGGGCCTTGGCCAGGTCCACGGCCGCCAGGCCCACCCCGCCAGCCGCGCCGTGGACCAGCACCCACTCGCCGGGCTCCAGCCGCGCCCGGCGCACCAGCGCGACATAGGCGGTCAGATAGGCCGCGCCATAGGCCGCCGCCTCGCTGAACGACAGCCGCGCGGGCTTGGGCTTCAGGCTCTCGGCGCTCAACACCGCATAGTCGGCGAACCCGCCCAGCCGCGCCCCGCCGACCACGGCGTCGCCGATCTTCCAGCCCGTGGCGCCTTCGCCGAGCGCCACCACCTCGCCGGCGACGTCCAGGCCTGGGGTAAAGGGCAGCGGCGGTTTGAACTGGTATTCGCCGCGGGTCATCAGCAGGTCGGGGAAGTTGACGCTAGCGGCCTTCACCGCGACCAGCACCTCGCCTGGGCCGGGCGTTGGCGTGGGCACGTCGCGGATCGCGCAGCCGGCGAAGTCGGGGGCGAGGGTCTCGACGACGAGGGCGCGCATGGTGCTGTTCATGCGCGCCCCCAAATTCCGCTCATCCCGGCGAATGCCGGGATCGAGATCCCATGGCGTTTGGGTAATTGGAAAAGCGCTGAGATCATGGAACCCACTGTTGAGCTCTTCCATCTGGGTCCCGCATTCGCCGGGATGAGCGGATAAAAAAGACCTAGACCCGCGCCTCGAGCGCCGCCCGAACCAGCCGCGCGATCTCCCGGCACGCCGCGTCGGCCGCCGGCACGGCCCCGGTGAACGCCGTGAAGCCGTGGGCCAGGGCGTCGTAACAGCGGTAGGTCACCGGCACGCCGGCGGCGGCCAGGCGCTTGGCGTAGGCCTCGCCCTGATCGACCAGCGGGTCGAACCCGGCGGTGATCACCACGGCCGGCGCCAGGCCGGTCAGGTCCTCGGTCTTGTCCGGCGACAGACGCGGATCGGCCGGATTGGCGTCCGGACCCATATAGTGGCCCATGAACCAGTCCATGATCGGCCGGCTCAGCGGATAGGCGTCGCCATAGGTGCTCATCGACGCTGTCTCGCTGGCCACATCGACGGCGGGATAGATCAGCAGCTGCAGGGCCGGCTGGGCCTCGCCCGTTTGCTGCATTTCCTGGGCGACGATGGCCGCGAAGTTACCGCCCATGGAATCGCCGCCGATCGCCGCCGTTCCCGGCGCCGCGCCAAAGCGAGCGGCGTTGTCGCGTGACCAGCGGTAGGCGGCCAGCACATCATCCAGCCCGGCCGGGAAGCGGTGGTCGGGCGCCAGGCGGTAGTCAACCGAGATCACCGCCGTGCGGCAGGTCCGCGCCAGAATCCCGCAGAAGGCGTCGCAGGTTTCCAGGTCGCCGATCACGCCTCCGCCAAAGTGGGCGAAGACGATCAGGGGCGCGCCGCTGTCCTGGTCGGCCGGGCGATAGGCGCGCAGGTTCAAGGGGGCTACACTAGCCTCCCTGGACACAGGCCCATCGATTGAGAGGTTTTCGGTGCGCACGCCCGGCTCGGGCGGCCCGCTCATGGCGGCCAGGCCTCGGGCGCTGGCGGCCCGTGCCTCGTCGGGCGCCAGGCTGGTGATCGACGGCATCTTGGCCGCCGCGTGGCTGAGGAACTGGAAGCGCGGATCCAGGGTTCGCCCGCCACGATAGACCACACCGCCGCCGGACATCGCTCGCAGCACCGGGCTGGGCAGCGACATCAGGGCCTTGAGGATGAACTTCTGGACGGCGGGATCGGCCATTTGGGCTCTTTCTTATGGAAGGCGCGGCTTCAGGCGTGAGGCAGGGCGGGCAGGCCGCCGAGGATCATCTTGACGGCGAAATCGGCGGCGCCGGCCACGTCGATCGGGCGACGCTCCAGCATCTTGTCGCCGATCTCGCGGGCGATCGCGATACAGGCGGCGGCGAAGTAATCCAGATCGACCGCCGGGGCGTGGTCGTGCTCCAGAACCTTTGCCAGGGCGGCATGGACCTCGTCGAACACCGCGACGATTTCGGGCGTGGGGCGGGCATGGGGAAAGACCTCGCCGGCCGGCCGGTTGACCCGCCAACTCTCGTGCTCGCCTTCCAGAAACTCAAAATAGGCCCGGACCGCGCCGCGCAGAAAGCCCTCGAAGTCGACGGCCCGTTCGGACTCGGCCCGCAGGATCGGCCGGAAGCGGCGCGCCCCGTCGTCGGCCAGGGCGTCGAACACTTCCTCCTTGGACTTGTAGTAATTGTAGAAGGTGCCCGAGGCCAAACCCGTGCGGCGGATGATGTCGCGCACGGTGGCGGCCTCGTAGCCGAGGTCGCCGAACACCGCGCGCGCGGCGTCGAGGATCGCCTGGCGGTTGGCGACCTTGGTGCGCTCGCGCTTCCCGGGCTTATGGTCCTCGAGAACCGGTCGGACGGGGAAATAGGCGATGTTCGACATCGGAACGCGACTCGTGACGAGGCCCAGCTGACGCCCCGTCATGATTTCAGCCTCATTCCGCCGCCAGGGGCAAGGCCTCGACGGCGCGCGCTGCGATTGAAAGCCTGTTGCCGGCCGCCTTCGCCCGCCTTTCACCCGCCGAAATCTCCTTTTTCAGGTCGGCGCAATAGACGCCGAAATCGACCTGTATGGTGTGACGGGCCGAGGCGTAATACTGGCCGGTGTGGCGCTCCTCGTCCTTGGCGGTGATGCGCTGCATGTCTGCGATCGCCGGGAGTGCGTAGCGGCCAGTGAGGTATTCGGCGACCAGCTTGGACTGCTGCTCGGCGAAATTCACCAGGGTCGGCAGGGCCTGGGCCAGGCCCATGTAGAAGAGATTGGGCGTCCCGGGCTTCATCATCCGCTTGAATAGCGGCAGGCGGTGATCGGCGTCCGGAACCAGGGCCGGCTCGGCCAGGAAGGGGAAGCTGATCTTGTAGCCGGTGGCGAAGACGATGACGTCGACTGCCTCGACCGTGTCGTCCGCGAAGCGGACGGTCTTCCCCTCCAGCGCCTTGATCGCCGGCTTGAAAGTGATGTCGCCGCAACCGGCCCGGGTCAGGAACTCGCCCGACACCGAGGGGTGGGCCTCCAGCGGTTCGTGGTCGGGCTTGGGCAGGCCGTAGTCTTCCATCTTGCCGACATGCTTGCGGATCAGCGAGCGGACGATCGACAGGCCCAGCTTGCGCGGCATCCAGGGCGGCATGGCCGACTTGTCCGACGGCTTGCCGTTCAGATATTTCGGAAACACCCAGACCCCGCGCCGCGCCGAGACGATCAGCTTGCCGGCGATGGGCCGCTGAGCCAGTTCGCTGGCGATATCCATGGCCGAATTGCCCATGCCGACCACCACGACGGTCTTGCCGCGCATATCGACCGGATCGAAGGGGTCGCTATAGGCATGGGCGTGGAAGGCGACGCCATCGAACGACCCTGGATATTCGGGAATGCGCGGGTCCCAGTGGTGGCCGTTGGCGACGATCAGCACGTCATAGAGCCGGGTCTCGCCGGTCGACAGGGTCACCGACCACAGGCCGTCGTCGGTTCGCGCGGCCTTCTGAACCTTGGTGTTGAAGGTGATGGTCTCGCGCAGGCCGAAATGGGCGACATAGTCCTTGAAGTACTGGAGGACCTGGCTGTGATGGGGGAAGTCGGGCCAGCCCGCCGGGACTGGGAAATCCTCGAAGGCCAGGCGCCATTTCGAGGTGTCGATGTGCAGGCTCTCGTAGCAGGCCGACAGACCGTTGGGGTTCTTGAAGTACCAGTTGCCGCCGATGTCGTCGGAGGCCTCGAAACAGTCATAGGAGACGCCAGCGTCCTTCAGCCGCTTGGCGGTGGTGAAACCGCTACAGCCCGCGCCGATGATGCAGGCCTTTGGCAGCCCCTTCTGAGGCAGTGCTGGGCTCATGGCCCCCTCCCTGACTTATCGTTGTTCAGGAGAGCGTAACAGCGTTAGCCGGACCGTCAAATTGCCGTTGGGTTACTCAGCCGCCCGGGCGCGTGTAGGTGGCCGTACAGCGGCTCTTGCACTGGGCCCACTGGCCGCCGCAGCCGGGATCGTCGCCGGTCGCGCCGCAGAAATAATAGGCCTTGGCGCAGGCGGCCCGGCATTGGCCGGGATCGCGGCCCTGGCGGTTGGCGGCGAACGGCAGCAGCACGGGCAGGACGGGATTGGCCGTCTGGGTCGGTGTCGGTTGCGACGTCACGGCCCGCGGGACCACCGTGGTCGGCTTGGCCCGCACCTGGGCGCCGGCCGGCGTGGCCAGGGCGGCGATCATCAGCAGGCAGGCGAGGGCGCGGCGCATGAAGCCGTGTGTAGCGCGGACAGCTTTAGGTTTGATTAACCACGTTGCAGGCGTGAAGGGCTAAGGCTGCGACGTCGCCAGAAAGTCCGTCAGCCCGTCGGCCAGATGATCGAACATCGTCCGCATCCGCAGGGTGCCGCGCAGGTCCTCGTGCATCACGAGCCAGATGCCGAGCGAAAAGCGGATCAGGCCGGGGCAGACGGGGATCAGGTCGGGCTCCCGCCGCGCGATCCCGTGCTGGACGAAGCCCACGCCGAAGCCGGCGCGCACGGCGGCGAGCTGCGCCAGATCGCTGTCTGCCCGGAACGCGAAGCCGTTGCGACTCAGGGGCAACCGCTGGGCAAGGTCCCTCAGAAAGGGGTTGCCGCGATCGAAGCCGACCAGAGGGTGGTCCTGAAGCTGTTCCAGGGTGGTCGGCGCGCCTTCGGCCTCGACATAGCGGCGATGGGCGTAGAGGCCCAGATAGGTGTCGGCCAGGCGGCGGGCGACCAAGGCCTCCTGGGTGGGGCGGACCATGCGCACGGCGATGTCGGCCGCGCCGCGCAGCATGTCCTGTTGTTGATTGTCGAGGGCCAGCTCGATGATCACGCCGGGGTGCAACGGGCGATAGGCGGCCAGGATCCGGGGCAGCACCTCGGCGCCGATGATCTCGCTGGCGGTGATGCGAACGACGCCACGCGCGGTGTCACCCGCTCCCGAAGCGGCGCGGGCCATGGCGCTGGCGGCCCCGGCCATGGCCTGGGCGTGCGGGGCCAGCTCAAGGGCGGCGTCGGTGGGCTTGAGGCCCTGCGGCGAGCGGGTGAACAGGGCCAGGCCCAAGGCGCGCTCAAGTTCAGCGACTTGTCGGCCCAGGGTCGGCTGGGTCAGACCCAAGGTTCGAGCGGCGGCCGACAGGCTGCCCTCGGTCAGCACGGCCAGGAAGGCGCGATAGAGACTCCAATCGGGATCGTTCATGCATTCTTGCATAGCAGATCAACAAGGTTCGCCAATTCCTGTTTATCTGATTGAGGCGCAGTTTGGGGTCATCAGATTTCACGGGAGACCAACATGACCTCGACTTCACAACCCATCGCCCTGGTGATCGGCGCGGCCGGCGGCATCGGCGGCGAAGCGGCCAGCGCCCTGGTTCGCCACGGCTGGACCGTCCGCGGCCTCACCCGTCGCGACCAGCCCGCCAAGGCCGGTATCGCCTGGATCGCAGGCGACGCCATGGTCGCCGCCGACGTGGCCCGCGCGGCCCAGGGCGTTTCGCTGATCGTCCACGCCGCCAACCCGCCCGGCTACAAGGACTGGGACAAGCTGGTCCTGCCGATGCTCGACAACACCATCGCCGCGGCCAAGGCCAACGGCGCGCGGATCCTGCTGCCGGGCACGGTCTATAATTTCGGCCTCGACGCCTTCCCGCTGATCGACGAGACCGCGCCGCAGGCGCCCGCCACGCGCAAGGGCAAGATCCGGGTCGAGATGGAGCGGCGGCTGAAGGCGGCGTCGGCGGATGGCGCGCCGGTGCTGATCGTCCGGGCCGGTGACTTCTTCGGCCCGCACGCCGGCAACAACTATTTCGGCCAGGCGGTGGTCAAGCCGGGCGCGCCGCCGACCTCGGTGGCCGAGCCGTCGGCCAAGGGCGTCAGCCACGCCTGGGCCTATCTGCCGGACCTGGCCGAAACCATGGCGCGCGTGCTGGATCGCGCCGACCGGTTGGGGTCGTTCGAGGTGTTTCACTTCAGCGGCCACCAGTTGGCCTGGGGTGAGATGGGGGCGTCGATCCGTCGGGTGTTGGGCCAGCCCAAGCTGCCGATCAAGGCCTTCCCCTGGTGGATGATCGTGGCCCTCTCGCCCGTGGTGCCGGTCTTCAGCGAGATGGCCGAGATGCGCTACCTGTGGCGCGAGCCCATGGCGCTTATCGACGGCAAGCTGCGGGCGTTTCTGGGCGAGGTCCCGCACACGCCGCTCGACGTCGCGATGGCGGTGAGTCTGAGGGGGCTGGGGTGTCTGGAGAGCCATCCCGTCGCGGGAGCGCCCGAGGCCGGCCGTGCCGCGACGCAAAGCTGAGGCTTACGGCGCCACGGATTGTCAAAGGCATTGCCACGATCGGGGACATGCATCTGTGCATGTCCCCAGCCGCTTAAAGGGCTTCCGAGGCGCAGCCTCTATTTCAGCTTCTCGATCAGCGCCATGGCGGCGGCCGGATTGCGCACCTTCGCCCCGGCGATGAAGTAGGCGTAGACGTCGCCGCGCTTGGCCCAGGCCTGGGCTCGCTTGGCGATGGCGTCCAGATCGTCCGAGGTCATGCCGGTGGGCTCGCTCTCGCGGCTCGACATCAGGCGGGCATAGGTGAAGTCGGCGGTCGGCTGGTCGATGCAGGGCCAAGTCGGCTCCTCGTCGTCCTCGGCATAGACGATGGCCGCGCCGTACTGGGCGGCCAGGTCGTAGAATTCCTGGGTGGCGAAGGTGGGGCTGCGGACCTCCAGGGCGTGGCGCGCCGGCCGGCCGCCGATTTCCTTGGGCAGCAGCTTCAGGAAGCCTTCGAAATCGACCGGGTCGAACTTCTTGGTGGCCATGAACTGCCAGTTGATGGCGCCCAGCTTGGCGCCCAGCGCCTCCAGCCCCTGGCTGAGGAATTTCTCCAGCGAGTCGTTGTTCTCCGACAGCACCTTGCGGTTGGTGCAGTAGCGGCTGGCCTTGACCGAGAACACGAAGTCGTCGGGCGTCTCGGCATGCCACTTCTGCCAGCTGTTGGGCTTGAAGGTGGAATAGTAGGTGCCGTTGATCTCGATGCTGGTGACGTGGCGGCTAGCGTATTTCAGCTCGTCCTTCTGCTTCAGATCATCGGGATAGAAGGGGCCGCCCCGCCAGGGCTCGTAGGTCCAGCCGCCGATGCCGGCGCGAATGGTTCCGGGCATGAGTGTTCTCTTCCTGTTCTGGCGGCACGTTAGGTTAAGGGTTTGAGTTTGAGCAAGAGGAAACCGGATCACTGGCCCCCACCTGACGGCTTCGCCGTCTGTCAGCGGCGAGGGGGCGGAGCCCTGCGCTTAAGCTCTTCCCCCTCTGGGGGAAGACGATCGCGAAGCGATCCGTAGGAGGCAGGTGATCAACATTCCACCCGGTTGACCGACAACCCCACCGCCAGACCCCCCAACGAGGTCTCCTTGTAAATCTCGCTCATGTCCTCGCCGGTGCGCTTCATCGTGGCGATCACCTTGTCGAGCGACACCGAGTGCTGACCATCGCCCAGCAGCGCCAGCCGCGCGGCGTCGATGGCCTTGATGGCGCCCATGGCGTTGCGCTCGATGCAGGGGATCTGGACCAGGCCGCCGATCGGATCGCAGGTCAGGCCGAGGTTGTGCTCCATGCCGATCTCGGCGGCGTTTTCGATCTGCGCGTTGGTGCCGCCGAGCGCCGCGCACAGCCCGCCGGCCGCCATCGAGCAGGCCACGCCGACTTCGCCCTGGCAGCCGACCTCGGCCCCGCTGATCGAGGCGTTGCGCTTGTAGAGCGCGCCGATCGCCGCCGCCGTCAGCAGGAACACCCGCACCTGCTGCGGCGTGCCCTGGTGGAAGCGGTGGTAGAAGCGCAGCACCGCCGGGATCAGGCCGGCCGCGCCATTGGTCGGGGCGGTGACCACCCGGCCGCCGGCCGCGTTCTCCTCGTTGACCGCCATGGCCCACAGGTTGACATAGTCCATCGCCGCCAATGGATCACTGAATTGGGGGTCGCTGATCTGGCGCTCCATGCGGCCCTGGATGGTCTGATGGATCTGGAGGGCTCGCCGCTTGACGTTGAGCCCTCCGGGCAGGACGCCGCTCTCGCGCATGCCGCGGTCGATACAGGCCTCCATGGCCTCGAAGATGCGGTCGAGCCCAGCGGCCAGCGCGTCCTCGTCCATCCGGACAAGCTCGTTGGCGCCCATCACCCCGGCGATGCTCAGGCCGGCGTCGGCGGCGCGTTGCAACAGGTCGGCGCCGCTCTCGAACGGGAAGGGGACTTCTGGCCCTTCCTCTGGCGGGGTGTTGCGGCCCATCTCGCTCTCGTCGCGCACGAAGCCGCCGCCGATCGAGAAATAGGTGCGCTCCGCCAGCGTGACGCCAGCGGCGTCGAAGGCTGTGAAGGCCAGCCCGTTGGGGTGCTGCGGCAGGCGTTCGTGGCCGGCCCAGACGATGTCGCGTTCGGCGTCGAAGCCGATGCCGACCTCGCCGCCCAACATGATCCACTGGTTGGCGGCGGCCTCGACCAGCGCCGCCTCGCCGGCGTCGGGGTCGAGTTGGGCGGGCACGAAGCCCATCAGGCCCAAGACCACCGCCCGGTCGGTGGCGTGGCCGCGACCGGTGAGGGCCAGGGAGGCGTAGAGGCGGATTTTGACCCGCGCCGTTGTCGCCAGTTGGCCGGCGTCACGCAGACGGCCGACAAACAGGCCGGCGGCCGTCATCGGCCCCATGGTGTGGCTGCTCGACGGGCCGACGCCGAGCTTGAATAGGTCGAAGACGGAGGCTGTCATGGTGTGGTTTCACAAAACGCGTTTGCGTCCGCGAATTACGATCGGGGACATAGGCATGTCCCCGTCCGCGTCCCGAACGGCAGAAGTCTACTTCCGATCCGCCTTGGTCGTGTCCCGCAGCGCCTTGAACTCCGAGCCCGCCTGCCATTCCGGCCAGACCCTCGAATTAGCCAAGTCCGCGCCCACTTCATAGAACAGTCCTATGTCCTGGGCCTGGCCGGTCAGGTCCCAGTCGGCTCGCCATTCGTCGGCGGGCTGGTGGTAGCGGTTGGTGGTGTAGTCTTCCTCGCCCTTCTGGCCGGCTTCCTTGCCGCCCACGACCAGATCCTCGCCCGAGCCAACCGAGATGGCCGGCACGCCGCGCTTGGCGAACGGGAAGTGGTCCGAGCGATAGAAATGGCCGGCCTGGGGCGAAGGGTCGGGCGTGAAATAGCGGCCATGGGCCTTGGCCTTGGCGACCAGCAGGTCCTGCAAATCCACCTTGCCGTCGCCCGAGGTGGTGATGTCCTTGGCCGGGCCGGTGGCCGACAGGGCGTCGATGTTCAGGTCACCCACGGTCTTGGACAGCGGATAGAGCGGGTTGGCGGCGTAATATTCCGAACCCAGCAGGCCGCGCTCCTCGGCGGTGACGGCCAGGAACAGGATCGAGCGCTGCGGGGCCGGCTGGCTCTTGAAGGCGCGGGCGGTTTCCAGGATGGCGGCGACGCCATCGGCGTTGTCGATCGCGCCATTATAGATCTTGTCGCCGCGCGCGTCGGGCGCGCCAACGCCCAGATGGTCCCAGTGGGCGCTGTAGATCACCGTCTCGTCGGGACGGACGGAGCCCTTGATGCGGCCGGCGATGTTCTTCGACACGATCACCGAGTGATCGACGGCGTAGGCGGCCGAGAAGGTCGCGCCTTTCAGCTCGACCGGCTTGAAGTCGCGGCTCTGGGCTTGCTTTTTCAGGGCCTCGAAGTCGAGATGGGCGGCCTTGAACAGCTCGACCGCCGCGTCACGCTGGATCCAGGCCTCCAGGTTGGGGTGGCTCTTGGCCGGCTCATTGCGCACAATGTCGAACATCGTCGCGCCGTTGGAGTTCTTGACCGTCGCCCAGCCATAGGCGGCCGGGGCGGTTTCGTGGACCACCAGCACGCCGGCCGCGCCCTGGCGGGCAGCCTCCTCGTACTTGTAGGTCCAGCGGCCGTAATAGGTCATGGCCTTGCCGCCGAAGTCACCCCCGTCCTTGGTGTTTGGGCCGGTCTCGAAGTCGGGGTCGTTGATCAGCACCACCAGGACCTTGCCCTTCAGGTCCAGGCCCTTGAAGTCGTCCCAGTGACGCTCTGGCGCCTTGACGCCATAGCCAACGAAGACCAGCGGAGCGTCCTTGATGGCGACGCTGTCGACATTGGTCATGGCCGCGCGGATGGCGATCTGCTCGTTCCGGGCCAGGGGCACGGTCTTGCCGCCGATCGTGAAGTGGGCGTCGACAGGGCCCTTGATGTCGAACTTGCCCAGCGGCACGTCCTGGGTCCAGGCGCGGGTCCCGTCCTTCTGCGGATCGCCGGCCGGCTCCAGGCCGATGGCCTTCATCTGCTCGACGATATAGCCGACCGCCTTGGTCTCGCCGGCCGTGGCGGGGCCCCGGCCCTCGAACGCGTCGGACGACAGGACCTTGATGTGGGCCGACAGCTTTGCGGGGTCAATCTTGGGCGTATCGGCCGCCCCTTGCGCAAAACAAGGATGCGCCAGCATGGGAGCTACGATCAGGGCGGTCGCGAGCAGCAGGCGTTTCATCGGGCCTCTCTTTTGGAGTAGATCTTTATCGTTGGGGCGGACCCTAGCTGGCTTCTCCTCACCCGCAAAGCGGGGGAGAAAAAGTCAGATCTCTCCCGCCAACACCCGCGCGAACAGCGCCGGATCGACGTTTCCGCCCGAACAGACGATGGCCGCCGTCTGGTCCTTCAGGTCGATCTTCCCCGTCAGCGCCGCGGCGAGCGCCACACAGCCGCCCGGTTCGACCACCAGTTTTAGCACCGAGAAGGCGTAGCGCATGGCCTCGGCCACCTCGGCGTCGGTGACGGCGACGATACCCGACAGATTCTGGCGATTGATCGGCCAGGTCAGCTCGCCGGGGATCAGAGTTTGCAGCGCGTCGCAGATCGAGCGGGCGCCCGTTTCGATGGTCTCGCGCCGCCCGGAGGCCAGGGAGCGGCGGGTCTCGTCGAAGCCGACCGGCTCGGCGCCCCAGACCTCTGTCTCCGGCGACAGCGCCTTGACCGCCGTGGAAAGGCCGGCGACCAGCCCGCCGCCGCCGACGGGCGAGAGCACCCGGTCCAGCTCGAGCCCGAGCGCGCGAGCCTGTTCGACGATCTCCAGCCCCACCGTGCCCTGGCCGGCGATGATGTACGGGTCGTCATAGGACGGCACGACCACGCAGCCGCGCTCGGCGGCGATCTCTGCGGCGATGGCGACGCGGTCCTCGGTGAAACGGTCGTAGAAACGGATCTCGGCCCCGAAGCCGCTCGTGCCCTCGACCTTCACGCTGGGCGAGTCGGACGGCATGACGATCAGGGCCGGACAGCCGATGATCCGGGCCGCCAGGGCGACGCCCTGGGCGTGGTTGCCCGATGAGAAGGCCACCACCCCGCGCTGGCGCTCGTCGTCGCTTAGCCGCGACAGGCGGTTATAGGCGCCGCGGAACTTGAACGCCCCGGCCCGCTGCAGGGTCTCGGGCTTGATGAGCACTCGCCCGCCCAGGCGTTCGTTAAGCGCGGGGCTCTCGACTAGCGGCGTGCGCACCGCCAGGCCGACCAGGCGGGCGGCGGCGGATTCGATGTCGGAAAAGGCGATGGCGAGGGCGTCGGTCA
This sequence comes from Caulobacter sp. DWR3-1-2, assembly GCF_049896225.1. Classification (NCBI taxonomy): domain Bacteria; kingdom Pseudomonadati; phylum Pseudomonadota; class Alphaproteobacteria; order Caulobacterales; family Caulobacteraceae; genus Caulobacter; species Caulobacter sp. DWR3-1-2. The sequence continues at coordinate 77,394 of NZ_JAFCTW010000016.1, read as the reverse complement.
TGCACGAGGGTCTAACGCCGCCTCAGCGCGATCGAAACCCTTTGCGAGCCGCGCCGTTCACGCCATAAGAGAAAAACACACGACTTTGCTGGGGAGCATTCCGTGAAGAAAGCCCTGTTCGCCATGGCGGCCTGCATCGCCATGACCGTCGCCGGGCCCGCCCTGGCCGGTGAAGCCTTTGTCGGCGTCTACAAGCACGACGTGACGTTCCTGGGTGAGGCTGTCGGCCTGGGCGCCGCCGGGCGCGAGGACGGCGTCGATGTCCATCTGGGCTATCGCACCAACCGCATCGAGAGCCTGCGTTGGCTGGGCAAGCCGCAGGTTCACGCCTTCGTCTCGATCAATAGCGAGAACACCTCCAACTTCGTCGCCACCGGCTTCGACTGGCCGATCGAGCTGGGCGCGCCGGGCGGCTTCTATCTGCGGCCTGGTTTTGGCCTGGCCTATACCGACGGCGCGGCTGGCCTGCCGCCGGTCAACCAACCGGGCATCTCCCAGGCCGAGATCGATCGCCGCCTGGTGCTCTACAACACCCGCATCGACTTCGGCTCCAAGGTGCTGTTCGAGCCGGAACTGGCCCTGGGCTACCGGTTCAACGACCGGGTGTCGGCCGAACTGTCCTATACGCACCTGTCGAACGGCCAGATCTTCCACCAGGGCAAGAACCAAGGGCTTGACGACGTGGGTGTGCGGCTGGTTTACGCCTTCTGACGTGGCGGGGTTCGGTGATCCGGGCCCTACGGTCGCCCAGGCTTGGGCCGCCCACAATTGAATTCAACGTCCGCGGTCGAGTCCTGTCGAAGGGTCGCGTGACGTCACCGGGCAGGTGACAAGGCATATCTAGACCATGGCCAATGTGACCGTAGTCGGCGCCCAGTGGGGCGACGAGGGCAAGGGCAAGATCGTTGACTGGCTCAGCAACCGGGCCGACGTCGTCGTCCGCTTCCAGGGCGGCCACAACGCTGGCCATACCCTGGTGGTCGATGGCAAGGTCTACAAGCTGGCCCTGCTGCCCTCGGGCGTCGTGCAGGGCAAGCTCTCGGTCATCGGCAATGGCGTGGTGGTCGATCCCTGGCACCTGCTGAGCGAGATCGACAAGATCGCCGAGCAGGGCGTGGTGATCACCCCCGACCTGCTGGTCCTGGCCGACAACGCCTGCCTGATCCTGCCGCTGCACAAGGACCTGGACCAGGCCCGCGAGGCCGCCTCGACCCAGAAGATCGGCACCACCGGCCGCGGCATCGGCCCGGCCTATGAGGACAAGGTCGGCCGCCGCGCCATCCGCGTCGCCGACCTGGCCGATCCCGAAGCCCTGAAGCCGAAGATCGAGCGCCTGCTCGCCCACCACGGCGCCCTGCGTCGAGGCCTGGGCCTGCCCGAGGCCGATGGCGACGAACTGTTCGACGCCCTGCTGGCCGTCGCCCCGCGCGTGCTGGCCTACGCCCAGCCGGCTTGGCGCCTGCTGGACAAGGCCCACAAGGACGGCCGCCGGATCCTGTTCGAAGGCGCTCAAGGCGCCTTGCTCGACGTCGACCACGGCACCTATCCGTTCGTCACCTCGTCCAACACCGTGGCGGGCCAGGCCTCGGCCGGGTCGGGCATGGGGCCCTCGGCGACAGGCTATGTGCTGGGCATCGTGAAGGCCTACACCACCCGAGTCGGCGAAGGCCCGTTCGCCGCCGAACTGGACGACGAGGTGGGCAAGCACCTGTCGACCGTCGGCCGTGAGGTCGGCGTCAATACCGGCCGGGCCCGGCGCTGCGGCTGGTTCGACGCCGTTCTGGTGCGCCAGTCGGTGGCCATCAACGGCATCCATGGCGTGGCGCTGACGAAGCTCGACGTTCTGGACGGCCTGAAGACCCTGAAGATCTGCGTCGGCTACAGGATCGGCGACAAGGTCTTCGACTACCTGCCAGCTGGCATGCGCGACCAGAAGGCCGCCCAGCCGATCTACGAGGAGATGGACGGCTGGAGCGAAAGCACCGCCGGCGCCCGCTCGTTCAAGGACCTCAACGCCAACGCCGTCAAGTACGTGCGCCGGGTCGAGGAACTGATCGGCGCGCCCGTCGCCCTGCTGTCCACCAGCCCCGAGCGCGACGACACCATCCTGATGCGCGATCCCTTCCAAGGCTAGGCGCTACAAGGGGTTTCCACGGCACAGTTAGCGTTTGCTTAGCAGGCGATGGTTTATGACGGCGGCTCCTTAGGGAGTTCGCCGTCCGTGGCCGCAGCGCGTCGCCTGATGAAATCCGCCAACAAGACGGATCGCTTGACGCGCAGCCTGCGTGCGCTTGAGCGCACCGCGTCGACCAGCCGCGTGCTCAATCTGCTGGCCATAGACGCCCGGAGCGGACACCGGTCCGAACATGGCGAAGCGCCGATGTTCCGCAACCGGGTGCTCAACACGGCCCTGGTGATCAAGCACCGCCTGCGCACCGACGACATCTTCCTGTTCGACGAGATCAAGCCGACCGCCACCAAGATCATCATCCCGTTCGAACGCAGCGACCTGGGCCTGGGCGGCCAATCCTTCTTCGTCGGGCAACGCGGCTGGATCGACCTGCTGCGCGAGGCCTGTAACGAGCACAGCGACATGGCCCGCGACCTGGCCATGCTGCGGATGATCGACCAATTACCGTCGCTCGATCCGTTCCTGTTGCGCGAGCACCTGCGTCGCAACGGCTTGCTGGTGGCGCCCTGCTACTTCGCCCTGTCAGGCGGCGACATGGAGCAGATGCAAACCTTCGTCTCGGTGCAGATCTCGCAGCTAATCAACCTGGCCTTCCAGGAAGCTGGCCGCATCGTCCCGGGCGCCTACGCCGCGCGCCTAGTCGAGGCCTTGCTGTCCACCGACGTCGATGAACGCCTGGAGCCGCTGCGCGAGACCCTGGTCATGGACGGCGACAGTTTCAAGGAGGGCGTCTTCAGCTGGAAGGGCTTCCTTTACTACAAGTGGATGCTGTCCCGCCTTTGGCCGGAGCTGAACACCGTGGGCGGCGAAATCGCCCGGCTGACGGTGACCGGAAATCGGGACGCCGACACGGGTCGCTATATCGAGGACACCCGCACGCGTCTGCGGCATGGCATCGTTTCCGAGCGCAAGGCGATCATGCGCGCGCTCGACGTCTATGACCGCGCCTTCGAGGACCTGATCGACAACGGCAAGCCCAAGGCGTTCCGCGAGTTTCTGTTGCGCGCGCCGGACATGTTCCTGAGCCTGGGTGAAAAGGTCGGGGTCATCGCCCACATCGCCAGCTTCTGGCGCTATCGCTTCCCTCTTGGCCAGCCCTTGGTCTGTGACGTAAACGAAGCGGTTGATATTCTGCAAGACTTCGACTCCGGCCTCAGCACCAGTATCGGGTTCTGAAGCCGGTTCATTTGCCGAGCCGCCCGCCATAGACAATCGGTCGCGGAAACGCGGCATCAAGTGGTTTTTTACAGTCACCGTCATAATGTGGCGGCCGGTCATAGTGGGAGCGTCAGGGTCTCGTGTTCGACGGCAATATCCGCACATTGCAACGTGTCGCTTCGAAGATGCAGCGTGTGCTGGTCGTCGATCCGAACACCCCTGCCGTTCGCCTGCTCGCCGACCAACTGCGCCACGTGGGCAATATCCAGGTCTTCCACGCCACCTCGATCGAGGCTGGTTGGGCGATGACTCGCACCACCGACCCGCTGCTGATCTTCGTAGAGCACGCGTCCAGCGGCTGCGACGGTCAGGCCTTGGCCCGCAAGATTCGTCGCAGCGACCTGGCCTGCCGCGAAAACCCGATCATCATGTGCACGTCCGAAGCGACGGCCGAGGCGATCTTCGGGGCGCGCGACGCCGGCATCCACGAATTCATGCGCAAGCCGTTCACGATCAAGGATCTGGAGCGGCGACTCGAGGCGGTGACGCTGAAGCCCCGTGACTGGGTCGAGGCCGTGCAATATGTCGGACCCGATCGTCGGCGCTTCAACTCGGCCGAATACAAGGGGCCGCGCAAGCGCAAGGCCGATGCGGCCGGCACGCCGGCCTCACGTCTGTCCCAGGCCCTGCGGATCATCAAGTCGGCCGCCACGGCGCTGGACACCGATCCCAACCAGGCCCGCCGGGCCCTGGCCGCCCAAGCCGTCGAGCTGAAGAAGGTCGGGACGCTGGTCGGCGAGCCGCGCCTGATCGCCGCCGCCGAGGCGCTGGAGGCCTGCACCGCCGGCCCGACGGCCGAGACCCTGGGCCGCAAGGAACTGATCCAGCGCATCGACTCGCTGATGGGCTTCATGACCGAAGATGGCGGAGGCGGCCGCGCCGCCTAGCGATCTGGGCTAGAGCGCCTTTGGTTCAGATTGAATCGGCATCCAAATATTCCGTCTCCCCGGCGAAGGGCTGGGCCCAGGTGAAACCCACGAGAGGCTCTGGTTGAATCTCGGGCGCGGCCGGGAAGCGCCAGACACCGACGTCTTCCTCGGCCACATAGAGCTGGCCGGTGCGATCGTCGGCCACCCAGCCTTCGGACTGTGTGGCCTGGTTCCCAGGCCTGAACCGACCGCGACTCCGACGCAGCAACCTCAACGACGAGCCGTGGCGCACCAGTGTCGGGACGGAAAACCACCTCGGCGAGAACGAACGCTATGGCCGCTCGGTGCGGGCGGGGCGTCCGTGGCTTTACCTGGCCAGCAAGCGCCGAAGGCCCGCATTGACCGCCTCGGGCGCCTCCATGGGCGTCATGTGCCCGGCGTTGGGGATGACCAGCAAATGCGAGCAGCCGATCGCATGGGCCATCTCGTGCTGGCCGCCCAGCGGGGTGATGGCGTCATGCTCGCCGCAGATGATCATCAGCGGGCAGCTCAGGGCCTTAAGCGCGGCCTCCCCGTCCTCGCGCGGCATGGCGTTCTGGCGCAGGAACACCTCGCGGCCCAGCCGCTGGGTCATGGCGTGGATGCGGCCGGTCAGGATCTTGTCGCCGAGGCGCGAAGCATCGACATAGCTTGCCATCAGCCGGTCGGCGATGCCGAGAAAGGCTCCGGCCCGGCCGGCGGCCGCGTTGACGGCGCGGCGCTGGGCGGCCCGTTCCGGCGTGTCGACGCGGATGGCGGCGCCGATCAGCGCCAGGCGCGTGATGCGCCGCGGCGCGATCCTGGCGATCTCCTGAGCGACATAGCCGCCCATCGAGAAGCCAGCCAGGGCGAAGGTCGGTTCGGCTTCGGCCAGAACCTGCCGCGCCAGTTCGCGAAGGCTCTCGCCCTGCGTCAGGTCAGCGACTTGGCACCGCGCCATGTCGGCCAGACCACTAACCTGGCCGCGCCAGAGCTCGGCGTCATTCAGCAGGCCGGGCAGCAGGATCAGTTGAGGGCGAGGATCGATCATTAAAAAACGCCCCGGACCTTGCGATTCGGGGCGCTCCAGTCTGTGCGGCCTAGGCGGTTAGGCTTCAACCATGTTCTTGGCGACAGCGCCTTGGCGCATCGACTTCTGAAGCTTCTCGAACGCCCGGACCTCAATCTGGCGGACCCGTTCACGGCTGACGCCGTATTGGGTGGCCAGCTCTTCCAGGGTGGTCGGGTCGTCCTTCAGGCGCCGCTCGGTGAGGATGTGGCGCTCCCGGTCGGTGAGTTCGACCATGGCCTCCTCAAGCAGGCCCATCCGCATGGACTTTTCCTGATTCTCGGCGACCGTGGTCTCTTGCGAGACCTGGTTATCGTCGGCCAGCCAATCCTGCCACTCGCTCTCGCTGTCCGAACGCAGTGGGGCGTTGAGCGAGGCGTCGGGACCTGACAGGCGGCGGTTCATCGAAATGACCTCGCTGTCCAGCACGCCCAGCTTGGTGGCGATGTAGCTGACCTGTTCGGGGCGCAGGTCGCCGTCTTGGAAGGCGGCGATCTGGCTCTTGGCCTTTCGCAGGTTGAAGAACAGCTTCTTCTGAGCGGCGGTCGTGCCCATCTTCACCAGCGACCACGAGCGCAGGATATATTCCTGTATCGAGGCGCGGATCCACCACATGGCGTAGGTGGCCAGGCGGAAGCCCTTGTCGGGCTCGAACTTCTTGACGGCCTGCATCAGGCCGACATTTCCCTCGGAGATCACCTCGCCGATCGGCAGGCCGTAGCCGCGATAGCCCATGGCGATCTTGGCCACGAGGCGCAGGTGGCTGGTGACCATCTTGTGAGCGGCGGCGCTGTCCTGATGCTCTTTCCAACGCTGGGCGAGCATGAACTCCTCGTCCTTGGGCAGCATGGGGAATTTTCGGATTTCGGTGAGATAACGCGACAGGCCGCCGTCCGGCGACATCACCGATAGTGATCTTACTGCCATGGATACTATCCCCTTATTGTGCGGATCCGCCCGCGGAACGCGCGCCATCATCCCCTCCACGGAGGGTCAGATAGGAACGCGTTCCGGCGAAGGTAAGGTCCGATGACGCATTTGTAATGTCCGACACCCGGACTCGGGTATTGGCGCTTCTGGGGTGAGAATGAACGTTCATTCTCAAACTTTCAAGTGAGAAATCCTTGGAGCGCACTACGGAAAGCTCCCCCCGGACGCCGGATTGCCGACCAAGGCTTGCTAGCGCGCGACGTGCGCCGCTAATGGCCAGGCTTGATCATCGTTGGAGACACCTGAATGACGCGGTTCATTATCCGGGCCCTGATCGCCGCCCTGGGCCTCTGGTTGGCGTCGGAAATCGTGCCTGGCATCGCCGTGCCGGGCGGGTGGACGACCCTGCTGATCGCCGCCCTGTTGCTGGGTGTCGTCAACGCCGTGGTGCGGCCGGTGATCTTCGTGCTGACCCTGCCCCTGACCGTGGTGACACTGGGGCTGTTCCTGCTGGTGGTGAACGCCGCGATGCTCGGCTTGGTCGGCTGGCTGCTGAAGGGTTTCGTCGTCGATGGCCTGTGGGCCGGGATTCTGGGCTCGGTCGTGATCGGCGTCGTCAGCTGGCTGGGCCACCTGCTGATCGGGGATGGACGCGAGCGGGCCTAAACCAGCGCGCTCGCCGCCAGGTCGCGCCAGCCCCGCGCTTCCTTGCGGACCGAGGGCGGGGAACATCGATGATTCCAAGCTCCACTGGAGGTCTTGTCGGGTCGCGAGCCTTCCGTCAATCCGCCGCGCGGGGGTCTAGTCGCCTTGGCGCGCGGCTTTCTTGGGGTCTGCCTTGGGCGCTGGCGCCAGGCGCATGACCTCGGCCTGGTAGCGCTCATCGTCGCCGGCCGCCGCGAAGGGCAGGGCGTCGGTGATGGCGTCCAGCATCGGATCCAGCCACTGGTGTTCGACCTTGTGGAAGTCGCCCAGCACATAGTGCATCACCGCGTCCTTGTGGCCGGGATGGCCCACGCCGATGCGGCCGCGGCGGAAGGTGTCGCCCACCTGGCTGGTGATCGAGCGGACGCCGTTATTGCCCGCCGCCCCGCCGCCAGCCTTCATCCGAAACCGGCCCGGCGCCATGTCGATCTCGTCGTGGAAGACGATCACATCGGTCGGGGCCAGCTTGAAGAACTTCATCGCCTCGCCCACGGCGCGGCCACTCTCGTTGTAGAAGGTCTTGGGCTTGAGCAGCAGCAGCTTGACCGGGCCAGCGGGCATGCCAACCTGACCCTCGCAGGCCAGTCCCTGGAAGCGCGAGCGCCACGGCGCCGTGCCCCATTTGCGGGCGATGGCGTCGATGGCCATGAACCCGACATTGTGCCGGTTCTTCTCGAATTTCGGTTCGGGATTGCCGAGACCGGCGAGGATCAGCATCGTGTAAGACCTAGACTGGACGTCGGAACGAAAAACGGGCGGGCCCTGAAAGCCCGCCCGTTCTCACGTATCAGATCGGAGACCCGACCAAAGCGGTTAGGCTTCGGTGGTGGTGTCGCCTTCACCCGATTGCGACGCGGCCGAGGCCTTCAGGGTGGCGATCACGAAGTCGCGGTCCTGGGCGGGGCGCACGCCATCCGGCAGCTTGACTTCCGAGATGCGGATGGTGTCGCCGATGTCGTGGTCGGCCAGGTCGATGACCAGTTCTTCCGGAATCTGGTCGGCAGGGCAGGCCAGCTCGACGGTGTGGCGGATGATTTCCAGCGAGCCGCCCTTTTTCAGGCCGACCGAGGTTTCGTGGTTCTTGAAATGCACCGGCACTTGGATCTTGACCAGTTGGTGCTCGCTGACCCGGAACAGGTCGAAGTGCACCGGCTCGTCGGTGACCGGGTGGAACTGGATCGCCTTGGCGATGACCGACTGCTTCTCGTCGCCATATTGCAGGGTCACCAGGTGGCCCAGCAGCTTGCCGGTGTAGAGCGCCTTGCGGAATTCGTTCGACTTCACCGCGACGTTCACGGGTGCGGTCGTGCCGCCGTACAGGATGCCCGGAATCTTGCCGGCGCGGCGGGTTTCGCGCGAACCACCGGTGCCGGCGCGATCGCGAAGTTCGACGTTGAGAATGATGTCGGCCATGTCGTGTCTTTCTGGAGAGCCGGATGCTCTCGGAGGCAAAGCCGCCGCACAGAACTGAATTGTCCCGCCCGGTCGACGTTTTTGAGGTCGCGCTCAATACACAAAACGGCGGCCCGTGGCAACGGCCCCAAGTCCTTCCCCCTTGCGGGAGAAGGTGGCTTCGCGGAGCGAGGTCGGATGAGAGGTCTCTCAAACGCCAAACGAAAAAGGGCCGCAGGGTCTTGACCGGTGCGACCCCTCATCCGTCGGCCTTCGGCCGCCACCTTCTCCCGCAAGAGGAGAAGGGAAAACTAGCTCTTCTTCTTGGCCGTGGCCGCCTTCTTGGCGACGGGCTTCTTCTTGGTCACCGCCGGCTCGGGTTTGGGCGGGGGCGGCGGCTCATAAGGCATGGCGGCGCCCGAGGCCTTGATCATGCAGGCGCCGGTGTCGATCAAGATGTGCTGGCCCAGGCAGAACACGTCCTCGTAATGGGGCTTGGCCACAGCCAGGCACTGGTAGAGGTTCAGCTTGGACATGTTCAGGCACATGGCGGTGGTGGGTTCGACCATGATCGCGTCGATGGTGGCCAGGTTGTTGTCACCGGCCGCGCCGAGCGCCGCCAGGGCGGCGATGGACATGCCGCGAATGACCAGAGGCGAATAGGGCGGCGGCGCGGCGCGCGGGGTGATGACCAGCGGGACGGCGCCGTTCGAGGCTTGCTGCAGCACGGCCACGTCGGCGCTGTCGGCCAGGCCCGGTGTCGCCGACATGCTCTTGGCGTAGGCCAGGCGACCGTCGCGGTCGAGCACAGGCAGGCTCGACCACTTGTCGTGCTGGACGGAGTAGGCCGCCTGCTTCACGGCCTTGCCGGCTTGGTAAACCTTCAAGCCGTCGTTGCCGAGGGTGTCGATGATCAGGCCGGCGGCGGTGTCGCTGCCCTTGAAGCCCACGGCGTAGGCGGGGTCCGCCACCAGTTGGTTGATGACGTTCTGGCGCTGGGCCGGATCGGCGGCGAAGACCCGCACCGAGGCCACAAAGGTCGGGTCCTGCAGGGCCAGGACAGCGGCATAGGCTGTGGCGCCCGACAGGAATCGCTTGGGCTCATAGGCGACAGCGACCTTTAGAGACGACTGGATCTGTTCGCCGTTGGCGAAGGCCGGGCTGATGGCTGCGGCGCGCTCCATGTAGCCGCGGAAGGCGCTGGCGCGTTCGACGACGCTGGCCGACAGGGTGATCGGCGGCGGCGCGGGCGGCGCCAGGACCACGGGTGGGGGCGGCGGCGGGCTGCTGCAACTGGCAAGGACCGTGGCGACGACCACGGCCATGGCCGTCAGGGCGGCGCGCGTACGCGTGGTGGAAAGCATCCCGAAAAAATCCCCAATGAGACAGAGCGCTCGCCCATACCATTGGCCAGCGGACGACATTGTGACAGTCGTCCCGTTAACCACGTCTTGACAAGCGTGGCCGTCGAAAACGCCTTGGAGCGATTAGTCGAAAAGCTTGGAGACGGACTCTTCGTTGGCGATCCGGCGGATGGCCTCGCCGATCAAAGGCGCGCACGAGACATAGCGGATCTTGGAGCAGGCCTTGACGGTGTCGGAAGCCTCGATCGAGTCGGTGACCACCAGTTCGGTCAAGACCGAATTGGCGACCCGCTCGGCGGCCGCGCCCGACAGCACCCCGTGGGTCACATAGGCGCTGACCGATGTGGCGCCCTGGGCGATCAGGGCGGCTGCGGCGTTGCACAGCGTGCCGGCCGAATCGACGATGTCGTCGAACAGGATGCAGCGACGGCCGGCGACGTCGCCGATGATGTTCATCACTTCGCTCTCGCCCGGCGCCGAGCGGCGTTTGTCGACGATGGCCAGGTCGGCGTCGTTCAAGCGCTTGGCCAGGGCCCGGGCCCGCACCACGCCGCCGACGTCGGGCGAGACGACCATCAGGTCGTCCTTGATCGTGTAGCGTTGGTGGATGTCGTCGGCGAGCAGCCGCGAGGGCAGCAGGTTGTCGGTCGGGATGTCGAAGAAGCCCTGGATCTGACCGGCGTGCAGATCCATGGTCAGCACCCGGTCGGCGCCCGAACGGGTGATCAGATTGGCCACCAGCTTGGCCGAGATCGGCGTGCGGCCGCCGGTCTTCCGATCCTGACGGGCATAGCCGAAGTACGGGAGCACCGCCGTGATCCGCTTGCCCGACGCCCGCTTCAAGGCGTCGATGCAGATCAGCAGCTCCATCAGGTTGTCGTTGGCGGGATAGCTGGTCGACTGGATGACGAAGACGTCCTCGCCCCGCACGTTCTCGTCGATGGTGACGAAGACCTCGAGGTCGGCGAACCGGCGCACCTGGGCGCGGGTCAGCGGCATGTCGAGATATTCCGCGATGGCCTGGGCCAGGGTGCGGTTCGAGTTGCCGGACAGCAGCTTCATGGTTTGGTCTCGGAGAGGGGCGTCGCCGTTGCCGGGGCTTCTAGCAGTCCCGGGCGATGGAACAAGCTTAACTCGCGATTGATCGGGGTTATTCGACTCGGTCACGCTTCGAGTGTGATCGCTGACAGAAGCCGTCCGTAGTCGGACTCCCCGTTCAGGAAGGCCCGGCGGTTGGAAAAGAACAGGTCCGGCTCGGCGCGGGTGTCGCGGTTAACCCACTCGCTCTGGCCGACTCCGGCTGTCTCCAGGCGATCGAGCACGAAGGCCGGCAGGTCGAACATCCGCTTGTCGTCCGCCCCGCCGGGTGAGAAGAATCGGCCCGAGCCGGGGCTGTCGGCCTCGAAACGGTGCAGGAACTCGAGGCCGACCTCGTAGGATTTGGGGCCGATGCAAGGGCCGACGGCCGCCACCATGCGGGCGGGTTCGCCGCCCAGCGTGACCATCCTGTCGACGGCCGCCTGGACGATCCCGTCCAGCGCTCCGCGCCAGCCGGCGTGGACGGCGGCGACGATGCGCGCCACGGGATCGACGATCAGCACCGGGGCGCAGTCGGCCGCCAGCGCGCCGCAGACCACGCCGGGGGTCTTGGTCACCACCGCGTCGCCCTCCGGACGCACATCGCCCCACGAGCCGTCGGCGACGATGGCGATGGTCGAGTGGATCTGGAAGCAGGTATTGAGATCTTCCGGCGCGGCCCCGAACCAGGCGGCGGCCCTGGCGCGGTTCTCGGCGACGTCCTCCGGCTCGTCCTCGCTGCCGCGCCCCACGTTGAGACTGGAGTAAAGGCCCGTCGAGACCCCGCCCTGCCGCGTGAAGAAGGCGTGCCGGACGCCGGCGACGGCGGCCAGCAGCGGGGACTGGACTGTGGGAAGGTCGTGCATGGATCAAGCGTCCTCGAAGAGGGGAGGGGCCAGGCCGGGCGCATGGATGCAGACGACCTTGAACAGCGCCCCCATCTGATCTGGTCCGGTGAGGCGATCAAGCTGTCTTGCGACCACGTCTGCCTGATAGGGCCGCGCCTGGGACAGCGCCTGGGCGCGCGCTTCGACGCCGAGGCCGCGCAGGAAGTCGCCCTGGGTCACGATCGCGCCGGTCCTGGCGCCGGCGTCGCGGGCGGCCTCCAGCACGGCGGGGAAGTCGACCCAGACGGTCAGGTCAGCCTGGCCGGGCTCGGCGAGCGGCGAGACCTTGGCGTGGGCCTTGAGCGCCTGGAGCGTGTCGCCAACCCCGGGCGCGTCGCGGCCGTAGTCGATCAGCAGGGCGGCGCCGCCATCTTGAGCGATGCGATGGCCCAGTTCAGAGCCCAGGGCGGCCTGGGCGGGCGAGGACTCGACGACGGCGCCGGCGGGATAGCCCCCTTCCCCCATGGGGGGAGGACCTAGGGCTTTCAGCCCGAACGCCAGCCCGCCCGCCTCATCCAGCCCCACCATCCGCTCGGCCCAGCCGCCGTCCGTGCGCACGAACTGCCGGGTCGGGAGGCAGTCCAGCACCTCGTTGGCGATCAGCAGGATCGGCGCGCCAGCCGGCACCGCCTCCAGCCGATCGGCCCAGCGTGGCGTCAAGGCCGCGCCCTCCAACCGCGACGCCTGCAACGTCCGCAAGGGCGGCGACACCTCGACCAGCCACAGGTCGGCGGCCTCGAGGAAGTCCGGCAGCAGCCTGGCGGCGCGCAGCACGTCGCTGATCAGCGCGCCGTCGCCGGGTCCCATCTCGACCAGACGCACCGGCGAAGGGCGCCCCATGCGGGTCCAGGTTTCCAGCAGCCACAGGCCGATCAACTCGCCGAACATCTGGCTGACGCCCGGCGCGGTTAGAAAGTCGCCCCCCGCCCCTAACGCCGGCCGGGTGGCGTAATAGCCTTCGCGCGGGTCGTGCAGGCAGCGGGTGAAATATTCGGCGACGCTGATCGGGCCGTCCTGGGCGATCTGCGCCCGCAGGCGATCAAGCAGGCTCATGGTCTTCCGCGAGCGGGGCGGGCACGGGCTCGCGCAGCGCGCGCCACAACAACCAGGCGCCGACCGCCAGCATCGGGATCGACAGCATCATCCCCATGGTCAGGCCGAACGGGAAATCGGGCATGCCGTGGTCGGGATTGCGCACCCCTTCCAGCGCGACGCGGAAGAGGCCGTAGCCGATCAGGAAGGTCGCCACCAACGCGCCCCGGCGTTGCAACCACTTCAGCTTGTAGACCGCGAAACCGAGGATCAGGAACAGCACCACGCCCTCCAGGCCCGCCTCGTAAAGCTGGCTTGGATGACGCGGATACGTGCCAGCAGGACAAATGTGATCGCTATTGGCCGCCTTGATCGTGGCATTACAAAAGATGACGCCGAACGGATGGTCGGTGATCCGGCCCCACAACTCGCCATTGATGAAATTGGCGCAGCGGCCGAAGAACAGGCCGATCGTGGCGACGGGCGCGACCAGGTCGCCCAGTTTCAGCATGTCGATCTTCTGCTGGCGCGCGAACAGCACGATCGCCGCGCAGACGCCCACGAAGCCGCCGTGGAAAGACATGCCACCTTCCCAGATCTTGAACGCGTCCAATGGATGGGCGGCCAGGTTGGCGCGTTGGTCGCCATTCAGCAGCATGTAGAACAGGATGTAGCCGATGCGGCCGCCCAGGATGATGCCCAGGGTGATCCACAGCACCAGATCGTCGATCTGCACCGAGGTGGCGGTCGGCCGGTGACCGCCCCACAGCTTGGCGTCGCGCGCCAGCTTGATCGCGTACTGCCAGCCGAGAAGAATGCCAGCCACATAGGCCAGGGCGTACCAGCGGATGGCCAGCGGCCCCCATTGCAGCGCCCAAGGGCCGATGTGAACGATCGGGTCGATGTCGGGAAAGATCACGCCGAACGGCTCCTGGCGGACAGATGGTCGCACCCTTACCGCGTTCCCTCTTCGCTTTCATCCCTCGTTTCCCATATAAGCGCCGACGAGCCCGCCGCGCCCTGGAACTTCGATGCACAGCCAAAACCCCTTCCTCGATGAATTCGCCAAGCTGACCCAGGCCGCCATGGGCATCGCCCAGACCGCCGGCGAGGAAGCCAAGACCGCGATGCGCGCCCAGGCCGACCGTCTGGCCGCCGAGTTCGACCTGATCCGGCGCGACGATTTCGAGGCCCTGAAGGCCGAGGTCGCGGCGTTGCGCGCGGACGTCGCGGGCCTGAAGGCCAAGGCGGCGCTCGCCAAGACCGCCGCGCCAAAAAGCGACGATACGGCCCTCTAGGCGAGTTTCGTTTCCCTTTCGACGTGAAGGCGGTTGTGACGCCGCCCGCGAAGCAGCTTAGAGTCCCTTGAGTGGGTGATTTGAATGGGTCCCGCGACCCGTCTCTCCCCGGGGGCCAAAGGTTCTTATGGACACCCAACCCGACGACGACGACGTTCTGCTGGCGATGGACCCTCTCGAGGTCGTCGAACATGTGCTGGCCGCCGAGAACCTGACGTTCGACCGCACCGACGACGGCGACCTGGCCTTCGCCTTGACCGGCGACTGGAAGGACTACGAGCTGTGGTTCGCCTGGCGGCCCGAGGCCGACTGCCTGCAGCTGTGCCTGTCGCTCGACCTGCGCGCCGTCAAGGCCAAGCGCCCCGCCGCCTACGAGCTGTTGTCGATGATCAACCAGCGCGTCTGGCTGGGTCATTTCGAGGTCTGGACCGAGGACGGCGAGGTGGTGTTCCGCCATGCCCTGGCCCTCCCGGCCGGCGAGCGCCCGACCATGGCCCAGGCCGCCTCGATGATCGACGCCGCGGTCGAAGCCGCCGACCGCTTCTACCCGGCCTTCGACTTCCTGCTGCACAGCGCCAAGACCCCCGACGAGGCCATGGCCGCCTGCATGTTCGAGACGATGGGCCAGGCTTAGGATTCTCCTTCTCCCGCAAGGGAGAGAAGGAAGAGGTAGACGCCCCATGACCCCCATCCTCCTCCTCGGCGCCGGACGCATGGGCGGGGCCCTGATCAAGGGCTGGACCAAGGTCGGCGTATTCGCCGCCGCCGACCTGATCATCCGCGATCCCAACGCCGACCCCGCAGCGTTTGCGGGCGCGAGCGTCAATCCGCCGCTTGAGGCCCTGGCCACAGCCAAGACCGTGCTGCTGGCGGTCAAGCCGCAGATCTGGCGGGAGGCGGTGGTCGAGGTCGTCCCGCACCTCGCGCCAGACGCCATCATCGTCTCGATCGCCGCCGGGGTCGCCGCAGCCGACATTTCCAAGGTTTTCGGGGGCCGCGCCGTGGCCCGGGTGATGCCGACCACCGCCGTCGCCATCGGCCTGGGCACGGCCAGCATCTTCGCCGACACGGTCGAGGCAAGGTCGCGCGCTCATGCCCTGCTCGACCCAGTGGCGACGGTGGTCGATCTGGACGACGAAGACCTGATGCACGCCGCGACCGCCGTCTCGGGATCGGCCCCGGCCTATCTCTACGCCTTCATCGAGGCCTTGGAGGCGGCGGGCGCGGGTCTGGGGCTTGACCCCGCCGCCTCGGCGAAGCTGGCCCGGGCCACCATCGTCGGCGCCGCCGCCCTGCTGGGTCAAGGCGGCGAAGAGCCGGCCGAACTGCGCAAGCAGGTCACCTCGCCGGGCGGCACGACCGCCGCCGCCTTGGCCGTGCTGATGGGGAAGGGCGGCTTTGGGGACCTGCTGCCGACGGCGCTGGCGGCGGCCGTGGCGCGGTCAAAGGAACTGGGCGGCTAAACCTCTCCCAGCGGGAGAGGGTTCTTGCTTCGCGCGCTCCGACCCGCCATTTGATCGTCCATGACCGCCGCCGAAGACATCCTCGATCGCGCCGCCGCTGCAGCCCTGTCCCTGGCCGCCGACCGGCCGTGGACGCAGATCAGCCTGCGCGACATCGCCGTGAAGGCCGAAGTCCCGTTCGCGGAGCTCTATGCCCGGGCCGATGGCAAGGCCGCCTTGCTAGCCCATTTGTCGACCCGCTTCGACCGCGCCGCGGTGGCCACGGCCTCGGCCCAGGTCGCCACGACCCACGACCGCCTGTTCGACGCCGCGATGGCGCGGATCGAGGCCATGGAGCCGCACCGCGCCGCCCTGATCGCCATCAGCCGGTCCGAGCGCCTCGTGGTTTCGGCCCTGCGCTTCCCCAAGACCGCCCGCGCCATCCTCGAAGCGGCCGGCGTCGACGCCACGCCCGCGCGGCTGACGGCGATGACGGCGGTCTGGGTCCGCGCCCTGCAGGTCTGGCGCGATGACGAAGGCGCGCTGAACCGCACGATGGCCGAGCTGGACAAGCGCCTGAAGCAGATGACCTCGGGCCTGGAAAAGGTCGGGGCGGGGGTCTAGGGCGCTCACCTCGACTCACCCACGAAAAAGCCCGCCGGGATCGCTCCCGGCGGGCTTCGTCGTTTAGACCTGAGACGAGCCTAGCCCTTGGTGGCGTTGGTCGGCAGCTTGCAGCCGCCGCCCACGCCCTTGGCCTGCAGGCAGGACATCAGTTCCTTGGGCTTGTCCGAACCGACCTTGAGCGGATAGGCGATAACCCAACCCGGCAGGCCGTCGGAGCAGGCGACCTCGACATAGCCGTCGGTCGCCGTCTGGCCGATGATCCGCGAACCGGAGACCGTGCAACTGCTCTTGCCCAGCGACTTCAAGTTGGCCGTCAGGCGCGGATAGACCGCGTCGGCCTTGGTGAAGCTGCAGCGGTAGCCGTTGATCTCAGAGGCTACGCAGTCATAGACGGTGTTGTTGGTCGTCGTGAAAATGCCAATGCCGCCGTCGGGACGGTTGGCGCACTTCATTTCAACGATCTCGGTGCGGGGATCGCTGCTGGGGAGCATGCCGTACTTCTCGACCTTGCAGTCGAAGCCGGCCTTGGCGGACAGCTTGGTGTAGAGGCCGGCCTGCTCGGTCTGGGCCGCGAGGCTGTCGGTCAGGGTGCACCCGCCGCCAACGAAGCTGGCTTGGGCGCAGTCGATGGCCTTGACCAAGGCGCCGCCGACAGCAGCCTGCTGCAGCATGTAGCCCTTGCCGTCCTGGCAGGCGACTTCGAAATAGTTGTCGGTCTTGGTGCTGAGGACGTAGCGCTTGTCCTTGACCGCGCAATTCTTGCCCGAGGCGCCGGCCAGGGTGTCGACGGCGGCCAGCTGCGTGGCCTTGTCGGTCAGCTTGCAGCTGACATTGCCGCCTTCCTCGTACAGCAGGCAGCTGTTGGCGATGACCTCCTGGTCGACATTGACCGGGTTCGCCGTCTGAAGAACGTATCCCGCGCCACCCTTACAGGCGACCTCGAAATAGGCGTTCTTGGCGGTGCCGCCGATGGCGCGGGCGTTCTGGATGTCGCAGGCGGCGCCAGCCTTTTGCAGGTAGGGCGTCAGGCCCGCCTTGGGGTTGGCGTTGCCCGGCAGGATACAGGCCAGGGCGCTGGGCTTGCCGTCGGCGGCCGGATTGGCGGTTTCCAGGCAGCTGTAGGCCGCCGGCTTCTCGTCCTTCTTGGCGAGGATGGCGAAGCCCAGGCCTTGTTGGCACGCGACTTCGTAATAGTCGGTGCTGGTCTTTTTGTCGTTGCCGATGAGGCGCGCATCCGAGACGGTGCACGAAACGCCGGCGGCCTGGATCAGGGCGGGCGTCGCCTTCATGCCCGCTTCGCGGGACTTGGCGTCAACGGCTGCCGGCTTTTCTTTTTCCTTCGCCGCGGAGAGCACGGTGACGGGAACGAGCGCGGCGAGCGCGAGGGCGGCCGTCAAGCCGATCGCGATGGGCCTCATGGGATAGGTCTCCTGGGGTAAATTCCTCGCGGCGGACTTAAGGCCCGCTTGCATCGAGGGTCAAGATGTCGTCCGACGGGGGCGCAATCATGACGGTGGCCCGGGGGCGGGGCGTGCCGTGGCCGGAGGACGCAGGATGCGCGACGGAATCGAAGAGGGGGTCGCCGAAGAGGCGACCGAGCCGCGCCGGCCCCGGCTGGTCTACCCGTTCGAGCAGGCTCCAGAGACCGGAACAGGCCAGGCGGTCGAGGTCGCGCCTGGGGTTCTCTGGCTGCGCCAGCCGCTGGGCGGCTCGCTGGGCTTCATCAACGTCTGGGCGATTCGCGACGGCGCGGGCTGGGCGGTGGTCGATACCGGCCTGCAGACCAAGGAGACCTCCCAGGCCTGGCGGGCGGCGTTCGCCCAGGCCTTGGGCGGCGATCCGATCACCCGGGTGATCGTCACCCATCTTCACCCCGATCATGTCGGGTTGGCCGGCTGGATCGCCCGCAAGTTCGACGTGCGCCTGTGGATGACCCGGCTGGAATATTTCCAATGTCGGATGCTGGTGGCCGACACCGGCCGCGAGGCGCCTGTGGACGGGGTCCGATTCTTCCACGCCGCGGGCTGGAACGAGGACGGGATCGAGACCTACAAGGCGCGGTTCGGCGGATTCGGCAAGGCGATCCACCAACTGCCCGACAGCTATCGGCGGATGGTCGATGGCGAGGTGTTCGCGATCGGCGATCACGACTGGCGGGTGGTGACGGGCCAGGGCCATTCGCCCGAACACGCCTGCCTGTGGTGCGAGGCGCTGGGCGTACTGATCTCCGGAGACCAGGTGCTGCCGAGGATATCGTCCAATGTCTCGGTGTTCCCCACCGAGCCCGACGCCGACCCGCTGACCGACTGGCTGACCTCGTTGGCCAAGGTCAAGGCGACGGTGCCGGACGACGTGCTGGTGTTGCCGGCTCACAACGACCCGTTCCGGGGCCTGCACGCCCGCATCGACCACCTGATCAACGGCCACGAACGAGGGCTGGGGCGTCTGCGGGGCAAACTTCAGGAGCCCAAGCGCGCGGTCGATGTGTTCGGCGCCCTGTTCGCCCGCCCGATCGGCCCGGACCTTCTGGGCATGGCGACGGGCGAAGCCCTGGCCCATCTGAACTGCCTGATCGGCCGGGGTCTGGCGGTTCGTGAGCCGGACGCGGACGGGGTTGCCTGGTATCGGGCCGTGGACTGAGCCGTCTTTTCATTCGGAGCTGTCGCCATCCGCATTGTTCTCGCCACCGCCGGGTCGCTCGGCGACCTGCATCCCTTCCTTGCGCTGGGCAGGGCCCTGCAAGCGGCCGGGTTCCAGGCCGAGGTCGCCACCTCGGCCGAATACCGCGCCAAGGTCGAGGCCGAAGGGCTGGTCTTCCACGAGGTGGGTCCCAGCCTGGAGCGCTTGCGCGCGGACCTCGGCATGGATCTTGCCCAGCTCACCCACGCCATCGCCGCCTCGGACGCCTTTCTGTTCGAGAAGATCATGACGCCCTACCTGGAGAGCGCTACCAGGCAGTTGATCGCCGCGGCCAAGGGCGCTTGCGCCCTTGTCGGCGGAAGCTTCGCGGCCGGGGTGGCGGTGACCGCCGACTATCTGGGCATCCCTTTCGTCTCGGTGGCGCTGCAGCCGACCGTGGTGTTCTCGGCCTATGACCCGCCGCTGTTGCCCAAGGCGCCGTGGCTGGGACCGGCGACCGGCGGCCTTCGCTTGTGGCTCAATCGCGCGACGATCGCGATCGGCCGGGCGACGACCGATCACTGGACGCGGCCGGTCAATGGCTTGCGCCGGGCCTTGGGCTTGCCGCCGAGTCGGGACAACCTGTTGTTCGACGCCGGTCGTGGAGCGGCCCTCTCGCTGGGGCTCTATTCGCCTCTGCTGAGTCCGCGTCAGCCCGACGCGCCCGAAAATTTCGACGTGGTCGGATACGCCGCCTATGACAGCGACCTCGGCGGTCCGACGACCTTGCCGCCGGATCTGGAGACCTTCCTGGCGGCCGGACCCGCGCCGCTGGTCTTCACCCTTGGTAGCGCGGCGGTGAACATTCCGGGGGACTTCTACCGTGAGAGCATGAAGGTCGCACGGCGCATGGGGCGACGCGCCGTGCTGCTGGTCGGACCCGATGGCGATCCGTCCGTCGCCGACGGGGCGGAGGACGCCGTCGCCTTCGCCTACGCGCCCTATTCCCTGCTCTTTCCCCGCGCTGCCGCCCTCGTGCATCAGGGCGGGGTCGGCACTATTCAGCAGGCGTTGCGCGCTGGCCGGCCGCAACTGGTCGTGCCGCATCTGGGCGACCAGTTCGACAATGGGGCGCGGATCGCGCGGTTGGGCGTTGGGGCGACCCTGCCGCGCGACGCCTACCGTTCCAAGGCGGCGGCGGCCCTGATCGACAGGCTTTTGGGCGACCCCGACCTGATCGCGAGGACTGTCCGTCTCGGCGAAATAGCGTCCCGAGAAGATGGCGCCGCTGAAGCCGCTAGCCGGGTCGCGGCGCTATGGGCCGCCCGCTCCGGCAGCGAACACGAAACAATCGTTTGATATTTCGTGCACGAACTATAATCTCCACGTCATGACCACGCCTCCCGACCGCCGCCTGGTGTTCCTGCTGAATGTCGCGCACCGCCGCGTGCAGCGCTATGTCGAGGCCAAGATGGCCGCCCAGGGGGGGCTGACGGCGGCCCAGTCCGGAGCGCTCTTTGTGCTCGGGCAGAAAGACGGCGCCCTGATCGGCGAGGCCGCCGAGGCCCTGGACCTTGCGCCCTCGGCCATGACCGGCCTGATCGACCGCATGGCGCGCGCCGAGCTGGTCGAGCGGCGGCCCGACCCCAAGGACGGCCGCGCCCTGCGCCTCTACCTGACCGCCAAGGGCCATGTGGCGCGCGCGGACGCCAAGGCCGGCGTCGAGGGGCTGAGCTCTCACCTCACCGAGGGCTTCACGGACGACGAGATCGCCGTGGTGTCCCGCTGGCTGGTCAGCCTGCAAACCAAGTTCCCCAAAGGAGATGCCGCATGACCGATCTGGTGAAGGTCGAGATCGACGCCGGCGTGATGACCCTCACCCTGGCCCGTCCGGACAAGAAGAACGCGCTGAGCAACGCCATGTACGGCGTGCTGGCCGACAGCTTGGAGCGCGCCGAGGCCGACCCGGCGATCCGGGTGGTGGTGTTCCAGGGCGACGGCGACAGCTTCAGCTCGGGCAACGACCTGAAGGACTTCACCGCCCAGGCCACCGGGACCTTCACCGGCGAGCGCCATGTGATGCGGTTCCTGAAGAACCTGGCCACGGCCACCCGGCCACTGGTCGCCGCCGTCCAGGGCCAGGCGGTCGGCGTGGGCACGACCATGTTGCTGCATTGTGACCTGGTTTTCGTCAGCTCCGACGCCCGGCTGACCGTGCCGTTCGTCAACCTGGCCCTGGCGCCCGAAGCCGCCTCCAGCCTGCTGCTGCCGGCCCGCATCGGCCACGCTCGCGCCTATGCCATGTTTGCCCTTGGCGAGGCGGTGGATGGCGCGACCGCCGTGGCCTGGGGCATCGCCAATGCCTGCGTGCCACTGGAGGATCTGCGGACCCGCGCCCGCACCGCCGCTGACCAACTGGCCAAGCGTCCGCTCGGCGCCCTGACCGTCACCAAGTCGCTGATGCGCGACGCCGAGGCGATCTCGGCCCTGATGGACAGGGAGGGCGAACTGTTTGCTCAGCGTCTGCAGACCGCCGAGGCCCGCGAGGCCTTCATGGCCTTCGCCGAGCGCCGCGCGCCGGACTTCAGCAAGGTTGGCTGAGGTGGCCCTGGCCCTGGTCCTGTCGACGGCGCTGCTGGCCTTGGCGGGAATCCACCTCTACTGGGGCTTGGGCGGTCGCTGGCCGGGCCATGACGAGGCTTCGATGGTCGAGCACGTGGTGGGCCGCACACGCGGCATGCGCGCGCCCGGCCTGCTGGCCTCCGTCGCTGTCGCCCTGGCCTTGGCGGCTGGCGGCGTTCTGGTCGCCGCGACCTTGACCCCGACCGTCTGGGACCCGCAGTTAAAGGCCGCGCGCTGGGTCCTGTTCGTGGTCTTCGCCGGACGCGGTCTGGCGACCTATGTCCCGCCGGTCTTCCGCTATGCCGAGGGCACGCCGTTCGCGACGCTCAACCGCCGCGCCTATGGGCCGCTGTGCCTGGCGATCGCCTTGGGAATTCTTGTGTTGCAGCTGTAGCGTCCACTTCAATGACAAAAATCAAGGGAGCGAACATCATGGTCGACCGCATCAAATCGCCCTTCGGGGCCTTCACCGACGCCCGCGACGTCGTCGCCGGCCACGACCTGACCGGCAAGGTCGCCATCGTCACCGGCGGGGCCACCGGCATCGGCGTCGAGACGGCCAAGGCCTTGGCCGAGGCCGGCGCCGAGGTTGTGATCGCCGTCCGCAAGCCGGATCTGGCCGAGGCCGCCGTCGCCGAGATCAACGCCGTGGCCAAGGGCGCGCAAGCGTCGTGGTCGATGCTCGATCTCTCCAGCTTCAAGTCGATCCGCGCCTTCGTCGAGCGCTGGGGCGACCGGTCGTTGAACCTGCTGATCAACAACGCCGGCGTCATGGCCTGCCCGCTCGCCTATACCGAGGACGGGCTCGAGATGCAGATCGGCACCAACCACTTTGGCCACTTCCTGCTGTCGGTGCTGCTGGCTCCCAACCTGGTGGCCGGCGCCAAGGCCCCCTCTCAAGGAAATGGCGGCAAGACCTCGCGGCTGGTGTCCCTGTCGTCGATCGGCCACCGCCGTGCCCCGATGAATTTCGAGGATCCGCATTTCCGGTCTCACCCCTACGAGAAGTGGGAAAGCTACGGCCAGGCCAAGACGGCCAACGCCCTGTTCGCCGTGGGCTTCAATCAGCGCTTCAAGGATCAGGGCGTGTTCGCCAACGCCGTGATGCCTGGCGGCATCATGACCCCGCTGCAGCGCCATCTGCCGATCGAGGAGCAGCGGGCGATGGGCTGGATCGACGAAAACGGCAAGGTTCGCGACGGTTTCAAGACGCCCGCCCAAGGCGCGTCGACCAGTGTCTGGGCGGCGGTGGGCGACGAACTCGAGGGCGTCGGCGGGCTCTATCTCGAGGACTTGGCCCAGGCCAAGCCGTGGACGAAGGAGGCCGGCTGGTCTGGCGTCATGTCCTACGCCCTGGACCCGGAGCAGGCCGACAGGCTGTGGGCCCTGTCAGTGGAAACCACAGGGGCGGGATGACCGTCGCGGTGTTTCGGCATAGAATCGGACCGTCCTTGAGGAGACGACGATGAGCTTGAACGGCAAGACCCTCTTCATCACCGGCGCCTCGCGCGGCATCGGCCTGGCCATCGCCCTGCGCGCCGCCCGCGACGGCGCCAATATCGTCATCGCCGCCAAGACGGCGGAGGCCCATCCGAAGCTGCCGGGCACCATCTACACCGCCGCCGCGCAGATCGAGGCGGCCGGCGGCCAGGCGCTGCCGCTGGTGGTTGATGTGCGCGAGGAGGCCAGCGTCCAGGCGGCCGTCGACAAGGCGGTCGAGAGCTTCGGCGGTATCGACATCTGCGTGAACAACGCCTCGGCGATCTCGCTCACGGGCACGCTGTCGACCGACATGAAGCGCTACGACCTGATGCACCAGATCAACGGGCGCGGAACGTTCCTGACCTCGAAACTGTGTCTGCCGCACCTGAAGAAGGCGGCCAATCCGCACGTGCTGGCCCTGTCGCCGCCGCTGGACATCAAGCCCCGCTGGTTCGCCCCCCACGTAGCCTACTCCATGGCCAAGTACAATATGAGCCTGTGCATGATGGGCATGGCCGAGGAGTTCCGGGCCGACGGCGTGGCCTTCAACGGCCTGTGGCCGCGCACCGCCATCGCCACCGCCGCCATCCAGTTCGCCTTGACCGGGGAGGAAGGCCTCAAGCACTGCCGCACCGTCGAGATCATGGCCGACGCGGCCCACGCGATGTTCCTGAAGCCGTCGCGAGCGTTCACCGGCCAGTTCGTGATCGACGACACGTTCCTATACGGCGAGGGCGTGCGCGACTTCGATCAGTACCGCGTGGATCCGACCGCCACCCTGATGCCGGACTTCTTCGTGCCGGAGGATAGCCTTCCGCCGCCGGGGGTGGTGATAGGGTAAGGGTCTTGCAATTGGGGACAGGCGCATGCGCCTGTCCCCAGCCCTGGATCAGGGCTTCCGAGCCTTCCGCGCCGCCGCCACCGCGATCGAGCGCCGCGCCCACTCGACCATCAGGTCTGGCTCATCCAACGCTTCGGCGGGCGCCGACCAGTAAGCCATGGAGCTCACGCCGAAGGGCGCGAACTGCGTGCTGCCGGCGGCCGCGAAATCGGGGCCCAGCGTCTCGTCGCCCTTGAGATAGAGGGTGTCGTCGTCGATCAGGGCGAAGAACAGGCCTTGGGCATAGAGGCCGACTCCGCCGAACATCTTTCGCGAGGTCAGCGGCCCGACCGGGGCCAGCTGTTCGAGTACCAAATCCAGATAGTCCGAAGAGACCGCCATGCCCGTATCCATTCGTCCCGCCGTCGAGGCCGACAGCGCCTTGATCCTGCGGTTCATCCGCGATCTCGCCGCCTATGAGAAGCTGCTCGACGATGTGCGGACCACGCAGGACGATATCACGGTGGCGCTGTTTGGCGAAAACCCCAAGGCCTTCTGCGACATCGCCGAGATTGACGGCGCGCCGGTGGGCTTTGCCTTGTGGTTCTACAACTTCTCGACCTTCGTCGGCCGGCACGGAATCTATCTGGAAGACCTGTTCGTGCTGCCCGAAGCGCGGGGCAGCGGGGCGGGCAAGGCATTGTTGGCGGGGCTGGCGCGGCGCTGCCTGGACGAGAAGCTCGGCCGACTGGAATGGGCCGTGCTCGACTGGAACGCCCCGTCGATCGCTTTCTATGACAGCCTGGGCGCGGCCGCGATGAACGAGTGGATCGTGCGACGGATGACGGGCGAGGCGTTGGCGAGGTTGGCTGCGGCCTAGGCGAGGAACGGGGACAGGCACATGTGCCTGTCCCCGTTCCTCGCACAGCCTAATCCAGCCGGTCCGCCTTGCGCAGTTCCGGGAACATCTTGGCCCACGCGCCCGTGACGATCAGGGCCCCGACGCCGCCGAACACCGCCGCGCCGACCGGGCCCAGGAACCGCGCCGCGACGCCGCTCTCGAACTCGCCCAGTTCGTTGGAGGCGCTGATGAACAGGCCCGAGACGGCGGCGACCCTGCCGCGCATCGGATCTGGGGTGACCAGTTGCACCAGGGTCTGGCGGATATAGACCGAGACCATGTCGGCCGCGCCCAGCACCGTCAGGGCGCCGACCGACAGCCAGACATATTTCGATAGCCCGAAGACCACGGTCGCGGCGCCGAACACCGCCACGGCGCCAAACATCAGCAGGCCCGCTCGGCGGCGGATCGTGTGGCTGGCCAGGATCACCGCCACCAGCGTCGCGCCCACGGCGGGGGCGGCGCGCAGCACGCCAAAGCCCTCGGCCCCCACATGCAGCACATCACGGGCGAACACCGGCAGCAGGGCCGT
Source organism: Caulobacter sp. DWR3-1-2 (assembly GCF_049896225.1). Taxonomy (NCBI): domain Bacteria; kingdom Pseudomonadati; phylum Pseudomonadota; class Alphaproteobacteria; order Caulobacterales; family Caulobacteraceae; genus Caulobacter; species Caulobacter sp. DWR3-1-2. The sequence continues at coordinate 52,299 of NZ_JAFCTW010000016.1, read as the reverse complement.
GGCCCCGCCGAGCAATACCGCGAACAAATCCAGCGAGATCGAGCCGAAGACGATCTTGTTGCGCCAGGTATAGACCAGGCCTTCCTTGATCAGCGCCCAGCGCGAGCCCGGCTGGGTCACGGGCTTGGTATTGGCCTTGATGCCAAGCAGCAGCAGGCCGCCCAGCAGGAACAGCACGACCGAAGCCCCGAACGCCGTGGCCGCCGAGATGGCGCATAGCAGGCCGCCCAAGGCCGGGCCAATGATCGAGGCGCTCTGCCAGGACAACGAGTTCCAGGCGATGGCGCGCGGCAACAGCGGGCGCGGCACCAGCATCGGCCCCATGGCGCTGGACGCCGGGGACAAGAAGGCGCGGCCGGCGCCGAACAGCACGGCGATGGCGAAGATCGGCCACAGCGTCGTGTGTCCCGACCAGGCCAGGAAGCCCAGGGCTGCGGCGCAGACGATGTCGACGCCGATGGCCGCAGTCATGATCATCTTGCGATCATGGCGGTCGGCGGTCTCTCCGGCGGTCAGCGCCAAAAAGAACAGCGGGATGAACTGGGCCAGGCCTACCATGCCCAGCAAGAAGGCCCCCTGGCCCTCATTGTGTCCGGTCTCGCGGGCCAGGGTGTAGACCTGCCAGCCGATTGTCACCCCCTGGATCTGCACCGCGAGGGTGGCGGTGAACCGCGCGCCCCAGAAGAACACGAAGTCGCTCTGCTTGAGCAGCGCGCGCATCGAGGTTTCCGGCGCCTCGAGGGCGGACGGGATGGAATCTGCGTCGGGGGGGAGGTCGGTCATCGGGGGCGGACCATGTCCTCAGGCCCGCGTCGCCGCAATCGCGTTTCTCTTATGCAGCCGTTGAATTATTTGACCCAGCGCGCCCTAGGCCCTATTTCGCGCCCTTCTGATGGAGAGGGCGCGTCATGCGACGCCAGCGACGAACCTGCGCCGCGCGGACCGGAGTCCGCGTCTGAACGCCCCGGATGCGACCGTCTCGGCCGCGTCACGATCCGGGGCTATGCCCCTTTTCGTGTTCTGGATCGTTTAGCGCCCATGTCGTCTTCCGCCGTCGCGCCTTCGTCGCCCTATCCCAGCCTTCTCAACGAGCTGCCCGAGCACGCCCGCGCCGTCGAGGTGCTGGTCGATCGCGCCTTCGGACCCGGCCGCTTCGCCAAGTCGTCGGAGCGTTTGCGCGAGGGCAATCGGAAGCTGGACGACTGTTCCTTCGTGGCCTTGGACGAAGGTCGGGTGATCGGCAGCGTGCGCCTCTGGCCGGTCATGGTGGGCGACAGGCCCGTCGCCTTCCTCGGCCCGCTGGCGGTGGACGCCACCGCGCGCAGCCACGGCCTGGGCCAGGCCCTCGTCGAAGCCGCCTGCGCCGCCGCCGCGCGAGCCGGCTGGCGCGCGGTGCTGCTGGTCGGCGACGCCCCCTATTTCGCGCGGATCGGCTTTTCGGCAGGACCGGCGGCGAGGGTGACCATGCCGGGGCCGGCCGATCAGCGACGGGTGCTGGTGAAGGCCTTGGTCGAGGGCGGAGATTCGGGCTTGGTGGGACCTATCCGCGTCGCTTGAGTTACGGCTGGGGACAGGCGCATGCGCCTGTCGCCATATCGTGCGCTCGTGCTTGAGTGTGGGCGCCGCATGCCCTACCTGAAGCCCATGACTGTCGATCCCACCCCCTCTGGCCTCGCAGGCGTCACCGCCGCCGCCCAGGCGGCGAAGGGGCGCGCGGGCGAGCGCGGCCTGCCGCCTGTGCATCTGTGGCATCCTGAGCATTGCGGCGAGATCGACATCCGCATCCGCAAGGACGGCGTCTGGTTTCACGAGGGATCGCCGATCGGCCGCGAGGCTCTGGTGCGGCTGTTCTCGACCGTGCTGCGGCTGGATCCCGACGGCTATCACTTGGTCACCCCTGTCGAGAAGCTGAAGATCCAGGTCGAGGACGCGCCGTTCATGGCCACGCGGGTCGATGCTGAAAACGGCGTGCTGCGCTTCGAGACCAATGTCGGTGACCTGGTCGAGGCCGGCCCCGACAACGCCATCCGCGTCGAGACCGATACGGCCACTGGCGAGCCGCGGCCCTATGTCCACGTGCGGCGCGGCCTGGAGGCTCTGATCGCGCGGCCTGTGTTCTATGAGCTGGTCGAACTGGCTGCGGAGCGCGACACGCCGGAGGGGCCGCGCCTGGGTGTGACCTCAAACGGCGCCTGGTTCCCGATGGCCCCGGCCGGGGCGCACCGAGGATGACCCTGTCCAGGGACGCGCGGCGCGCCTGGATCGCCAGCAAGTTGGACCCGATCGACGGCTACGATCCCAGCCTCGACGCCGCGCGTTCGGACTACGATCTCAATCCCGGCATGCGGCCCGACAATCCCCACGCCCTGCGCCCCGCCGCCGTGCTGGTGGGGCTGGTCGAGCGTGAGGCGGGGATGACCGTCCTGCTGACCCGCCGGTCCGATACTCTGCGAAGCCACACCGGCCAGATCGCCTTTCCCGGGGGCCGTTGCGATCCAGGCGAGACGCCGTGGGAGACCGCCCTGCGCGAGGCCCAGGAAGAGGTGAACCTAGACCCGTCCTGCGTTACCCTGGCGGGTCTGCTGCACGGCTACCGCACGGTGACGGGCTTCCACGTCACGCCGGTGGTCGGCTTCATCGATCCCGCCGCCACCTTCGTCGCCAGTCCCGACGAGGTGGCCGATGTGTTCGAGACGCCGTTCGCCTTCCTGATGGACTCTCAGAACCATCAACGTCAGCATCGCGACCTGCCGGACGGCGAGCGCCGATTCTTCTATGCGATGCCGTGGAATGAGCGTTTCATCTGGGGGGCGACCGCCGGCATGCTGCGCGCGCTCTACGAGCGGCTGCATGGCGAAGACCCCGTCGGCTGAGCGGGTGCTCTTGGTGCGGCATCGATCAACAGCTTGATCGGTGTCCGGGGCTTGCCGGTTTGAAATAATCGTTTGAAATGCCGGACCCCGCTGGGCGGGGGCGTTTTGTGCACCTGGGGGAGTGGCGTGAGTACAGAATCGATAGGCGTGCCGCCGTGGATGGCGCTGCCGGAGACCCAGGCGGTGATCGCGGCGCTGGAGGCGCGCGGCTTTCCCGGCTGCGCGCGTTTCGTTGGCGGCTGCGTGCGCAACACCTTGATGGGCAAGCCCATCGACGACATCGACATCGCCACCACCCTGACCCCGGACCTGGTGATCGAGGCCCTGCAGGAGGCCGGCCTGAAGGTCATCCCCACCGGCGTCGACCATGGCACGGTAACGGCGATTTCCAAGGGTCGGCCCTATGAGATCACCACCCTGCGCCGCGATGTCTCGACCGACGGCCGCAGGGCGGTCGTGTCTTTCACCCAGGACTGGGACCAAGACGCCGAGCGCCGCGATTTCCGCTTCAACGCCCTCTATGCCGACCTGAACGGCCGGCTCTATGATCCGACCGGCGAGGGCGTGAACGACGCGCTCGAAGGGCGGGTGGTGTTCGTGGGTGACCCGATGACCCGGATCCGCGAGGACTATCTGCGCATCTTGCGGTTCTTCCGCTTCCACGCCTGGTATGGCAAGGGCGACGCCGACCAGAAGGCCCTGGCCGCCTGCAAGGCGCTGAAGGGCATGGTCGAGGGCCGCGCCGCCGAGCGCACCCAGAAGGAGTTGCTGAAGCTGCTGGCGGCCGAAGATCCGCGCTCGGCCCTGCGACTGATGGCGGCGACCAGCGTGCTGTCGTCGATCCTGCCTTTCGTGAAGTCGCTGGCCCGTTTCGAGGGGCTGATGACCATCGAGACCGAGCAACTGTTCGAGAACGACCCCGAGCTGCGCCTGGCCGCCCTGATTCCCGACGACCCCAAGATCGCCGCCCAGATGGCCGAGCGGCTGCGGCTGTCCAACAGCCTGAAGGAGCGGCTGATCGAGGCGGTCGGCACGTCTCCGCGCATCGTCTCCTGGATGGGCCCGCGCGAGACGCGTCGGGCGGTCTATGCCCTGGGCGTCAAGACCTTCAGCGACCGGGTCAAGCTGGCCTGGGCCGGGGCCGGCCGCACCGCCACCACGCCGCAATGGCGCGGCCTGTTGGCGTTGGGCGAGACCTGGACGCCTCCGGCCTTTCCGCTGACCGGCGAGGAGATCCTGAAGTCTGGTGTGCCCAAGGGCCCGATGGTCGGTGAGGTGATGCGCGAGGTCGAAATCTGGTGGATCGACCAGGACTTCATCGAGGACAAGTTTTCGGCCATCGAGCGGCTGAAGGCCGTCGCGCAGGGGATGGTGTTTTAGAGACCTTACGTCCTTCGCGGTTGTATATCGACTGAAGCGTCCTGGAGACCCGCCCATGAAGATCGGCCTGCTCGAAACCGGCGAACCGCCCGAGGCGCTGCAGCCTGAGTTCGGGCGCTATGGCGGCATGTTCCAGGACCTGCTGGGTCCTGGCCACGACTACGTCACCTACGATGTCCAGGCCGGTGAACTGCCGGCCGATCCGGATGAGTGCGACGCCTATATCGTCACCGGTTCAGCGGCCGGGGTCTATGACGATCTGCCCTGGATCGCGCCGCTGAAGGCTTTCCTGATCAAGGCCCAGGCCCGGCCGCTGGTCGGGGTGTGTTTCGGCCACCAGATCATGGCCGAGGCGTTCGGTGGCAGGGTCGTGAAGTCGGACAAGGGCTGGGGCGTCGGCCTGCACGCCTACGAGGTGACCGAGGCCTTGCCCTGGATGGACTTGGAACGGGACCTGGCCCGCGTCGCCGTGTCGGCGTCGCATCAGGATCAGGTGGTCGAGATCCCGCCGACGGCCCGCGTCGTAGCTGGCAGCGCCTTCACCCCGGCCGGGATTTTGGTCTATGACGATCGTCCCGCTATCTCGATGCAGTTTCACCCAGAGTTCGACCCGGCCTATGCCATCGCCCTGATCGAGGCCCGTCGCGGCAGCCGCTATACCGACGCCGAGGCCGACGCGGCGATCGCGTCCTTGCAAGGCTATAACGACCGCACACGGATGGCCGACTGGATCGAATCTTTCCTGTCGCAGGCAACCTAAGCCTTAGCTTGACCGTTCCCGACGAAACGGGGGAGATCAGATCATGCGCGCCGTCACAGCCCTGCTCGTTGTTGGTTGCGCCCTGACCGGCGGCGCCCTGCTCTCCACGGTGTGGGCCGCCGCGCCCGCTACGCCGACGCCGCTCCCGGCCGAGACCCTAAAGAGCCCCGCCGAGTTCGTGTCGATCCAGGATCCCGCCGCCCGTTCGGTCGCGCTGTTCTCCGAGGCCGGCAAGGTGATCAACAGCCCGCGCTGCATGAACTGCCACCCGGTCCAGCGCGCCCCAACCCAGGGCGATGACCGGCATCCGCACAATCCGCCCATGGTCGCCGGTCAGGCGGGCCACGGCCCGGTCGGCATGCCCTGCAGCGCGTGCCACGGTCCCGCCAACGTTCCGACCTGGGGCCAGGACGTCAAGTCGATCCCCGGCGATCCGAAATGGGCCCTGGCGCCTGTCGAGATGGCCTGGCAGGGCAAGTCGCTCGGCGCGATCTGCGCCCAGATCAGGGACCCGTCGCGCAATGGCGGCCGGGGCTTGGCGCAACTGCACGACCACATGGCCAACGACCACCTGGTCGGCTGGGCCTGGAACCCAGGCGCGGGCCGGGTTCCGGCGCCGGGCACGCAGGCGAGGTTCGGCGAACTGGTGCAGGCCTGGATCGGTACCGGGGCGAAGTGCCCGGCGGCGTGACCTGACCCTTCTCCCGCAAGGGGAGAAGGACCCTGTCACGGCCACTTCACCTCGGGCGGCATGGAGCTGAGGATCGACTCCACATTGCCGCCGGTCTTTAGTCCGAACATCGTGCCCCGGTCGTAGAGCAGGTTGAACTCCACATAGCGGCCGCGCTGCACCAGTTGCTGCTCGCGCTCCTGCGCCGTCCAGGCCTCGCCCATCCGGCGGCGGACCAGCTCAGGATAGATCCCCAGGAACGCCTTGCCGACGTCCTGGGTGAAGGCGAAGTCCTTGGACCAGTCGCCGCTGTCGTGGTGGTCGTAGAAGATGCCGCCGATCCCGCGCGGTTCGTTGCGGTGGGGCAGAAAGAAGTATTCGTCGCACCAGGCCTTGTACTTGGCGTGCCAGGTCGGGTCGTGGGCGTCGCAGGCGCGCTGATAGGCGGCGTGGAAGTCGATGGCGTCGGGAAAGTCCTGTTGCCGTTGGTAGCCGAGCAGGGGCGTCAGGTCGCCGCCGCCGCCGAACCAGCTTTTGCTGGTGGCGATGAAGCGGGTGTTCATGTGGACGGCCGGCACGCGCGGGCTGCGCATGTGGGCGATCAGGCTGACGCCGGTGGCGAAGAAGCGTGGGTCCTCCTCGGCGCCGGGCATGTTTTTCGCCATTTCCGGGGTGAAAACGCCGTGCACTGTCGAGACATGCACCCCGACCTTCTCGAACAATCGGCCGTGCATCATCGACATCACCCCACCGCCGCCGGCCTCGCGGTCCCACGGCTTGCGGAAGAAGCGGCCGGCGTCGCCGGGATAGAAGCCGGCGGGGGCCTCGTCCTCGAGCCGCTCGAACGCGGCGCAGATCTGGTCGCGCAGGCTTTCGAACCAGGCGCGGGCCGTGGCTTTCTTGCGGTCGAGGTCGAGTGTGTCGGTCATGGCGGCGGCTTAAGGGTTTCCGCCGGCCCGCGCAAATCCGGCGGCCCGCATAAGGGCTTGTGCCTAGCCGGCCGCTAGAGAATTTTTCGAGCGAAGTGGTTCCGGTTCGCGTGAAGAAAAATGCGTCAAAACAAAAGATCTGAGCTCACGGCCTGACGCAGTCAGGTCGGGAAATGCCCTAGTCCCCCGCGAACCCGGCGGTCTGCCGCAGCGCCTCGCCCAGGGCCATGGCCGCCGCCGTCGCCAGGTTCATCGACCTGGCCTCGGGCCGCAAGGGAATCGTCAGCCGCGCAAAGGCCGCGTCATGCACCTCCGGCGGCGCGCCGTGGCTCTCATTGCCAAACAACAGGGTGTCGCCTGCCTGAAAGGTGAACTTGTGGAAGGGCGCGGTCGCCTTCGTCGTGAATAGCAGCAGCCGGCCCTTGCGACGTTCCGACGCAGCCATGAAAACCGCCCACGATGCGTGACGCATCATGTGGGTCAGCGGACCATAGTCGAGGGCCGCGCGCCTCAAGCTCTTGTCGTCCAACGGGAAACTGCACGGTTCGATGACGTCCAGGCCCACGCCGAGGCAGGCGCCCAATCTGATCGCCGCGCCGACGTTCTGAGGAATGCCGGGTTGAAAAAGCGCGAGCCGCATTCTAAGCGAACCACCATAGAGCTAGCAGGGACATTTGCGGCGAATCGAAAGGGCTTGCGGACTTCGTCCGCGCGTCCGATAGGACGATCCGCTTTCGCCATTTGTGGCGAAGACCCGTTCGCGGGTCTAGATAGTACGCGCCGACAGGCGTTTCTCCAGGCCGGGCCGTTTTGGCGGCGCGGCGGCATCGAAGGGTGACTTGGGTGGCCGACACCGCCGTGGGCGCAAAGACTGATCCGGCGCATGGGGAAGACCCCAGCCGCCGGGATTTCATTTACATCGCGACGATCGCGGTCGCCGCCGGCGGCGCGGCCTCGCTCGCTATACCGTTCATCGACCAGATGAACCCGTCGGCCGACACCCTGGCCCTGGCTTCGATCGAATTCGATCTGAGCAAGGTCGCGGTCGGTCAGCAGGTGACGGTGAAGTGGCGGGGCAAGCCCCTGTTCGTCCGTAACCGCACGGCGGCCGAGATCGCCGCGGCGGTCAAGGACGACCATGCGTCGTTGAAGGACCCCCAGACCGACGCCGACCGGGTCAAGCCCGGGAAGGCCAACTGGCTGGTCCTGATCGGCAGCTGCACCCACCTGGGTTGCGTTCCAACCTTCGGCGGCGGCGCTTACGGCGGCTGGTTCTGCCCGTGCCACGGCTCGGTGTACGACACATCGGGTCGCATCCGTCAGGGTCCTGCTCCGAAGAACCTCGCGGTTCCGGACTACACCTTCCTATCCGACACCAAGGTCAAGATCGGCTAAGAGACGATGAGCGGACATTCGACCTACGAACCCAAGACCGGTATCGAGCGCTGGCTCGACGCCCGTCTGCCGATCGTGCGCCTGGGCTACGACAGCTTCGTCGACTACCCAACGCCGCGAAACCTCAACTACTGGTACACGTTCGGCGGCATTCTCTCGCTGTGCCTGGCGTCCCAGTTGATCAGCGGCATCATCCTGGCGATGCACTACAACCCCGGCGCGGACCACGCCTTCGCCTCCGTCGAGCACATCATGCGCGACGTGAACTACGGCTGGCTGATCCGCTACATGCACGCCAACGGGGCGTCGATGTTCTTCATCGCCGTCTATATCCACATGCTGCGCGGCCTCTATTACGGGTCGTACAAAGCCCCCCGCGAAGTGCTGTGGATCCTGGGCTGCGTGATCTATCTGCTGATGATGGCCACGGCCTTCATGGGCTACGTGCTGCCCTGGGGCCAGATGAGCTTCCACGGCGCCGTCGTGATCACCAACCTGTTCGGCGCCCTGCCGCTGGTCGGTCCAGCGATCACCACCTGGCTGTGGGGCGGTTTCGCCGTCGACAGCCCGACCCTGAACCGCTTCTTCTCGCTGCACTACCTGCTGCCCTTCATGATCGCCGGCGTGGTGATCCTGCACGTCTGGGCCTTGCACGTGGTGGGCCAGAACAACCCGACCGGCGTCGATCCCAAGTCGGAGGCCGATGTCCTGCCCTTCACGCCGTACGCGACGGTGAAGGACGGCTTCGCGATGAGCCTGTTCCTGCTCCTCTTCGCCTTCTTCGTCTTCTACATGCCCAACGCCCTGGGACACGCCGACAACTACATCCCGGCCAACCCGCTGGTGACGCCCGCCCACATCGTTCCGGAATGGTATTTCCTGCCGTTCTACGCGATCCTGCGCGCCGTTCCCGACAAGCTGTTCGGCGTGCTGGCCATGTTCGGCGCCATCGCCTGTCTGTTCGCCCTGCCCTGGCTGGACACCTCCAAGGTGCGCTCGATGCGCTACCGGCCGACCGCCAGGATCCACTTCTTCATCTTCGTGGTGGCGTGCTGCATCCTGGGCCTCTGCGGCGCCAAGCTGCCGTCGGAGCCGGTCATCCCGGGCCTGACGACATTCAACCTGGTGGACGCCGACCTGAACAGCTTTGTCTGGCTGTCGCGTCTGGCGGCGTTCTATTATTTCGCTTTCTTCCTGGCGATCCTCCCCCTGCTCGGCTTGTTCGAAAAGACCTTGCCGGTGCCGGATTCCATCGCCTCCCCCGCCCTGTCGCATCCGGCCACTATTCCGGCCGCAGCGACCGCCGCGCCTGAAATGAAGGGCTGACTTCGATGCTGCGCAAACTTTCCGCCATCGCAGCGGTCGCGGGTCTCCTGACGGCCGGCCTCGCGGGCCCCGCCCTGGCCAGCGGTCACGCGCTGCCGGCCAAGGAGGTCAAGTGGTCCTTCGACGGCCCGCTGGGCAAGTTCGACCAGGCCCAGCTGCAACGCGGCTACAAGGTGTATCGCGAGGTCTGCTCGGCCTGCCACGCGATGAGCCTGGTCAGCTTCCGTAACCTCGGCGACAAGGGCGGCCCGTTCTACGACGAGAAATACTCGGCCAAACACGGCAAGACCTCGAACGACAACCCCAAGGTCAAGGCGATCGCCAAGGAGTACGAGGTCGCCGACATCGACTCCGAGACCGGCGATGCGATCAAGCGTCCGGCCACCCCGGCCGACCACTTCGTCTCGCCCTTCGCCAACGAGGCCGCGGCCCGCGCCAGCAACGGCGGCGCGCTGCCGCCGGACATGTCGCTGCTGGCCAAGGCTCGTGAAGAAGGCCCCAACCACATCTATTCGATCCTGACCGGCTATGCGGCGCCGCCGGCCGGCCTGAAGGTCGGCGACAACCAGCACTACAACAAGTACATGGCGGGCGACCTGACCTCCTATTGGTCGGGCAGCCACGAGCATGTGCCGCCGGGCGGCTTCATCGCCATGGCCCCGCCGCTGAAGGCCAACCAGGTCACCTTCGACGACGGCGCCCCGGCCACCCTCGACCAGGAAGCCAAGGACGTCTCGGCCTTCCTGATGTGGGCCGCCGAGCCCAAGCTGGACGAGCGCAAGCAGACCGGCTTTGCGGTGATGATCTATCTGCTGCTGTTCTCGGGCCTGCTCTATGCCAGCTACCGTAAGGTCTGGAAGAACGAGTCGCACTGACCGCGACCAAGGCTTTCGAGGAATTCAGGGCCCGGCGGAAACGCCGGGCCCTTTTTCTTGGATGGTCTGGGGCGCGGCAAGCGCCGGGGTAAGCCAAAGGCGCGACGCCTTGGGATCGAAGATCAGGCGATAGGCCGACAGCACCGTCGCGCCGATGGCGCCGACCACGCCATCGGGAAGCTCGCCCGCCACCACGGCTGGAACGTTCTGGCGCAGCACGCCGTCCAGCGACAGTCCGCGCAGCGTCCCCGCAGGCTTCTGCCGGGGCGCGTCGGCCGCGCCTCGGGCCCGCACGCCGCCGGCCGAGGCGGTGTCCAGGGCGAACGGGCCAGAGACGCCGCGCAGGCCGTCGGAGGCCGCCGCCAGCACCGTCGGGGTCCCGCCGACCATCGTCACCTTCAACCCGCGGCCGGCGGGGCGCGGCGGGGCGTCGCGCGACCGCAGCTGCAATCGGCACGGGGCGAAGTCCAGGATCATCAGGTAACGGTCAAGAACGTCGGCCCCGATGACACCGGTGATCGGGGTGGAAAAGCCGACGCTGCGGTAGTCGAGGTCGCGCACTGTCACAGCCGTCGCTGCGGTACGCTGGCCAGCGACGCTCACCGGAAGGCTCAGGGCGGTGTCGGAAAAGCCCGCCGTCTGGGCGGCGGTCTCGTGCAGCAGGGTGCGGGGCGCCGACAGGTCGATGACGAAATCGCCGCTGACCCCGCCGATCGCGGCGGGGGCGACCACGGCGCCGTTTTCGAACCAACAGGCCGTTGTCCCGGCGACGGCGCGACCGCTGCTCGCCGCCAACAGACTCAGGACCAGCACGGGGATCGGGTGGCGCATGACCCGATCCTAGCCAAGCTTTTGTCGTCCGGCGACAGGTGACGTCTCGGCTTCCCTAATGTGACTATGGACATAGAAAGCTCTGTGATGCAGAGTTATCTGCAAGTTCGTCATTCCAAGCCTAGGAGGCCATCGTGCGTCTGTTTTCCGCCCTGATCCCGATCGTGATCCTGACGACCTGCGCCGGTGTCGGCCAAGCCCAGACCCCGCCCGATCCCGCCGCTCGGATCGCCGAGCAAAAGGCCGCCATGAAGGCCCTGGCCTGGATGGACGGCGTCTGGCGCGGTCCGGCGGTCGCCACCGGCGCGGGCGGTCGCAAGATCGAGCTCACCCAGACCGAACGCAGCGGTCCGTTGCTGGACGGCGTGTTGCACGTGGTCGAGGGCCGTGGCTACAACGCCGACGGCACGACCGGCTTCAACGCGTTCGGCGTGATCTCCTATGATCCCGCCAAGGGCTACAGCATGCGCTCCTACGCCATGGGCCAGGCCGGCGACTTCCCCATGACCCTGACGCCGACTGGCGCAGTCTGGACTATCCCTGCCGGGCCGGCGACCCTGCGCTATACGATCACCGCCCAGAACGGCGTCTGGCACGAGGTTGGTGAACGCGTGGTCGAGGGCCAGCCGCCGACGCCGTTCTTCGAGATGACCCTGAAGCGTATCGGCGACAGCGCATGGCCATCGGCCGGGGCGATCGAGCCGAGCTAGGCCTCGCCTTTCGCTCCACCGGCCCGCTGGAACAGCTGCAACGTCCGGAGCATGGCCAGCTTGGCGCCGTCGGCATGGTGGCCGCTCGGGGCGACGAAGGCGTGACCGGCGTCGTACAGCCAGACCGGCAGGTCGGGATGGGCGGCCTCGATCGAAGCGACGTCGGCCAGCGGGATCAGCGCGTCGGTCTTGCCGAAATGCAGGATGGTTGGGACCCTCGGCGTCTCATCGACATAGGCGATAATGTCGCCGCCGTAGAAGCACGCGACCGCTTTCAGCCCCTGGCAGCGGCTAGCCGCGAGCCAGGCGGTCGTGCCGCCGTAGCAGAAGCCCAGGGCGAAGACCGGGCCAGCCGCTGAGAGAGTGTCGATCGCCGCCTGCACGCGAGGCAGGGCCGCAGCGCCCCAACCGCTGGCCTCGCCCATCGCCATGCGGGCCTCGAGAGCTTGTGGGTCAAGATCGGCGACGGGGAAGGGGATTTCGGGGCCGTCGAGCAGGCAAGGCGCGATGACCTCATAGCCCTGGTCGGCCAGGCCGTCGGACAGCTCGCGGATATGAGGCGTGACACCCCAGATGGCGTGCAGGATCACCAACCCCCCGCGCCGCGCGTCGCCGGGCGGAGCGTGATAGGCGGCGAAGGGCTCTCCGCTGGCCGTCACCAGGCTGATGCGCCCGCCGGCCATGCTCAGGCCGCGCCGTGGGCCTGGAAGAGGGCCAGGGTTCGCGCCCGGGCCATCTGGGCGTCGTCGAGGTCGGCGTCGGGTCGGCCGTCGTTGTTGAAGCCGTGGCCGCTGTTCTCGTAGATGTAGATGGGCACGTCGGGATGGGCGTCTTCAACCGCCGCCTTGACGGCGTCGGCGGGGATATGGCCGTCCTTGCGGCCCAGGTGGACGATCACCGGGCAAGTCAGGGGTAGGGCGGCGTTGGCCGCGACCATGCTGCCGTAATAGCTCGACCCTGCGGCCAGGCCCGTCAGCTTGCTCGCCGCCAGCCAGACCAGCGAGCCACCCAGGCAATAGCCGACCGCGAAGACCGGGCCGCGCGGGGCCAGGTCGTCGATACAAGCCTGGATGTCCGACAGCATCTTCTCCAGGCCGATGGACTGGACGTGGCCGATCCCGATCGGGAAGGCCGCCGGCTCATGCTCGGCAACGTAACCGGGTTCCGCGCGGTCGAAGATCGACGGCGCGAGCACTTCGAAGCCCAAGGCCGACCAGCGCGCCACGTCGGCCAGCACATATTCGTCCAAGCCGAAGATCTCCTGGATCACTACGATCCCGCCCTTGCGCGGCCCCTGCGGCGCGGCCTGGGCGGCGGTGAAGGCGAAGCCGTCGAGAGCTGAGGTGAAGGTGACGGTGTCGGTCATGGGACGCTCAAGCGAAGGGTTGATACGGAAACGGCCGGATGTGAGCCCGGCCGCTGGTGGTTCTAGACGTTGAACCGGAAGTGCATCACGTCGCCGTCCTTGACGATGTAGTCCTTGCCCTCGGCCTTCATCTTGCCGGCCTCCTTGGCGCCGTTTTCGCCGCCCAAGGCGACGAAGTCCTCGTAGGCGATGGTCTCGGCGCGAATGTAGCCCTTCTCGAAGTCGGTGTGGATGACGCCGGCCGCCTGGGGGCCGGTATCGCCCACATGGATGGTCCAGGCGCGGGCTTCCTTGGGGCCGACCGTGAAATAGGTCTGCAGGTCCAGCAGGGTGTAGGCCTCGCGGATCAGCCGGTTCAGGCCGGGTTCTTCCAGGCCCAGGGTCTCCAGGAACTCGGCGCGTTCATCGGCGTCGAGCAGGGCGATCTCGCTTTCGATCTGGGCCGAGATCACCACCGACTTGGCGTTGTCCTGGGCGGCGCGGGTGGCCACCAGGTCGGAATAGCCATTGCCCTTGTCGGCGCTACCTTCATCGACATTGCAGACATAGAGGGCCGGCAGGGCGGTCAGCAGTTGCAGCATGTGCCAGGCCTTCTGGTCGTCCTCGTCGATCGTGGCGGCGCGAGCCGGCCGGCCGGCCCGCAGCAGGTCCAGGGCGATGGTCGCCAGACGCAGGGTGTTGGCGCTTTCCTTGTCGGCGCCGACCTTGGCGCGCTTCTCCAGGGCGGGAACGCGCTTTTCCAGGCTCTCCAGGTCGGCCAGCATCAGCTCCATCTCGACGATCTCGAGATCGCTGAGCGGGTCGATGCGGCCCTCCACGTGGACGATGTCGCCGTCCTCGAAGCAGCGGGCGACGAAGGCCACGGCGTCGCAGTCGCGGATATTGGCCAGGAACTGGTTGCCCAGGCCTTCGCCCTTGCTCGCGCCGCGCACCAGGCCGGCGATATCGACGAAGGTGATCCGGGCCGGGATGATCTCCTTGGAGCCGGCGATCTTGGCCAAGGCGTCCAGGCGCGGCTCCGGCACCGCCACTTCGCCGGTGTTGGGCTCGATCGTGCAGAACGGATAGTTGGCGGCCTGGGCCTGGGCGGTTTGCGTCAAGGCGTTGAACAGGGTGGACTTGCCGACATTGGGCAGGCCGACGATGGCGACTTTAAGGGCCATGGATCTCTCGTGAATTTCGTTGGCGCGCGCTTAGCACGGATCGGCGGGGAAGTCCCCTTCGGTGCGTGAGGCTCCATCCACTTGGCCCCGCGAAGCGGTCAGGTCGGGGCAAGGGGGTGTCTCTTGCTGGTCCAAGACGCGCCCAGTTCGAGGTGGGCGAGCGCGCCGGTCTCGAACACAAGGCTTGCGAGTGTTACTCTGTATGTCGGCGGGCGTGTGATGATTTGGCGCCGGCGGAAGAAGACGCCGCAGAGGTAGCTTGAGCGTCTTAAAAAGTTCTGTCGAAATTCCGACATAATAAAACGCCGAGCAAATTATTTGGTCGAAACATGACGCGGGCCGATTTTAGTGATTACATACTTTTCACCGCTTCACCGCCATTCCGGGCGAGCGACCCGGCCCGGGTATCCGATGAGTCAGGGCCTAGCTTCCACCTACACCTATGTCGCTTCCAGTCTCGATGGGCGGGCGTCTTTCCTTGACCTGAAGGTCATGGCAGACTCCGACGAGATGACCCGCCACGCCCAACGGCTGTTGGCCGATCATCGCAGCTGCGACAAGGTCGAGGTCTGGGCTGACAGCGTCTGCGTGGCCGTGGTGGCGCGCTAGCCGGATGACGCGACCGCGCCATCCGGCTAGCGCTCTCAACCCAGAGCATTTTTCGAACGAAGTGGTTCCGGTTCGCGCGAAGAAAAATGCGTCAAAACAGAAGATTAGAGCTCACGGCCTGACGCAGTCAGGTCGGGAAATGCTCTAACCCTTGTCGACGACGTGGGTGGTCGGGCGGTCGTCGCCGGCCGACAGTTCCTCGTGCCACTGCCCCTTGGCGTCCTCGTAGACGATGCCCGTATCGTTCTCGTCGGTGAGTTGTTGTTCACTGGCCACGCGTTGGGCGGTTTTCAGGGCCGCCTCGTGGGTCGGGAAGGTCTCGGAGAACACGTCGCCCAACTTGTAGGCCCAGCCGCCGTCGTGTTCGACGATGGTGTAGGTGATGTCGGTCATGGGCGGACTCCGTGGTCTGGGGCGGGATTAGGGGCAGGGGAACGGCGGGAAGGAGAGCACGGTTCCGGGACGGCGTCTTGCGACGGGTTCCGAACCTTCACCTTTGCGCCGCGTTTAGAAAGCTACAGCCTAGCTCTGGAGTTCCCATGATCCCTGTTCCCGCGCGCGCCGCCCTGCTGCTGACCGGCCTGCTCGCCGTGGCGGCCTGTTCGCCGAAGACCGAGCCGACGACCGCCCGGTCCGCGCCCGAGGCGACCCGCGGGGTCGGGGCCGAGGTGCTGGTCTATCAATGCGACAACGGCCAGACGTTGCGGGCCAGCTATCCCGACCGCGACACGGCCCTGGTCGAATATCAGGGCCGCTCGCGCATCCTGAAGAGCGCCCGCGCGGCCAGTGGCGCGCGCTATGTCGGCGACAGCCTGCAGTGGTGGACGCAAGGGTTGGCGCGCGGCGCCGTGGCGCCCCTGGCGATGGGCGAGGACCTGGCCTCAGCGGTCAGTGTCAACTGCGCGGTCGTTCCGCCGCCGGCCGTCACCGCTCCGCCGGCTCAGCCGCCTGTGGCGGTGACGGAGCCGGCGCCGATCGCCGCCGTGAGCCCGCCCGCGCCGGTTCCGGTGGTGACGCACGCGCCTACGCCGCTCGCAGAGTCGCTGATCGGGCCGTCGCGTGACCTGGGCGGCGTGCTGCCGCTCAAGCACGGGATCTTCGTGGCGTCCGGCGCCTCGTGCGGCTCACCGCCCAACGCCGCTCTGCGCCGCTATGACGGTGTGGGCCTCAGCGGGGCTCATACGCGCGCCTGCCGGGCCAAGGTGCTGTCACATCGCGGCAAGGCCTATGAGGTGGATCAGTCGTGTCTCGACGCCGGGTCAGGCCCCGCCAAGCGCACGAGCGAACGCCAGACGATCGTGATCGAGAACAACCTGAACTTCGTCCTGCGCCGCAAGGCCGGCGAGCAGCGCTTCAAATACTGCGCGGCCTCGCTGCTGCCGGCTGGGGTGAAGTAAAATCCTTCTCCCCTCGTGGGAGAAGGTGGCGGCCAAGGGCCGACGGATGGGGGGCCTCTCGAACGGAACCGCCGCGACCGGCCTTTCGGCTGATCGCGGCGGTTCTGGTCTTCAACCCCTCATCCGACCCGCTGCGCGGGCCACCTTCTCCCGCAAGGGGAGAAGAAGATCACGCCACCTTCACCCGCGCCGCGCTCTCCGGGAGGTCCGTCCCGAACGCCCGCTGGAAGAACTCGGCCACGGTCGGGCGCTCCAGCTCATCGCACTTGTTGAGGAAGGTCAGGCGGAACGCCAGGCCGATGTCGCGGTCGAAGATGTCGGCGTTCTGGGCCCAGGTGATGACGGTGCGGGGGCTCATGACCGTGCTGATGTCGCCGTTCATGAAGGCGTTGCGGGTCATGTCGGCGACGCGGACCATGGCGGCCAGGGTGCGCTTGCCGTCCGGATTGTCATAGGAGGGGTTCTTGGCCAGAACGATGCCGGCCTCGACGTCGTGGTCGAGATAGTTGAGCGTCGTGACGATGCTCCAGCGGTCCATCTGGCCCTGGTTGATCTGCTGGGTGCCGTGATAGAGCCCCGTGGTGTCGCCCAGACCGATAGTGTTGGTCGTGGCAAACAGCCGGAAATAAGGGTTGGCGCGGATGACCCGGTTCTGGTCGAGCAGGGTCAGCTTGCCGCCGGCCTCCAGCACGCGCTGAATGACGAACATTACATCCGGGCGACCAGCGTCATATTCGTCGAACACCAAGGCGATCGGGCGCTGCAAGGCCCAGGGCAGAATTCCCTCACGGAACTCGGTGATCTGCTTGCCTTCCTTCAGGACGATGGCGTCCTTGCCGACCAGATCGATGCGCGAGACGTGGCTGTCGAGATTGACCCGCACCAGCGGCCAGTTCAGCCGGGCGGCGATCTGCTCGATGTGGGTGCTCTTGCCGGTGCCGTGATAGCCCTGGACCATCACCCGGCGATCATGGGCGAAGCCCGCGCAGACGGCCTTGGTCGTCTGAGGATCGAACCGGTAGGCGGCGTCGATCTCCGGGACGTGGCTGTCCTTGTGGCTGAAGTACGGGACCTTCATGTCGCTGTCGACGCCGAACGCGTCGCGCAGCGTGACCCACTTGTCGGGGGCCAGGGTGATCAGGGGATCGGCGGCGTGGGCGTCGGTCAGATCGGGCATGCGTTTCCGATACCGCCTTGACGTGGGGGAGGGGAAGGGGCGAGGCGGTTTCAGAGCCCAAAAAAAAGCAAGCACCCCGGATGGCGGGGGCCATCCGGGGTGCTCGGCTCGCACCCGCGAGGGTCTTAGTGGTTGGCGATGATCACCGAGGCGATCAGGCCGGTGGCGACGGCCGTCAGCAGGAAGCGGTCGTTCACCTGCTGCCAGCGATAGCCGCGGGGCGGGGCGCGCAGGCCATGACGGCGATAGTCGCTCACATAGTAGCGGTTATCGCGGTAGCGGGCGTCCAGGCGCTGGCCGCGCTGCCAGCGGCGGGCGTCGTGGCGGCCGTCCTTGCGACCCTCGCGATAGGCGTGACGTTCGTCGCGACGGTCATCGCGACGGTCATCGCGACGGTCGTAGCGGCTATCGTGACGGTCATCGTGACGTTGCTCGTAGCGATGGTCGTCGTAACGTTGCTGGCCGGCGGCCATGGCTGTCCCCGACAGGGCCGTGCCGGCCAGCAGGGTGGCGGCCAGGGTAGAAATGATCAGACGCTTCATGGTGAGGTCCTTTCCTGGAGTGTGTGTCGGTCCGACACCGCCGAACCTCGTCTTCGCAGCTTCGACGCTAGCGAAGGTGATTTGGACCTGGGATGAACGGCGCTAGTCAGGATTAGTTCATGTTGGCTTGGCCGGGTTCGGCTGGCGCCGATTCGAGTTTGGAGCGTTCCCTTGCCCATGAGATTCCCGATGCAGCGCTTGTCCGACCTTCGACCGCACCGAAGCCTTGCCCGGCTGATCGAGGCCGCCAAGGGCGAATTGGGCGTCGTGCTGGCCCTGCTGGTGCTGGCCGGGGGCATGCTGGCGGCGCTGCGCCTGTCCGAAGAGGTCGGCGAGGGCGACACGCGGGTGTTCGACCTGCGCGTGCTCCAGGCCTTGCGGGCTGGCGATCCCCACATCCTGATCGGACCCAAGTGGCTGCATATCGCCGCCGCCGACATCACCGCCCTGGGGTCGGTGACGGTGCTGGGCCTGTTCGTGCTGCTGGCGCTGAGCCTGCTGCTCAGCCTGCGCCGCTGGAGCGCTGCGCTGGTGCTGCTGACGGGCGCGGTCGGCGGGGTCGAGATTAGCCAGGCGCTGAAATATGCCTTCCTGCGCGAGCGGCCGGACCTAGTCTACCGCGCGGTGGAGGCCTCCAATCCCAGCTATCCGTCCGGCCACGCCATGCTGTCGGCCGTGGTGTTCCTGACCTTGGGCACCCTGGCGGCGCGGTTTTCGACCAGGCGTCGGGTCAAGGTGATGGCGATCGGCTCCGCAGTGCTGGTCAGCCTGCTGGTGGGCGCCTCGCGGATCTATCTGGGCGTCCACTGGACCAGCGACGTTCTGGCCGGCTGGAGCATGGGCGCGGCCTGGGCCATGACCTGCTGGCTGGCGGCCTGGGCCTGGGAGCGGCGGGTGGGTCGGCGGCTGGATGGGTCGCTGGAGCGGGGCGAGCCGATTTCCTGACCTCAGGCCGGACCAGCCTGGGCGAAGGCCTCCGGGGAAGACGCCTTGCCTTACCCCGTCATCCCCGATTTCTGCAGGGTCTTGTAAGCCTTGATCACCCGTTGGAGCTTGTGCTCGGCGCTGCGGTCGCCGCCGTTCATGTCGGGGTGGCAGCGCTTGAGGAGGTCCTTGTAGGCGGCGCGGATGGCCGGGCCGTCGGCGCCGGCCTCCAGGTCGAGGTCAGCCAGGGCCTGGCGTTCCAGCTTGCCAAGGTTACGGCTGACGGTGGCGGACTCGGCCTTGCGCTTCTCGGCGCGGAACAGGCCGAAGGGGTCGGCGATGTGGCGGGCG
The DNA here is from genome assembly GCF_049896225.1 of Caulobacter sp. DWR3-1-2. Lineage (NCBI taxonomy): Bacteria > Pseudomonadati > Pseudomonadota > Alphaproteobacteria > Caulobacterales > Caulobacteraceae > Caulobacter > Caulobacter sp. DWR3-1-2. Next base: position 33,021 of record NZ_JAFCTW010000016.1, on the reverse strand, counting down.
TCGCGGGCGGCGGCGGCGGCGGCCTCGCGCGAGCCCCGGTCGGCCTTCATCGACCAGGTCGGTCGGCCGCCGGTCATCTTCTCCAGCTCCTGCTGCGAGCGAATCTGCCCCTCGCTCATGCCGGCGTAGAAGTTCCAATTCTTGTTGTATTCGGCCGCATGCTTGAGGCAGAAATTATAATAGGCGCCCGGCATGTCGCGCGACTTGGGCGCCTTGGAGGTGGCGGCCAGGCTGCACTCGGGGTGATCGCAACGCACTTCGCCCGGTTTCAGGGCGAAGACGTCGTTCTCCCGCGCCTTCTCCTCGGCCGTTTTCGGCGGGCGGACACGGATGTCAAAAAACTTGGGGCGATATTCAAACTCGGCGCTCATGGCGCCTAGAGTAAGCCGGAGCTATTTCTGTTCAAGGATTGACATGCAAGGAAGACGCTCATGGGCGCCGTCGCAGACACCATCGCCGCGAAATTGACCACCGCTTTCGCCCCCACGCGGCTGGAAGTGGTGGACGATAGCGATCGCCACCACGGTCACGCCGGCCACCGGGAAGGCGGGGAGAGCCATTTCAACCTCGTGATCGAGGCGGAAGCCTTTGCCGGCAAGGGCCGCGTGATCCGCCAGCGGCTGATTCACCAGGCCCTGGCCGACGAATTGGCAGGGCCCGTCCACGCCCTTTCGATTGTCGCCAGGGCGCCCGGAGAGGCCTGACGCCTGCCCGCGAGAACAGGCTTGCGCGACAGCCCCGCGACTGATTGCCTCTCCGCCCGGCGCGGCCTGCCGGAGAGGCAGATTCTTGGCATGAGCGCGCGCGAAATTCCCATTTCCGAGGATGACCTGGCGGCGAGCCTGCCGGCTTTGCTGGGAAAGGCCTATGCCCGATACTCGAACTTCACGGTCGCCGCAGCGGTGATCGACGCGGACGGGGTCGCCCATCTTGGGGTCAATGTCGAGAACGCCGCCTATCCCTCGGGCACCTGCGCCGAGCAGGCGGCGATCGGGGCGATGGTCACGGCCGGCGGGCGCGGGATCGCCACGGTGCTGATCGCCGCTGGCTCAAACGCCGTGGTCCAGCCCTGCGGGGCCTGCCGTCAGCGCATCGCCGAATTCGCGACCGAGGCGTGCGAGATCGTCTCGGTGCAGGACGGCCGGACCACGCGCCGGACGCCGTTCTGGAGCCTGTTGCCCGATTCGTTCGGGCCTCGCGATCTGGATTAGGTCCTACGAAATTGTCGTCTCGGACTACGGACTAGAGCATTTTTCGAGCGAAGTGGTTCCGGTTCGCGTGAAGAAAAATGCTCTAGTCCACCTAGGCTAGACCACCTGGGCAGCCAGGCCTTCGAGCACGCGGCGCAGGTCGGCTTCGCGGAACGGCTTTTGCAGCACGGTGGCGCCCCTGTGGTCCTCCGAGAGGCCCGCCTCGCCATAACCGCTGGCGAAGGCGAACGGCACGCCGCGTTCCTTCAGGGCGTCGGCGACCGGGAAGATCGGGCGGCCGCCCAGATTGACGTCCAGCAGGGCGGCGTCGATGTCGGCGCTGGCTGCCAGGCGCAAGGCTTCTTCGAGTTCGGCGGCGGGGCCGACGACCACGCAGCCAAGGTCGCTCAGCATGTCCTCCACAAGCATGGAGACCAGAGCCTCGTCTTCGACCACCAAGACTCTAAGGGCGGCGAGGGTCTTCATTTTTCAAGGCTCCAGAGCACGGATCGGCAATATCGTGGTGCTTATGACGTCAAGGCTATCATAGGCCAGGTTGATTTCAGCGGACAGTTCGCGCGCGATGCCGCTTTGCCGCCATCGGACGGCGCGACCGCAGCGCGGCGGCAGAGGGGCGCGGCGGCAGAGGGGTGCGGGGCCGCAGCGTCCGGTTTGGGTCAGGGTCAGCAAACGGCGATCTTGGATCTTCAGGGCCAGGTCACCTGTGTCCTCGATCCCGCCCCCTCGGACATGGCCCATCGCCTTGGCCAAGCTGTCTAACCCCCGTCACGCCCTGCGCAATACACCCAGCGCGCCGGTGACACATCGCCAAGGTGAAAGTTCCTTGCTGGAGTAATCCTGCGCCCGCGAAGGGCGTGAGTTCAAACAGATTATTCGGGAACTGCTCAGGAAATCAATTATTTAGGTATGGCATCCGACTTATGGCCCGGCGGGAGTTGCTTCCCATCGAAGCATTGCTGCCGATCAGGAGAGGCAGTGGGTCAAGACCGCGACATCACTTTAGCGCACCGCGTCTTCCAAGCGACCGCTGATCCGCAGGCCGGTGACCTGGTTACGCTGACGGCGCAGCACCTGGAAGCGGTGATGATGGAAGATGAAGATCTGCCCCGGTTCGGGAATGGTTTGGGCCTCGTGGATCACCAGGCCGGCGATGGTCACGGCGTCGCCTTCCGGTAGCCGCCAATCCATGGCCCGGTTGAGGTCGCGCACCGTCACGTGGCCATCGACATGCACCGAACCGTCCGCCTGAGGACGAAGACCCTCGACCTTGGTGTCATGCTCGTCCTCGATCTCGCCGACGATCTCCTCGAGGATGTCCTCCAGGGTCACCAGGCCCTGGAGGGCGCCGTACTCGTCGACCACCAGCGCGAAATGGCTTCGGCGCTTGAGGAAGGCGTTGAGCTGGTCCTTCAGGTTCGTCGTGTCGGGGATGAACCACGGCTCGCGCTGGATCGTGGCCACGTCGATGGCGTCGATGTCGCCATTGGCGGCGGCCATGGCGCGCAGCAGGTCGCGGGCGTGCAGCACGCCGACGATGTTGTCGGCGTTGTCGCGATAGAGCGGGATGCGGGTGTGCTGGGCCTCCAAGGCCTCGGCCACCAACTCGCGGATCGGCAGGTCGGCGTCAATCAGGGTGATCGACTTGCGGTGGACCATGATCTCCGAGACGTCCATGTCCGACAGGTCCAGCACCCCGCCCAGCATCCGCCGGTCGCCGCTCTCCACGCCGCCCTCGGAGTGGTGGTACTCGACCGCGCCGCGAATCTCCTCGTGGGCGGCCAGCACGTCGACCTCCATGGTCAGCTTGACGCCGAACAGCCGCAGCGTCCGCCGCACGATCCACTGGATGGCGTAGATGATCGGGCCAAACAGCCGCACCATCAGCAGGGTGGGCCCCGACAGGAAGCGCGCCACGTCGTCGGACTTCAGGATCGCCAGGGTCTTGGGCAGCACCTCGGCGAACACCAGCACCAGAACCGTCATCGCCCCGGTCGCCGCCGCCACGCCCCAGGGTCCGGGGATCGCGGCGGTCAGCACCTGGGTGGTCAGGGCCGAGGCCAGGATGTTGATCAGATTGTTGCCCAGCAGCACCGCCCCGATCATCGTCTCCTGATCGGCCAGCAGCCTGTTGACCCGCTTGGCCGGACGATCCCCCTCCCGCTCCAACTGGTGCATGCGAGCTCGCGAGGCGGCGGTCAGCGACGTCTCGGCGGCCGAAAACAGGGCTGAGATCGCCAACAGGACGACGATGATCGGCGCGAGGCCGAGTATGGCGGTGAGGATCATGCCGCCTTCCTACGCTTCCTCCGCGCAAAGCGGGAAGTAGGCTGGTGGAAATAGGCCACCAACGCGCTCGAAAGGTCTCGCCGCTGACCGGCGCCTCAGCGTCCGGAGGGCGGTCCGACAGGCGCCCAGTTCGGAGAGCCCTTCTCATAGGGTTCGTCGGCAAGGGCGTGGGCTTGCGAGCCATCGGCGCGCATGACGAAGATTTCGCCATAGGGCTGCGGGTTGGCCGGGTGAAGCAGCGCTTCGTCCTTGAATCCGCCCCGGCCGCTGGCGAAGGCGATCCACTGGCCATCGGGCGACCAGGCGCTGTGGGCGTCGTTGCCAGGCGAACGCGTGAGGCGCTTCAGGTCCGAGCCATCGGGGCGGATGGAATATATCTCGTAGTCGCCGTCGATGTCGGCGGTGAAGGCGATGACGCCGCCGGTCGGCGACCATGTGGGAAAATTGTAGTGCGCGGGCCCGCTCAGCAGCACACGGGACGCGCCGGTGTCCAGATCGAGGATATCGAGCGCCCGGACCGCGCCCGCCTGGCGATAGACGAGGTGGAGGCCATCGGGGGACCAGTCGGGGAAACCGAAATTGCCGCCGCCCTGGGTCAACATCCTGAGGCCGCCGCCCTTGGTGTCGATAACGGCGATGTCGGCCCGGGCCGGTCCTTGGAGGCCTTGGAAGAACTGGCCGAGGCCGAACGCGATCCGGTCGCCTTGGCGCGACCAGCTGGGAGCCAGCGCGCTCTTTTGGGGATCGCTGAACAGGACGGAGGCCTGGGATCCGTCGGCCCGCATCATTAGGATGCTGTTGTGCAGGATGCCCGCAGTCTTGTCGTTGCTGACCCGGCGATCGCCGGAGGGGGAATAGGACGGGAAGACGCCGACGCGTTTGAGGGCGAACCTTGGATCCAGGGAGATCCAGCGGCGATCCGGCGGCCAGGTCTTGTCCACCTCGCGGTGAAAGAGCATATGGCGGCCGTCCGCCGACCAGCTGGGGCTGTTGAACTCGCCCCGGGCGCCAGAGGGCCCGCTGATCGTCTCAACGCCGCCTTCGGGACCGCCGGTCACGTAGCCGACCTTGCCGGACGACAGCCAATGCGGCGACCATTTCTCGCCCGGTCCCGAGGTCAGCGCTTGGCGCGCGCCGGTCTCGACGTCGATCACCTCGATCTGGCTGATCCCTCGCAAACGCATGGGACTGGTGATGTTGCGCACCTCTTCGATCGTGGTCGCGTAGAAGGCCAGCTTCGCGCCATCGGGCGACCATGAGGGGCTGCCGCCGAACTGGCCGTCCTGGGTGATGCGGCGCAGGCTCGAGCCGTCGGCCTTTACGACATAGATCTCGGTCGAGTGGCGGATCGAGAAGTCACCCTTGGGCGAGCGGGGATGGCTGGACTCGCGATCCGAGGAGAAGGCCAGCCACTGCCCGTCCGGCGACCAGGACGGGCGAAAGTCGCCCGCCGGGTTGTGGGTCAGGTTGCGCACTGCCTTGCTGGCCAGGTCCAGGATCCAGATGTCGGCCTGGCCGCCACGGCTCGAAACGAAGGCCAGCGAACGGCCGTCGGGCGAAAGAGCGGCCTGGTCGTCATAGGCGGGCGAAGCCACCAGAGGTTCCAGTCCCGAGCCATCGAGATGGGAGCGGTAGATGTCCGAGGTCCCAGCCCGCCGCGACGTGAAGAGCACCCACTTTCCATCGGGCGAAAAGCTGGCGTTGGAGTCCAGTTCCGCGTCGGGCAGGAACGGCCGCGCATGGCTACCGTCCGCGTCGGCGAGGAAGATGTCGCTGTTGATCGGCGCGAAGCTGGCGAAGGCGACTTCGTACTTGGGTTCGGCCGCCCAGGCGGGCAGGGCGCTACAGGCCAGAACCATGGAAGCGACAATGCACGTGAATGTTTTCATGACCCACCTCAAAACTTTTAGGCGAGTATCGAGGAGAGATTTTGGGGAGTCCATGCGCGATAGCGCGGCGAACGCCTAAACCGAGCCTTCCTCCACGAGGAAGGCCCGCAGCGCCTCACGATCCACGTCCTTGGCCACGAACGCGTCGCCGATCGCGCGGACCAGCACGAAGGTGAGCGTCCCGCCCTGCGCCTTCTTGTCCTGGCCGCAGTGGGCGACCAGGGCGTCGGCGTCGAACGGCGCGGGGCGGATGTCGGCCAGCCGGGTCGGCAGGCCCGCCGCCTTGATCGCCGCCTCCGCGCGGACGGCGTCCTGGGTGGAGCACAGGCCCTGGCGGACCGAGAACCGGAAAGCCTGCGCCATGCCCAGGCCCACGGCCTCGCCGTGCTTGAGCGCGTCGCCAAAGCCCATCTCGGCCTCGACCGCGTGGCCGAAGGTGTGGCCGAGGTTGAGCAGGGCGCGGCGACCGGCCTCCTTCTCGTCCTCGGCGACGATCTCGGCCTTCATCTCGACCGAGCGGCCCACGGCCTTGACCAGGGCGGCGGTGTCGCGCTCGAGCACGGCCTTGACGTTAGCTTCGAGCCACTCGAAGAACGCGAAATCGCCCAGCAGGCCGTACTTGATGATCTCGGCATAGCCGCAGGCCATCTCGCGGGCGGGCAGGGTGGCCAGGATGTCGAGGTCGGCCAGCACCAGGCGCGGCTGGTGGAAGGCGCCGATCAGGTTCTTGCCGCGCGGGGTGTCGATGGCGGTCTTTCCGCCGACGGACGAATCCACTTGAGCCAGCAGGGTGGTGGGAATCTGGATGAAGTCGATGCCGCGCTTGTAGATCGCCGCCGCGAAGCCCGTCAGGTCGCCAACCACCCCTCCGCCGAATGCGATGACCATGTCGCCGCGCTCCAGGCCCAGCGCCAGCAGCCGATCGGTCAGGTCGGCCAGGCCCTCGAAGCTCTTGGTCTCCTCGCCGGGTGGCACCAGGATCACGTCGGTGGCGATGCCGGCGTGCTCGAGCGAAGCGGCCAGGCGCTCGCCATGGTGCTCGCCGACAATGGTGTCGCTGACAATGGCCACGCGAGGACGTTTCAGCAGGGGGGCGATGTGCTGGCCGGCCTTGTCGATCAGTCCGGTTCCCACGACCACATCATAGGCGCGCGCGCCCAGGCCTACTGGAATGCTACGGATCACTGGATTTCACTTTCAGAAGATGAGGTCGGGGCCAGATGGACGTCGAGCGCCCGCAACACCGCCTCGACCGCCACGCCGTGGGCGGTGTCGCCGGGCTCGACCGTCAGGTGGGCCTCGCCATAGGCGGGGTAGCGGGCGTGGGCTTGCTCGCGCAACACCATCAGCGGGTCGCGGTTCTTGAGCAGCGGGCGGCCTTCCTTGCGGCCGATGCGGCGCGCCAGCAGCTCGAGGTCGGCCTTCAGCCAGACGGCGACGGCCTTGTCCTTGATCAGGGCGCGGGTCTCGGCGTTGGCGAAAGCCCCACCGCCAGTAGCCAGCACGTGCGGCGGCTCGTCCAACAGTCGGGCGATCACCCGCCGCTCGCCGTCGCGGAAGGCGCCTTCGCCCATCTCGGCGAAGATCTCGGGGATCGTGCGACCTGCGGCCGCCTCGACCTCGGTGTCTGCGTCGCGGAACGGCAGCTCCAGCGCCGTGGCCAGCCGGCGACCGACGCTGGACTTGCCCACGCCCATCAGTCCGACCAGAACGATGGTCTTGTGGCGCAGATGGGCGCGGGAAGGGGCGGGTTGGTCGGTCATGCCTCCTGCCGGTTTACACGAGGCCGGGCCGCTCCGCCAAGGCTTGGGACAAGCGCGCGCCCAAGCTCGCCGCGAGGGCTAGAAGTTTCACCAGACGTCAACCTGCGGCATACTTGGCCCATGGCTTCTTCCAAGCGACTTACGACCGTCTCGGCGCTGGCTCTGGCCACGCTGTTTTCGACATCGGCCTTCGGGGCCGCCTGGGCCCAGGTCCAGGTCCAGACCCTGGCGCCGCCGGACCTGTTCTCGACCCCGGCGGGCGACACCGGGCTATCGGCCGACCTCTGGAAGGACACCGCGCCGGGCATCGCCCGCGAGGTGCTGCCCAAGCTGGCCGCCAAGCCGCTGTCGCCGGCCAGCGCGGCTCTGGCGCATCGCGTGCTGGCCACCGGCGCCAACGGTCCGGCCGAGGTCGGGAGCGAGCCGGACATGGGCGCGGCTCGCGCCATGGCCCTGATCGCCCTGGGGGATGCGGCTGGGGCCGGCGCTGTTCTCGACCGCGCCCCCGGCGTGGCCGGCAACTCAGCGCTGTCGATGGCGGCGGCCGAGGCGGCGCTGATCACCGGGGCCGACGCCAAGGCCTGCGGCGTCGGCGAGGCGCTGGGCGTCGACAGGAGCAATCCCTATTGGCTGCGGCTGCGGGCCTTCTGCCAGGCCCTGGCCGGCCAGACCGACGCGGCGCAACTGACGCTCAACCTGGCCGCTGGCCAGACCCAGGACGCCGACTACATGCGGCTGATGAACGCCCTGCTGAGCGGTTCGCCGGCGGGGGCGGCCAATTTGCGCAACGGCATAAATTACGCCCTGTCGCGCAAGCTGGGCCTGGATTTGCAAGCTGCCGCCGCGACGGCCTCGCCGGCCCTGAAACCCGTGCTCAAGCCGTCAGGCGATATGGCCGCCTTGGCAAGCGGCGGCGACCTGACCGCCGCCCAGACCGCCGACGTGGCCTCGCTGCGCCAGGCCAAGGGCTTGCCGGCGTTCATCGACGCCGCCAAGGCATCGACCGCCTTGATCGCAGCCCTGGCGCGCGCCGACGCGCCGCTGGAGGACCCGGTGCTGTTCGCCAAGGCGGCCCTGGCGGCGGGAGATCTCGCCACCGCCCAGTCGATCCGTGGCAGGCTGACCCAGGACCAGATCCCTGGCGCCACCGCCACCGACCTGGCCCTGCTCGACGCCGCCCTGTCGGCGGCGGCCGGCAAGCCCAACGCCCAGATCCTTGATGGTCTGGTGGAGCGCGGCGCCCAGGCGGGCGCCAAGTCGGCTGCCCAGCCCGCCGCCCTGATCCTTGCCGCCTTGGGCGGGACGATGGGGCCCGAGGCCCGCGCCCGGTTCGCGACCTTCGATCCCGGCAAGTCCGCCGCCTCGGCCGCCCGGCTGACGGTGTTGGACGCCGCCGCCGCCGCTCATCGCCAGGGCGAGACGGCGCTGCTGGCGCTATCGGTGTCGGCTGACGCTGGCGCGAGCGGTCCTGGTCCGGTGGATCGCGCTCGCCTGGTCCGCGCCCTGGCCCAGGCCGGGCTGGACGCCGACGCCCGCGCCCTCGCGGTGGAGGGGCTGTTGGGGCTGCAGGTAAAATGAGCGCATCCGCCGCCGGCTGGATCGACGCGTTCCTTGAGATGATGGCCGTCGAGCGCGCCGCAGCCCGTAACACCCTGACCGCCTATGAGAAGGACCTGGCCGACGCGCGGGCGTTCCTGGCCTCGCGCGGCGACCTGGACGGGGCCTCGGCCGAGGCGATCGAGGCCTATTTCGCCGACCTGGGCGCGCGGGGCCTCTCCCCCGCCACCGCCGCCCGTCGCCGGTCGGCCCTGCGCCAGTTCTATCGCTTCGTGCTGGGTGAGGGCTGGCGGGACGACGATCCCTCTCGCCGGGTCGAGGCCCCCAAGGCCGGACGGCCGCTGCCCAGGGTCCTGTCGCGCGACGCGGTCGAGCGGCTGATCGCGGCGGCGGCCGCCAAGGACGGCGCCCAGGGTGTGCGCCTGGCCTGCATGATCGAGCTGCTCTACGCCTCGGGCCTGCGGATCTCCGAGCTGCTGAACCTGCCCCTGGCGGCCCTGGCCCGGGACCCCGCCTTCCTGATGGTCAGGGGCAAGGGCGGCAAGGAGCGGCTGGCCCCGCTGAACGACGCCGCGCGTGCGGCCGTCAAGGCCTATCTGGAGGTTCGGGCCGGCTTTCTTCCGAAAGGCGTCAAGGACAGCCCGTGGCTGTTCGTCTCGCGCGGCAAGGGCGGCAAGCTGACAGCGCGGCGGGTGTCGCAACTGCTGGAGGACGCCGCCATCGCCGCCGGCATCGATCGCGCAGCGGTCAGCCCCCACGTCCTACGCCATGCCTTCGCCACGCACCTGCTGGAAGGCGGCGCCGACCTGCGGGTGATCCAGACCCTGCTAGGCCATGCCGACATCGCCACGACCCAGATCTACACTCACGTGGCCGGGGATCATCTGGCGGCGGTGGTGAAGAGCAAGCATCCGCTGGCAAAAAAGGGCTGAGGCGTGGTACGCCCCGCGCCTCGATCCGAAGGGGCGCCCCATGGCCGATGAAACCCGCGACAGCAACGGCGCCGTCCTCGCCGACGGCGACAACGTCACCCTGATCAAGGACCTCAAGGTCAAGGGCTCGGGTGGCGTCACCCTGAAGCGCGGAACCCTGGTCAAGAACATCCGCCTGACCGGTGACACCGACGAGATCGAGGCCAATGTCGAGAAGGTGCGCGGCCTGGTGCTGCGGGTGGAGTTCGTCAAGAAGGCCTAGGGTAAACGCTAGGGCCTACCCCTCCGCCGCCGCCTTCAACCCGGCGATGTCCAGCTTGACCATCTGCATCATCGCCGCAGCCACGCGCTGGGCCTTGGCCTTTTCGGGGCCGCCCATCAATTCCAGCAGGATATTGGGCACGACCTGCCAGGACAGGCCGTACTTGTCCTTGGCCCAACCGCATTGCACCGCCTTGCCGCCGTCGGTGGTGAAGGCCTCCCAATAGTGATCGACCTCCGCCTGGTCTTCGCAATGGACGACGAACGACACCGCCTCGGTAAACTGGAAGTGCGGGCCGCCGTTCAGGCCGGTGAAGGCTTCGCCGTCCAGCGCGAAGCCGATCGTCATCACGCTGCCGGCCGGGCCGGGGCCGCCTTCGCCATAGCGTGAGACGCTGGTAATCTTCGAATTGGGGAAGACGGAGACATAGAAGTTGGCGGCCTCTTCGGCCTGGGTGTCGAACCACAGGAATGGGCTGATCTTCGGCATGGCGTCATCCTTCGCGGTGAGCGGATACTGGCCGCTTCAGTCGAAGGACGATCCGCCGGAAGTCATTCCGACAGGGCCAGCGCTTTTCCGCCAGCGGACGTTGTCGCGGCGGGCGCGGCGCTTTAGTTACGTTCCATGCCCCCCTCGCAAATCGAACCTTTCCACGCCATCGCCATCAGCCGCATCGCCCATCAGATGAAGGCGGCCGGGGCGTCGATCATCCACATGGAATTTGGCCAGCCCTCGACCGGCGCGCCCCGCGCGGCGATCGAGACGGCCCATCGGGTGCTCGACACCGACGGCATGGGCTATTGGGAAAGCCCGCGGCTGAAGGCGGCGATCGCCACGCGCTACGCCGAGCAGAACGGCGTCGAGGTCGATCCAGAACGGATCATCCTGACCTGCGGGGCGTCGCCCGCCCTGGTCCTGGCACTGGCGTCCAGCTTCCAGCCCGGCGACCGGGTGGCCTTGGCCCGGCCGGGCTATGTGGCCTATCGCAATACCCTGAAGGCCCTGAACCTGGTTCCGGTGGAGATCGCCTGCGGGACGGAAAGCGGCTTCCAGCTGACCGCCGCCCACCTGTCGGCGCTGGACCCGCCGCCGGCGGGTGTGATCGTCGCCAGCCCGGCCAATCCGACCGGCACCATCATCCCGGCTGATGAGTTGAAGGCCTTGGCGGCCGTTTGTCGCGCGCGCGGGATCGCGGTGATCTCCGACGAGATCTATCACGGCCTCAGCTATGGCGAGGCGGCCCGCTCGATGCTGGAGTTCGAGCCCCAGGCCCTGATCGTCAACAGCTTCTCCAAGTATTTCAGCATGGCCGGGTGGCGGCTGGGTTGGCTGGTCGCGCCGCCGCAGGGGATCGCCCGGGCTCGAGCCTTCATGGGCAATCTGTTCCTCACCCCGCCGTCGCTGAGCCAGCACGCCGGCCTCGTAGCCATGGATTGCATCGACGAACTGGAAGGCCATCGCGACGTCTATCGCGCCAACCGTCAGTTGCTGCTTGACGCCTTGCCGGCCCTCGGCCTGGCCTCGATCGCCCCGCCGGACGGGGCCTTCTACATCTATGCCGACATCGGAGACCTGACGCACGACAGCCTGGCCTTTTGCGAGGCCCTGCTGCGCGACACTGGCGTGGCCACCGCGCCGGGCGTCGATTTCGACCCAGTCGACGGCGGTCGCTTCATCCGCTTCAGCTTCGCGGTCTCGACCGCCGAGGTGGAGGAGGCGTTGCGGCGGATCATCCCGTGGTTTCAGGCGAGGGAAGCCATCTAGAAGCCCTCTGGGAGAGGGCTGATCGCGTGCCTATATGCTGCAGATACATACCAAACGGAGCTCCCCCATGAAGACGCGCAAACTCGGCGACGGCCTGGAAGTCTCGGCGATCGGCCTGGGCTGCATGGGGATGAGCTGGGCCTATGGCCCCGCGCCCGACAAGGCCGAGACCTTCAAGGTGCTGGCCCGCGCCGTTGAGCTGGGCGTCACCTTCTTCGACACCGCCGAGGTCTATGGTCCCTATGTCAACGAGGAGCTGGTCGGCGAGGGGCTGAAGCCGTTCCGTGACAAGGTCGTGATCGCCACCAAGTTCGGCTTCGACATCGCCCCGCCCGAAGCGGCCAACGGCACCAGCCGGATGGTCGGCGTCAACAGCCGGCCAGAGCACATCCGCGCCGTGGCCGAGGCCTCGCTGAAGCGTCTCGGCGTCGAGGTGATCGATCTGTTCTACCAGCACCGCGTCGATCCGAACGTGCCGATCGAGGACGTGGCCGGGGTGGTCAAGGACCTGATCGCCGAGGGCAAGGTCAAGCATTTCGGCCTGTCGGAGGCGGGTCCCGAGACCATCCGCAAGGCCCACGCCGTCCAACCCGTGGCGGCTCTGCAGAGCGAATACTCCCTGTGGACCCGCGATCTGGAGAAGGCGACCCTGCCGCTGATCCGGGAACTGGGCATTGGCCTGGTGCCCTACAGCCCGCTAGGTCGGGGCTTTCTGACCGGGACGCTGACCAGCGACGCGGGCCTGGCCAAGGACGACTTCCGCCGCGGCTTGCCGCGCTTCCAGGGCGAGGCCCTGACCAAGAACCTGTCGCTGGTCGAGGCCCTGACCGCCTTGGCGACCGAGAAGGGCGTCACCTCGGCCCAACTGGCCCTGGCCTGGATTCTCCACCAGGGGGACAATATCGCCCCGATCCCCGGCACGACCAAGGCCTCGCGCGTCGAGGAAAATGTCGGCGCGGCGGATGTCGTGCTGTCGGCCGACGATCTCGCCCGGATCGCGGCGGCGGTGCCAGAGACGCAGATCGAGGGCGCGCGCTATTCCAAGGCCGGGCTGGCGATGGTGGGGCGGTAAAAAGACTAGGCCTTTCCCTCCCCAAAGCGGGGAGGGAAAGGGGCTTTGGGATCTTGGTCGCTTCGCGCCGGCCGAAGGACCAAGACCGCCGCCGTATCGCGCAACGACGCCGCCGAGGATCTCAAACGTGAGGGTTCCGAGGAACCGCCGCCGCCGGTGCAGGGGCCGCCGGCCAAGCCGGCCTGAGGGCGTTTGAGCCGCTTTCCTGACCGCTCGCTCTGAGGTAGAGATTAGAGCCGTATCGGGGGACTTGATTATGCAAGATTTTGCGAAGCGTTACAGCGTCGGGATTGGCCTCCTTCTCGCGCTTGCTGCGGGTCCAGCCTTGGCCGCGCGGCCCATGATGATTCACGTCAAGCCTGGGGCGAGCTATGACGGGACGGTCGCTGACTATAAGGTCTGCAACAAGGCGTTCGTGGACCCGACGGCGCGCCCACCGATGGTTCCGTTGCGCGCACCGCTCGCCGCCCAGGCGGGCGCGGCCGCTGCGACGGGCTTCATGCAAGGCTATATGGAAGCCAAGGCTCGGGCTGAATATGTCGATACGTGCATGTCGGCCCTTGGCTACACCAAGATCGACATGACGCCTGGGGAGCGCGCGGCCGTGAAGGGTCTCAAGGGCGAACCCGCAAAAAAGACTTGGTTCGACGCGTTCTTCAACACGGACCTGAGCGCGCGCATCGCGGCCGTATCAACGGCGACGAGCGTCGAAGGACCTCCTCCTAAGCCCTGACCCATGCGTCAGTCTTGACCCCGCTACCGCGCCGCCGCAATCTTCTCGCAACTGCGAAATAAGAACACGACGCCGGGAGCACGCGCATGAAGACCCCCAGAGGCTTTTTCAAACCCCTGGCCATCGGTGCCCCCACGCCTTGGCGCGAGCCACCCGCGCGGGTGGAGCGGATGATCCATTTCGTGCCGCCGCACCTGGACAAGGTCCGCGCCAAGATCCCCGAGATCGCCTTGAGCGTCGATGTCATCCTGGCCAATCTGGAGGACGCCATCCCCGCTGACGCCAAGGGCGCGGCCCTGGCTGGAACCATCGAGCTGGCCCGCGCCACCGATTTCAAGGCCCTGGGCGTGGGCCTGTGGGTCCGGATCAACTGCCTCAACTCACCCTGGCACCTCGACGAGGTGGCCACCCTAGTCGAGAAGGCCGGAAACCAGATCGACGTGATCATGGTCCCCAAGGTCGAGGGGCCGTGGGACATCTTCTACATGGACCAGTTGCTGGCCTCGCTGGAGGCCAAGCATGGGGTGACCCGGCCGATCCTGCTGCACGCCATCCTGGAGACTGCCGAGGGGGTGATGAATGTCGAGCAGATCGCCGGGGCCAGCTCGCGCATGCAGGGCATCAGCCTGGGCCCGGCCGACCTGGCCGCCAGCCGGGCCATGAAGACCACGCGGGTGGGCGGGGGACATCCCGGCTACCGCGTCATCGAGGATCCGCACACCGACGGGTCGCCCCGCGTTTCGGTGCAGCAGGACCTGTGGCACTACACCTTCGCCAAGATGGTCGACGCCTGCGCGGCCCATGGCATCAAGCCGTTCTACGGTCCGTTCGGGGCCATCGACGATCCCGTGGCCTGCGAGCAGCAGTTCCGCAACGCCTTCCTGATGGGCTGCGCCGGCGCCTGGAGCCTGCATCCCAGCCAGATCGACATCGCCAAGCGGGTGTTCTCGCCGGCGCCGGACGAGGTGGCTTTTGCTCGCCGCATCCTGGAGGCCATGCCCGACGGCACGGGCGTGGCGATGCTGGACGGCAAGATGCAGGACGACGCGACCTGGAAACAGGCCAAGGTCATGGTCGATTGCGCCCGGCAGATCGCGGGGAAGGATGCGGAGTATGCGGCGCTGTATGGGTTCTGAGGCTCACCCACTTGCCCCCACCTGACCGCTTCGCGGTCTGTCCGCCCCCAAAGGGGGCGGAGCTCGCAAGGCGCCGGCGGCGGGGCTCTTCCCCCTCTGGGGGAAGACGATCGCGAAGCGATCCGTAAGGGGCAAGTGTTCGCTAAACCTACGCTAGCCGCGTCTCGATCTTCGACCCCGCCGTCAGCATCTTGTGCACGGGGCACTGCTCGGCGATCTCTATCAGCCGCGCGCGTTGGGCTTGGTCCAGGTCGCCGCCCAGGGTGACTTCGCGATCGAAGATGTCGGCGGGCAAGGCCGTCACGTCTCGCCGCCAGGTCACCGCCACATGCACCGCGCCCAACGGCCAGGCTTTGCGCCTGGCGTAAAGCCGCAGCGTCTGGGTGGTGCAGGCCGCCAGGCCGGCGGCCAACAGGTCGTGGGGGTTGGGGCCCAGGTCCAGGCCGCCTTGCGAGGGCGACAGGTCGCCGACGAACCGGGCGGGGCCGGCGCTGATCAGGATCTGGACGCCGCCATGGCCGCTGTCATCGACGACGGCGGAGGGGCGGGCGGGCTCGATGGTCATGGCGCGGACTCCGAATAGCGACCGAATTTGCTACCGTAAAGCGCGGCCGTCTTGCACGGTTTTATGGAGCCTAGGCCGCCGCCCGCTGGGCCGACGTCACGTCGAACAGGCGTGTCGCGCCGCGCCAGACCTCGATGGTGTCGCAGCCGCGGTGCACGCCGACCAGGTCTTCGGCGCGGCGACGCGCGGCGGCGTCGTCAAGGCAGGGGGTGACATCGAAGCGTGGCACCGAGCCATCCGGCTCGACACAGAAGAAAGTGAACACCTGCATGGGAACGTCCGTTCGCATCAGGCGGGACCGGGTCCATATTCGATGGGCGGGGCCGCGGGCGTCGGCTGTTTTCTGAGCCGACCGGAGGGATATAGGCGATGGTCCCGTCTCCCGCCAGGGATCATGGGTTTCGAAACGGGACTCTCCTGGGAGACGAATCCCCAGGACTCAAAAGGGTTCCGGCTGAGTGACGGTGTCGCTGCGACGACGAGTCGCAGGCCGAGGTCTCCGCCAAACCTTCCTAAACAAGCAATGAGTCCCGCTTGAGTCGGAGGTTGGGCGAATTAGGACCTGGGCGCCGCCAAAACCGGTTCCGTTTTGCGGCTTCGCGCTCTAGGTTCGCCACCTTTCCGCAACGGCGACGTTAAGAGACTCATGGCCGCGCATTATCTCGACTTCGAGCGACCCATCGCCGATCTGGAAAGCAAGATCGAGGAGCTGTCCAAGCTCTCCGAAACGGCTGGTCCCGGCGCGTTCGACGGCGAGATCCAGGCCCTGCGCGATCGCGCCCAGCAGATGCGCAAGGAGGCCTATGCCGGCCTTGACGCCTGGCAGAAGACCATGGTCGCCCGCCATCCCGAGCGCCCGCACCTGAAGGACTATATCGCCGGCCTGATCGACCAGTTCGTCGAGCTGCGCGGCGACCGCAAATTCGCCGACGACCAGGCCATCGTCGGCGGCCTGGGCCGGTTCCGCGGCATCCCGGTTGTGGTCATGGGCCACGAGAAGGGCCACGACACCACCACCCGCCTGAAGCACAATTTCGGCATGGCCCGCCCCGAGGGCTACCGCAAGGCCGTGCGGCTGATGGACATGGCCGAGCGCTTCAACCTGCCGGTCATCACCTTCGTCGACACCGCCGGCGCCTATCCGGGCCTGGGCGCCGAGGAACGCGGCCAGGCCGAGGCCATCGCCCGCTCGACCGAGCGTGGCCTGGTGCTGGGCACGCCGATGATCGCCACCATCGTCGGCGAAGGCGGCAGCGGCGGGGCCATCGCCCTGGCCGGCGCCAACAAGGTGCTGATCCTCGAGCACTCGATCTATTCGGTGATCTCGCCGGAAGGCGCGGCCTCGATCCTGTGGCGCGACGGCGCCCGGGCCAAGGACGCCGCCGCCAACATGAAGATCACCGCCCAGGACCTGATCGGCCTGAAGATCGTCGACCGAATCGTCGAGGAACCGGCCGGCGGGGCCCATTCCGATCCCTCCGCCGCCATCGAAGCGGTGGGCGACGCGGTCGAGGACGAACTGAAGGCCCTGATGAAGCTGTCGGCCGCCGAGCTGAAGAAACAGCGCGCGGCGCGGTTCTACGCCATTGGGCGCGAAGGGCTGCAGTAGGTTCGGGACCCGCCGCCGGCCTCGAAAATCGATGTTCGCTGGCGTGCGACCGGAAGTCCGCTAAGGCGGCGCTCCAGGGTGGAGCTTACTCGACAATGCACTTTCTAGTCGTCGCGACCGTCCTGCTCCTGGCCGCCGCGCCGATCGTCCAGGCCAGGCCAGCGCCGGCCAAGCGCCCCTCGGCGGTGGATCACTGCCTGGAACCGGGACCCAATATCGCCGTCTTGAACTGCGTTTCCTACCTTGCCGACGTCCAGGACGGGCGTCTCAACCGGTCCTACAAGGCCGCCATTGCGTGATTGAAAAGGCCGGAGCAGAAGGCCGCATTGAGGTCCGCCCAACGCGGCTGGATCGCGTCCCGCGACGCCGAATGCTTGCCCTAAGCCGATGAGTCGGAGTTTTGCCAGCAGGGCAAGATCGACGTCGAGGTCTGCGTGCTGGACCAGACCCGCCAGCGCGCTGGCGAACTTGAGCGCTATCGATAGCGGATAGCGGCCGCCAGGGGGTAAAAGACGGCTGCGGTAAACACCCCGGCAAGCACTGTGACGTCACCGTGAAGTTTTCGCGAAATAGCAGCGCTTCAGCGTTCAGGTTAGCACACCGTTAGCCGAGAAATGGTCCCTCCACCGAATAGTGGAGGCGTATCATGTTCACCTTGCGAGACACCGTTTCATCCCTCGCGCCCGCACGGGCCGAGGACCTGGGCAAAACGCTGTATGACCGATTCCGCGAAGAGCCCGACACACTGATCGTGCCGGTGCTCGACGATGAAGACCGGCCCATCGGTCTCGTGGAGCGCAACGCCTTTTTCCTGCGCATGGCCGCCGAATATGGCCGCGCCCTCTACGCCAATCGGCCGATCTCGGTGTTGATGGACGCCCAGCCCCTGGTGGTCGAGGCCGATGTCGAGCTGGCGGCCTTCACCAGCGACAGCCTGTCCTATCGGGCGTCCGACCTGCTGCGCGGCTTCATCGTCACCGACGGCGGGCGCTATCTGGGGGTCGGCACGGTGCTGGGTCTGCTGCAGGCCGCCAACGAGACCAACCGCCGGGGCGTCGAGGCCCTTGCCGCCGCCAAGGCCGCCGCCGACCAGGCCCACACCTTCATGACGGCGGTGGTCGAGGCCATACCCTCAATGGTGTTCGTCAAGCGGGCCGACGACCATGCCTATGTCCTGCTCAACCGGGCCGGCGAGAAGATGCTCGGCCACCCCCGCGCCGAGATGATCGGCCGCACCGACGCCGACTTCTATCCGCCCGAGCAAGCGGCGATCTACCGGGCGCGCGACGCCGAGGTGATCTCGTCGGGCGAGGTGCGGGTGATCGAGGAAGACCACGTGCCGCGCAAGGATGGCTCGATCGCCCTGTTGCGCACCAAGAAGATCGCCATCATCGGTCCCGACGGCCAGGCCGAATATCTGCTGGGCGTCTCCGAGGACATCGCCGAGCGCAAGCGAGCCGAGGCTCAGATCGCCCGTTTGGCCCATTATGACCCGCTGACCGACCTGCCCAACCGCCTGCTATTTCAGAAGGACCTGTCGGCGGCCCTGGCCCGGGCGGCGCGGCGCGAGGAACTGGTGGCGGTGCACTGTGTCGACCTGGACCGCTTCAAGACCGTCAACGACACCCTCGGCCATCCGGTCGGCGACGCCCTGCTGAAGACCGCCGCTGAGCGTCTGCGGGCTTGCGTGCGCGAGGGCGACACCGTCGCGCGGCTGGGCGGCGACGAGTTCGCGGTGGTGCAGACCGGTTTGACCGACCTGTCCGGCGCCACGCGTCTGGCTAGCCGGATCGTCGAGGCTCTGGCCGAGACCTTCGACCTGCAGGGCCACCAGGTGATGATCGGCGGCAGCGTCGGGGTGGCCATATCGCCTACGGACGGGGCGGGCGCCGATGAGTTGCTGAAAAAGGCCGACATGGCGCTGTACCGCGCCAAGGCCGACGGGCGTGGGACCTTCCACTTCTTTGAACGGGCGATGGACGAACAGCTCCAGGCCCGCCGCGCCCTCGAGCTCGACCTCCGCCTGGCCCTAGTCGAAGGCCAGTTCGAACTCTATTACCAGCCGCTGTTCAGCCTCGGCGCCGACCGGGTGATGGGCTGCGAGGCGCTGCTGCGCTGGAACCATCCGACGCGTGGCATGGTCTCGCCGGGCGACTTTATCCCGCTCGCCGAGGAGATCGGCCTGATCAACCCGCTGGGCGAATGGGTGCTGCGCGAGGCCTGCCGCGAGGCGGCCGGCTGGCCCGACCATGTGCGCCTGGCGGTCAATCTGTCGCCGTCGCAGTTTCGCGACAAGCAGTTGGTGAGAACCGTGGTCTCGGCCCTGGCCGCCTCGGGGCTGCCCGCCGAGCGACTGGAACTGGAGATCACCGAGTCTGTGCTGTTGCACAACACCGCCGGCAACATGTCGATCCTGCATGACCTCAAGACCCTGGGCGTGCGGATCTCGATGGACGACTTCGGCACCGGCTATTCCAGCCTGAGCTATCTGCGCAGCTTTCCGTTCGACAAGATCAAGATCGACCAGACCTTCGTGCGCGACATCCTCGACGACCCCGACGCCCTGGCGATCATCAAGGCCGTGCTCGACCTGGGCGCCAGCCTGGGCATCACCACCACGGCCGAGGGCGTCGAGACGGTGGAGCAGCTGGACGAGCTGCGCCGCCAGGGCTGCGGCGAGATCCAGGGCTATTTCATCAGCCGTCCCAAGCCGGCGGCCGAGATCGCCGCGATGCTGGGGGCCAGGGTCCCGGTCGAGCCCGGCGCCCGCCTGGAAAGTCATCGCGCCGCGCGGGCCCTCAAGCGGGCCTGAAACGCAATCAGCGTTCGGATCGTGTTCGGGCGGCTTGGAGGGCGCCGCCTCCAAGCCGCCCGAGGACCCATGTCGCAACTGACGCTGTTCAAGCCGCTGACCTTGCGGGGCCTGACTCTGAAGAACCGCATCGTGGTCTCGCCGATGTGCCAATATGTGGCCGTCGACGGGGTGGCCCAGGACTGGCACCTGGCGCATCTGGCGCGGTTCGCGATCGGCGGGGCGGGCGTGGTGTTCGTCGAGGCCACGGCCGTCGAGCCGCGCGGCCGCATCACCCATGGCGACCTGGGCCTGTGGAACGTCGCTCAGCAGGCGGCCCTGGCCAGGATCGCCAGCATGATCAAGGGGCTGGGCGCGATCCCCGCCATCCAGCTGGCCCATGCCGGACGCAAGGCCAGCACCCATCGCCCGTTCGAGGGCGGGGGTCCTATCCTGCCTGACAACGCCAAACCCGGCGAGCCGGCCTGGGCCGCCCTGGCCCCCAGCGCCGTGCCCTTCGCTCCGACCTGGCCAACGCCTGAGGCCGCGACCCTGGACGACATCGCGGCGATCAAGGCGGCCTTCGCGGCCTCGGCCAAGCGCGCCTTGGCGGCCGGCTTCGAGATCATCGAGATCCATTGCGCCCACGGCTATCTGTTGACAGAGTTCCTGTCGCCGATCAGCAACCAGCGTGACGACGCCTATGGCCGAGCCTGGGCGGGCGGATGCGTCTGCCGCTGGAGGTGGTCGACGCGGTGCGCGAAGTCTGGCCCCACGAGCGGCCGCTGTTTGCGCGGATTTCCTCGGTGGACGGGACCGAGGGCGGCTGGGACCTGGAGGATAGCGTCATACTGGCCCGCCAGATGAAAGCACGCGGCGTCGATGTAGTCGATTGCTCGTCGGGCGGGCTGACGCCGTCGATCGCCACCCTGCCGACGCCGGCGCCGGGCTATCAGTTCGACTACGCCGCCACGGTGCGCCGCCAGGCCGGGGTTCCGACCATGGCCGTGGGGCTGATCGTCGAACTGGCCCAGGCCGAATTCGCCCTGGCCTCGGGTCAGGCGGACCTGGTTGCCCTGGGTCGGCAGATGCTCGACGATCCCAACTGGCCGCTGCGGGCCTTGGCCGAGGTGGACGCCGAGCATATCGGCGGCCCGGAATGGCCGGCGCCGGTCGGCTATGCGATCAAGGCGCTGAACAAGGTCAAGGCCAAGTACGGCCTGCTCCGCAAGGAAACCTCGACGTTCTGAGGTGATGATTAGCGGTTAGCCGGCGTGATGAACCTGCAGCAAGCCTGGATCGCCGGCTGGGCTTTTTCGGGCTCGACCGGTACGAAGCCGGAGCCGTCCCTGACATAGATGATGTTGCCTTCGACGTGGTCGAGACCGGCCGCGCCGATCACAGCGAAATAGTAGGTCTTACCCGTTTCGATATCGATCTGGAGCTCAGCGTTGCTTTGCGCGGAAAGCAGGGGCCAGGCCAGTTTGAACTTATGAGCTCCGACCGCAACCTGAACTGCAGTAAAGCTGTTCTGCTTTAGAGCTGCGACATTTCGGCCGTCGATTTTCAGCGTCGTCGACCACAGGGTCGGCTCGGCATAGGCGCGGAAGATGAAGACGTTTTCAACCCCAGCGGGCGCAGTGACAAGATCAGAAACCTCCGCCTGGGTGGGTGAGGCGGTCAGGACAGCGAGCAGGCCCAGCGAGGCCAAGGCGAACTTTCTAAGCGGCACCGGGGTTCCTTCGCGGCTGACTTGATGCGAGGAACCCTAAGCGGCGCTTTGGGTGAGCTCAATGGGGCTGCCTAGTCTTAAGCCACCGTCTTCAGCGCCTCGCCCAGTTCCTCGACCATCTCCGGCGTTGTCGCCCAGGAGCACATGAACCGCGCCGTGCCGTCGAGGAAGCGGTAGACGAACCAGCCCCGGCCCCGCAGCCGCTCCAGGGCCGCGTCGTCCATATCGACGAACAGGCCGTTGGCCTCGACCGGGTGGCGCAGTGGGAAGGGCATCAGGTCCGCAAGCTTGCGCGCCATGGCGTTGGCGTGGGCCGCCCGCGCCGCCCACGGGCCGCCGTCATTGTCCTCGCCTAGCAGGCCCAGCCAGGGGGCCGACAGGAACCGGCCCTTGGAGACCAGTTGGCCGGCGTGCTTGAGGCGGGCATCGAGCCGGCGGTGCAGGTCCTTGTCGAGGAAGACCACGGCCTCGGTCGGCGTCGAGCCGGCCTTGGTGCCGCCAATCACCAGGATATCGACGCCGATCTTGGCCACCCGCTTGAGGTCAAAACCCGCCGCCACGGCGTTGGCCAGGCGAGCGCCGTCGAGGTGTACGCCGTATCCCTGAGCCTTGGCCGGGGCGATCAGGGCGGCCAGGTCGTCGGCGCCATAGACCGTGCCATATTCGGTGGCGTTGGTCAGGGACAGGGCTGCGGCCGGTTGGCGGTAGGAGACATCGGGTTCGGCCAGGGCCGCTTCCAGCGCCGGCAGTTCGATCTTGCCCGAGGCGCCGGGCAGGCCGATCAGGCCGACGCCCTGGCCGAAGAAGCCGGGAGCGCCGGTTTCGTCGGTGCAGATGTGGGCGTGCTCGTGGGCCAGCACCGCCTCATGCGGACGCGCCAGGCAGGTCAGGGCGAAAGCGTTGGCCGCCGTGCCCGAGGCGGTGAACCGCACCTCGGCGTCGCTGTCGAGCAGGGCGCGGATGCGATCGGCCGCCGCAGCGCTGACATGGTCGGTCCCATAGCCGGAGGCGGTTCCGGCATTGGCGGCGATCAGGGCCTCCATCACCTCGGGCATGGCGCCCGCGACATTGTCGGAGGCGAAGTCGTAGCGGGCTTGGCTCATGGGATTGCGATAGGGCGGGTTCGGCGGCCCGGCAAGACCCCTCTCGCTCGCCACCAACCTACCCGGAGTGGCCTTCGCCTTTCACCCAAAGCGGTTGTCATCCCGGACAAGGCCCAACGGGCCGCAGATCCGGGACCGACCCGTGAACGCAGGCGCTTCCGGCGGTCCCGTTGGGCCTTGTCCGGGATGACAAACTTTGTTGGTTGTCTAGCGAGGTCAGCCCACGGCGCGCGCCCAGGCCCGGACCTCGTCGACGAACAGTCCAGGCTCTTCCATCGCCGCGAAATGGCCGCCGCGCGGCAGTTCGGTCCAGCGGGTGATGGTGTAGGCCCGGTCGGCCCAAGTGCGCGGCGGAGCCTGGTAGAGCACCTCGCCTGGGAAGTTGGCGAAGGCGGTGGGGGTCTCGCAGCGCACGCCCTCGGGCAGGGTGATCCCGCCCTCCTCCATCAGGCCGCGATAGTACCAGGCCCCGGTCGTGAAGCTGCCGGTCATCACGTAGATCATCAGGTTGGTCAGCAGCTGGTCGCGGCTGAACACCTGCTCGAACGACTTTCCGGACAGGTCGGCCCAATCGTGGAAGCGTTCCAGTATCCAGGCGGCCTGGCCCACCGGGTTGCTGGCTCCCAGCCAGGCCAGGGACTGCGGCTTGGAGACCTGCAGGCGCAGATAGGCGCCCATCATGTCCATGGCGAAGGCGGTGCGCTGCACCCAGGCGACCTCGGCCTCGCCCTGGGGCGGACCAGCGGGGCGAAAGCCGATCATGTTCAGGTGGATGGCCTTGACGTGGGCGGCGTGGTCCAGCCCCAGCCACGAGGTGATCAGCCCACCCCAATCGCCGCCCTGGGCGAGGTAGCGGTCATAGCCGAGCACGTCGGTCATCAGGCTGTTGAAGAGGCGCGCGGTGGTCCGCTGGCCGATCGGCTTGGCGGGCTTGGACGAGAAGCCAAAGCCCGGCAGGGACGGGATCACCAGGTCGAAGGCGTCGGCCGGATCGCCGCCATGGCGCGACGGGAAGGCCAGGGGCTCGATGGCCGCCCAGAACTCGTAGTGGCTGCCCGGCCAACCGTGGCTGAGCAGCAGCGGGCGCTTGCCTTGGGCTTCGCCGACCACGTGGACGAAGTGCAGGTCGAAATCCTCGACCCGGGCGGTGAACTGCGGGAATCGGTTGAGCTGCGCCATGGCGGCGGCGACGTCGAAGCCGTCGGTCCAATAGGCAGTGATCTCTTTGAGGAATTGGGCGTCGCACCCGTGGTTCCAGCCACCGCCCTCCGGCGCGGGCGGGAACTCATAGGCCCGGACCTGGTCCAGGACCTTGCCGATCGCGGCGTCGCTCCAGGCGACCTTAAAGGGCTGCGGCATCACGTCCTCCCGTCTGTTTTCAAGAAGGTGCTGCGGGTGACGTGGGGGGCGTCAAGCGCTCCCCCAAAACTCCGCTCATGCCGACTTTCGCTCGGGACTTCGTGCGTCTGACGCCGGACGTCTGACGCTGGAGGCCGGCGAGCGCGAGCTCGGCGCTAAGCGCGCACGCTGCACCGGTGACGGCGGCGCCGCAAACGTTCGGCGCCGTCCGATCCGCCTTCCTAACCCCGCGCGGCGACCGCCAGGCCGGGGAAGTCGCTGAACACCCCGTCGACGCCGGCGGCGTATAGCGCCTTGAACACCTTCGAGACCTCGCCCGGTTGGGCCAGATAGTCGGCCGCAGCCGGGTCGCCCCGGCGCAAGGACGCCGGCAGGAAGTAGTTCTCGGCCCGGACCGTCCAGGGGTGGACCACCAGGCCGGTGGCGTGGGCGTCCTTCACCAGACTGGTGGCCGGCAGCAGGGTGTCGGCGTCCTGCGGGATGATCTGGGTCTTCTCCGCGCCCAGGCCGTCGGCATAGAGCGCCACGCCTTTCAGGCCCTCGGGGCTGCAAAGCTGGGCGTAGGTGACGTTGGGCAGGTCGGCCGGACCGCCTTGACCCGCCGTCAGCAGCACCAGTCGTGCCTTGGTCTTGCCCCGGATGGCCTTCAACGGCCCAACCTCGAAGCACTGGACGAAGACCGGCGCAGTGGCTGAGTTCAGGTCATGGGCCTTGAGCAGGGCGACCAGGCGATCCTCGACCGGCAGGCCGATGCCGGCGAAATAGGTCGGATGCTTCATCTCGGGATAGACGCCGATCGTTCGCCCCGAGCGCTGGCTGCCCACCTTGGCGATGGCCACCACCTCGTCGAAGGTCAGAAGCTGGGCCTGGCCGTCATATCTGGTATTGCCGGGACGAAGTTGCGGCAGGCGCTCGCGGGCCCGCAGCGTCTTGATCTCGGCCAGGGTGAAGTCCTCGGTGAACCAGCCGGTGATCTGTTGGCCGTCGATGGTCTTGGTGGCCTTGCGGCCGGCGAATTCCGGATGGCTGGCGACGTCGGTGGTTCCGCCGATCTCATTCTCATGCCGGGCGATCAGGTGGCCGTCCTTCGTCGGGACCAGGTCGGGCTCGATGAAGTCGCAGCCCTGGTCGATGGCCAGGTCGTAGGCCAGGGCGGTGTGTTCCGGCCTCAGGCCCGACGCGCCGCGATGAGCGATGACGATCGGCTTTCTGGGCGCGGCGAAGCTCATGGCGGGGATCAGGGCGCCAGCCAGGGCGGCGGTCGTGAGGGCGCGGCGGGTCAGCAAGGTCATGGTCGCCATCTAGCGCGCCGATGTGACGTTTTGACCAGAGCCGCGCCATCGATCCGGCGCACGCCAGCGGCCTAAAATCTTTTTCTGCGGACGCCGTGTCCGGCGCGCAGGCCAGCGCGTAGCTGCTGTCGACAGGCCCGACCAGTACGGCTTTCCGGGTCATCGTCCGTGAGCCCGCCGCCCCGCCGCCCCGTCCCCCACCAGACCGGCGGGCGAGCCTCGACCCTTCGGCCTCCTTCCCCCCCGTCGGAGGCGGGGGGGCCTTGCGCTCAAGAGCATTTTTCGAGCGGGAGTGGTTCCTGTTCGCGTAAAGAAAAATGCGTCAAAACAAAAGATTAGAGTTCACACCCCGACGCAGTCAGGTCGGGAAATGCTCTAGCCCTTGGACGAGCGCTCGAGAATGGCCTTCAGGCTCTGGGCCTTTTGCGGAAGATCCGACGCCAGGCGCGACGCCATTTCGCGAATCCCCACCGCATAGGCCTCGCCGCCTTCCGCGATCTCGCGCGCCCGCTGAGCCAGGTCCTCCAGGTCGCGAGCCATGGCTTCAACCTGCTCGCGGGCCAGCATGCGCGCTTCATCCTGCAGACGCCGGACGCGCTGGGTCGTGGTCTCCGGCCCACGGCTGAAGTTATAGACCTCGACCGGATCGACGCCTTTGTCGGGGACAACGGTCAGATGGGGACCACTCATGGGCGTTTTGGCTCCACCGGCGGCGCAAACAGCGCCGGCCTTGCAAGTACAAGCCACGGCGACCCTCGCCGTTCCCGGCGGGCGGCGCGATCCGTGCGATCGCTCCGATGCTGTGGCGCTGAGGACACTTAATCCTGACCGGGACGATGTCGCGCCTAGGTTTCAGGCTTCCAGGTCGCTGGATCGCAGGCGCCTTGATAGGTGCTGACCGCCTGCATCTTGAGGGTCTGTTTGCGGCCATAGGCCCCCAGGGTCAGGTTGAGGTCGGTGGTCGCGGTGGTGGTGAAGTCGCCGCTGACGACACCCGACAGCGCGTAGTCGACGCCCTTGTGCTTGCACGCCTGGTCGATGTGGAAGCCGTCCGCCGTCCGGGTGAGGGTGGGCTTGCCGCAGGGGCTGGCCTTCTGGACGGCGTCGGCGCCGGGGTCGTAGCCTTCGCCAACGCACCGGGCGGTGGTTTCCTCGCCGGCCGGGGTCTTGGTTACGGTCGTCCACAGGCCTGGCCTGAGGGTCTGGGGCCCGCCGGCGACCGGAGTTGCCTGCTGCGACGCGGCCGCTCCGCCCGGCGCGACCGGCCTGTCATCGGTGCGCGAACAGGCGGCCAGACCCATCAGCCCGGAGGCGACCATGATCGCCAGGCTCGAATTCAGGGCGTAACTCGGCATTCGGAACCTCCCCGGCGTGTGACCTTTTGAAGTTAAGGTCTTTGAAGCGCCAAGAGTTGCAACCCTTGGAGCCTTCACCGGGTCCGGCGAGGCTCCAGAGCATTTTTCGAGCGGAAGTGGTTCCGGTTCGCGTGAAGAAAAATGCGTCAAAACAAAATATTAGAGTTCACGGCCTGACGCAGTCAGGTCGGGAAATGCTCTAGCCGGGATAGACAGCCATGGCGGGCGTGTGACCACTGGCCGGCTGCGGCTGCGGCTGCGGCTGCGGCTGCGGCTGCGGCTGCGGCTGCGGCGCGACGGGGGCGGCAGCGGCGGGCGCGGGGCGCTGGAACTTCAGGCTGCGGCCCTGGAACTGCGCGCCGGTTTCCATGGCCAGCTGTTCATGGGTGATGTCGCCATCGACCACGGCCGTCCCATAGAGCCGCACCTGCTTGGCCGAGACCGCGCCGGTCACCCGGCCGTGGATCTCGATGACCTGAGCGTAGAGCGTACCCTCGACCCGGGCGTTGGGGCCCAGGACCAGCTTGCCGACCCGGATGTCGCCCTGGATCACGCAATCCAGGTGCAGTTCGCCGTCGCCGAGCACGTCGCCCTTGATGGCCACGCCTTGGGCGATCATCGAGGCGGGCTTGGGCCGCAGCGTCGGCGTCGGCGTCGGCGTCGGGGCCATGGCTAATTGCGGGGTCGGCTCGATCTGGGCCAGTGGCGTGAAGGCGGGAGCGGAAGGGGCGGTTTTTTTGGCGAACATGGCGAGGGCCTTGTCTCGAAATGGAGCGTTGTGGGGAAAGCTCAGCAAGAGCGGCGCCGTCAGACCTTCGTCACAGGGGAGGATATATTCGCCCCGACTCGCGCCATGCTGCGCCATCCGGAGTTCCCCAAGCCATGGCCGATTCCCTCGAACATCTGATCGACCGTCTGCGCGAGGTCGAGGCGCAGATCGAAGCCGCCTTCGCCGCGCGGGCCACGGATCATGACGCCAAGCACGCGGTCGAGCGGGATGCGGTTGGCAAGCCCTGTTTCAAGGCCGACGCCTTGCGTCGCCAGAAGGTCCACCGCAAGACCCTGGGCCTGGCTCGCGTGCCGTTGCCGACCCTGCTGACCATGCCGCTGATCTACGGCATGGTCCTGCCGCTGGTGATCCTCGATGTCAGCATCAGCCTCTACCAGCTGGGCTGTTTCACCGCCTGGGACATCATGCGGGTCAAGCGTTCGGACTATGTGGTCATCGACCGCCACCGGCTGGGCTATCTGAACCTGGTGCAGAAGCTCAACTGCGCCTTCTGCGGCTATGGCAACGGCGTCATCGCCTATGCCCGCGAGGTCACCGCCCGCACCGAACAATATTGGTGCCCGATCAAGCACGCCCTCAAGGTCAAGGGCAGCCACGAGCGCTACCGCGACTTCCAGGCCTATGGCGACGCCGAGGGTTATCTGGCGAGCTCGGGGGCGTATCGAGAGCGGCTGAAGCGGGGCCTGTAGGCCGGCTCGGGACTGTCGATCAGAGCGACAATACCGCGCCCGAAAACAATGCTGGGTCGTAGGAGATAGAATTTACCTGGGATGCGATCGGCCGGCACCTAGGAGCGCCCGGTATGTGACCATAATGAGACAATTTTCAACGAACTGTTTCATTACCGCAATGTAAATTGACCGACCGTGCCTCTCCCCCATAGCTCCTCTCCCATCGCCGCCAGGAAAACTGCAGCCGGCGCCGATTCTGAGGTGTCATTCGTGACACGGGGCCGATTGGGGGAACTAAACTTGACCATCAAAACCGTTCGGGAGCGCCTTTTGGCCTCCACGATGATTTGCGGCGTGGCCGCCGCAACCTTGCTGAGCGTGAGCCAGGCCGTGGCCCAGACCGCGCCCGCCCAGACCGCGCCCGCGCCGGACGCTAACGCCGTCGAAGAAATCGTCGTCACCGGCTCGCTGTTCCGCCGCACCGATACCGAGACCCCGTCGCCCGTCACTGTGCTGACCTCGGAAAACCTGCAGCGCGCCGGCATCACCACCGCCTCGGACGCCATCCGCTCGATCTCGGCCGATGGCGCCGGCTCGATCGGCACCGGCTTCCAAAGTGGCTTCAGCGCCGGCGGCTCGGCCGTCTCGCTGCGCGGCCTGGGCGTCTCCTCGACCCTCGTGCTGGTCGACGGCCTGCGCTCGACCAACTTCCCGATCAATGACGACGGCCACAACGCCTATGTCGACCTGAACAGCATCCCGTTCAGCCTGATCGACCGCGTCGAAGTGCTGAAGGACGGCGCCTCGTCGTCGTACGGCGCCGACGCCATCGGCGGCGTGGTGAACCTGAAGCTGAAGAAGACCTTCGTCGGCGTCGCCGGCAGCGTCGAAGCCGGCCAAAGCGCTCAGAATGACGCCGAGCATCGGCGCGGCGACCTGACCCTGGGCTTCGGCGACTACGCCGCCAGCGGCTGGAACGTCTATATCAACGGCGAATACCAGACCAACGACCGGGTCTCGAGCCACAGCCGCGGCTTCCCGTTCAACACCCAGGACTTGAGCTCGATCGGCGGCATCGACAACAATACCGCTGACTCGGCCATGACCACGGCCACCCCGACCGCCAATGTGACCCGGGTCAGCCAGTCGGACCTGAACAATCCGCTGGCCGGCAAGGTCGGCGCGCCGCTGACGACGTCCTACCAGTCCCTGGATCTGGGCGCCTGCCCCAACGGCACGTTCACCCAGGCTACGGCCACCGCCAACGGCACCGGCTGCAAGTGGGACCTGATCGACACCTATCGTAAAATCGCGCCGTATCAGAAGCGCTACGCCTTCAACGGCCGCCTGAGCGTGCGACTGGCCGACAATATCGAGGCCTATGCCACCGGCAGCTACTCGAACAGCTATGTCAGCATCAAGGGCGCGCCAACCGGCATCCGCCAGACGCAACCCTTCGGCGGCGCCCCCGCCCTGGCCTCGAGCAACCCCGGCATCGTCCTGCCGGTCTATATTTGTAACACCGGCGTCAACTGCGCCACCGACCTCACCGCTCCCGCGCGTCGCCTGAACCCGAACAATCCGTTCGCCACCACCTTCGCCGCAGATCCGGCCAACGGCGCCGCCCGCATCTACTATCTGTTTGGCGATCTTCCCGCCGGCAGCGATCGTTCCAACGAAGTCATCCGCGGCGCCGCCGGCATCAAGGGCAGCTTCGGCGACGACTGGAACTGGCAGATCGACGCCGTCGGCGCGCGTGACAATCTCGAGATCACGCAACACGGCCTGCTGAACATCGCCAGCATCCTCAGCGCCGTGAACACCGGCGCCTATAACTTCGTCACGCCGTCGTCGAACACCCAGGCGGTGCGCAACTTCATCTCCCCCGACAAGGTGACCCCGTCGCACTCGTCGATGATGTCGCTGGACGCCTCGATCACCAAGTCGCTGTTCGCCCTGCCGGGCGGCGACGTGCAACTGGCCGTCGGCGGCCAGGTGCGCAAGGAGCTGCTGGAAAACAATAACCAGAACGCCCGCCTCGACACCTATGCCCTGACCACTGCCTCGGCCTTCGGCAAGCATACGGTCTCGGCCGCGTTCTTCGAAGTCCTGGCCCCGGTGACCGAGCAGATCGAAGTCAACGTCTCGGGTCGCTACGACCACTATTCGGAAGGCTTCAGCCACTTCTCGCCGAAGTTCGGCGTGAAATACACGCCGCTGCGTCAACTGGCGTTCCGCGGCACCTATTCCAAGGGCTTCCGCGCGCCGACCTTCGCTGAATCGGGCCCGCGTTCGCAATATGCCGGTTTCGTCACCACCACTCCGCCGGCAAACTTCCAGGCCGCGCACGGCGGCACCACCAATCCGTACTCGCAGTCCTACAGCCTGGGTCGCGGCGTGGCCGGCAATCCGGACCTGAAGCCTGAAACCTCGCGCAGCTTCACCCTGGGCGCGATCGCCGAGCCGACTCGTTGGCTCAGCCTGACCGTCGACTATTACAACGTGAAGAAGTCCGACCTGATCATCTCGGGTCCGGACGTCAGCAAGGCCAAGGACGCCTACTACGCGGCCGCCGATCAAAGCGCCGGCTGCGCCGCCGTCGCCGCGGTGGGCGCCGGCTATTCGTGCAACGTGGTCGACGCTCCCGACCCGCTGTTCGCCGCCGCCCTGCCGCGCGTGCTGATCATCAACGTGCCTTACGTCAACGCCAACTACGCGCAGACCGAAGGCGTCGACTTCTCGGCCACCGCCAAGGTTCCGGTTACCGACTCGATCAACTGGACCAGCCGCATCGAAGTCACTCACGTCCTGAAGTACGACCTGCACACCGCCAAGGAAGTGCAGAAGTACGCCGGCACCCTGGGCCCGTACGACCTGTCGTCGGGCAACGGCACGCCGGACTGGAAGGGCAACTGGCAGAACACGGTCGACTTCGGCCGCTACACCCTGTCGGCCACCGCCTACTATGTCGGCTCGATCAAGTCGGTCGCCGCCGACACCAACGGCAGCACCGAATGCGTCCCGGGCAACCCGTATGGCGGCACCGCCAACACGGCCGCGGCCAACAAGTTCTGCACGATCAAGCGCTTCATCAATGTGGACGCCAACGCCTCGGCGGACATCACCGACAGCGTCACGGCCTATGTCAATGTCGGCAACCTGTTCGACGCCCGGGCGCCCATCGCGCCCGGCGCCTATGCCAGCGCGCCGAACTTCCTGACCACCTGGCACTATGCCGGCCTGATCGGCCGCACCTACAAGGTGGGCCTGCGCTTCAAGTTCTAGCCGACTTGAGCTCAGCCTGGGGAAGGGGCCGGTTCCGAAAGGAGCCGGCCCCTTTTTCGGGGGCGGGCGGGCGCGATCACGACCGCGACGAACTCTTGGCGCAATCGGCCGGAGACTCGTTCAGCGACCCTTCCTCGGGAGGCGGGCACGACGCGCCCTCGACCCGGGGCGGGTAGCCCATGCGCCGGGACAGCGCGTCCAGCCGCTTGCCGATCTCGTGAAAATAGTATTCGGCCTCCTCGGGCGTCGGCAGCCGACCCCGTTTGGGACGGCGGCGCTTGGCGGCGACCGGGCGGGCCTTTTGGGGGCGGGGCTGGGCCATGGGCGTTTCCTTTCGCAAGGCGCGGCTTCGCCGCCTCACGCGGCGGGCCACTGAGGGGATGGAAAGGGACGCGGAGCGCCGGACACCGTCCGGAAGTCTTTGTGTTGTGTTACCGTTTCGACGACGCCGACGCTCCGCGCGCGCGTTTTCCGTCCGCGTCCGGTAGGCGGCCCTGTTGAGGCCTAGCCGGAAAGCCGGTTCGCCGTTTCCGACGAAGGCCGGCGCCGGGGGACGCGGATCCTGAGGACGCGCACGCCTGTTCCCCGGCTGACGCCGACGGCGGGCGGGCCCCCCAACGATGGAAGTCCCCGGACCGCGCGCGTATCCCCCGCGCGCCTGTCCCCGCTCGCTCGCCCCCCGCCGCCGCAACGGTCGCTGGCCTTGCGCCCTTTCCGGTGCGGCGAGGTGGGATGATTATGCGCGCGGTCTGGACGCGCCAGCGGTGGTGACGCTGATTATCTTACAGGGCGTTGAATTTGCTGGAGCTTGGGGTGGGTGGTTATGGGGATGGAGCGGCGGCGATGCTCGAAAACGCTTCCCTCCCCCCCGCAGGGAGGGTGGCCCCGAAGGGGTCGGGTGGGGGGAGCCGGCCGCATTGAGCGCCGTCCGCCGAGCCCCTCCCCAACCCGCCCGCGTCGGCGAGGCCTCGCCTTAAAACCTTGCTGGCGAGCTTGCTCTGGCGTCTGACGGTGTCAAGGACGGTCCCGCAGGGACCGCCGCGCCGCGGCCGGCCGGAGGCCGGTCCTTGACACCGTCAGACGCCAGAGCTCCCATCCCCCAAGGGTTTAAGGCGTGGCCGCATCCGGGGCGGATGGGGGCTTTCGCCCGATGCCTACTCAGCCAGGGTCGAGGTCGATCGGCGCCATGCCTCGGCCACGTGCCTGCTCTGCTGCCTCAGCCATTCGAGCTCGGATGAGCTCAAGGGATGGCTGACGAGCGAGATAGGCGGCTTCGACCTCGGTGAGACAGTCGAGACCGTGGCCGAAGACGGCGTTCCATAAGATTTCGAGCGACTGACCATGGCGTCCCCGTAGCATGTCTAGGGTTCGGCGTGATCGCCTCACGCGGCGCGCGACGCCTCGTCCAGTTCGGCTTCGATCTGGTCGAACCAGGCGCCCCGGTCCTCGACGATCTCGACCCGGCCGGCTTCCAGATCGTCGAGGCCTTCCTGGATCAAGGCCTTGAAGCGCTCGACCTTCGCGGCCTCGCGACGTTGCTCGCGCTGAAGCAGCTCGACGGCCGCCGCCAACACCGCGTCGGCGTCGGGATAGGCCCCGGAGGCGACCTCGGCCTCGACGAAGGCCTTGAGGGGCTCGGGCAGAATGACGGAGCGCGTGGTCATGGCCGTGAGGGTACGGCGAAACCGGGGTTTCTCAAAGCGTGGGTGGTGGCCTCGGGCGTCGATGTCGAGAAAAGGGTCTGCGGGCGGTCTCAACCGGTCATCGCAACGGCTATGGATTGTAGCGGTTGAGGCGAGGTTGGGATGGGTCGTCGGGTTCGGTTGACGGATGGGCAGCGTCGGGAGCTCTGGGCGCGCTGGAA